>CP069393.1:345000-690000 GCA_016887505.1 Clostridia bacterium | reverse complement strand
TTTCCTATGCTCTTTTCATCTACTTTTAATAATACGTAGGAGTTGGGTTCATCAGCAATAGTTAGGATGGTTGTACCAGCCTGTACCACTTCGCCTTCTTCTTTGACAATATTTGTTAGAAGTCCACTTGTAGGGCTAACTAGACAATATTTATCTAAAGTTGTAGTAGCAGAAAGTAAATCTTTTTTCGCTTGTTCTATCTGTAGTTTTGCAGATTTATTTAGAGCACCGCCACCTTGAAAAGATCTGTAATTGGCTAATGCACTATTGTATTGAGATGAGAGTGCTTTGTATCTTGCTATGGCATTTTCCAAGGTATTTTGGTCCAAAGCACCATTCGAATAGAGATATTCATAATCTGCAACTAATTCTTCTTGACTGTTTAATGCAATTTTTGCTTGATTTAATGTTTCTCCAGCCATAGATAAGCTTGATGTTTCTAACTCTTTTAGTGAGCTTTGTGCAATTTCAACTCGAAGTTCTGCCGCTTCCAATGCATTTAAGGCATCCGTATTATCCAATTCAACCAAAATATCGCCTTCTTCAATTAGTTGTCCCTCGCTTACAGGTATGCTTTTTATAATTCCAGATATTTGCGATTGAATATCGATAGTTTTGTGAGGAACAATTTTCCCTGAAGCACTAAATATTTGTCGTAGTGGCTCTTGCGCAACAACCTTACTAGTAATACTTTGTGGCTTATCACCAGTCACTACCCAAAATACCGCTGCGATTAATACAAGGATAACGACCGTTAAACCAATTTTATATCTGCGTTTCATAATACCTCCCATTAAAAAATGCTACAAGATTACTTGTAGCATAAGTATATTACTATTTAGTTCATGTTAGCAAATATAATCACTCAATTGGGATATTTAAAGTCTGCCCAGGATATATGGTAGAATCAATGCCGTTAGACTCTTTTACAAAATAAATTATTTCGCGTATATCCTTGGTACCAGAATAGTTTTCCTCAACAAGATCCCATAGCGTATCGCCTTTTTGGACTAGTATTGTACTATAGGAAGTAGCTTCTATAGAAGCTAGCTCATTATTGGATAGTATCTTATCAGTCTTGGCCACTCGATTAATTGCATACGCTGTTGGTATCAAAATCAGCTGTAAAGCAATTATCATGCTCAAAACACGAACTACAAAAGCTGCCTTGCTTATCCGAATTACAATTCTTCTTCTCTTTGCTTTCTTTCTCTTATTCCAAAACATGACATCGCCTCCTATGCGAACATTCGTTCTCTATAGCTATAATAACAGAACATTAGTTCGTTGTAAAGAAATAAACAGAACATATGTTTGTAACAACAATCTACCTATGATATAATCCATTTAAGGAGGATATATGATGACTGATTTAACCAAGCGCCAAGAACAAATTTATCATATGATCAAAAGATACGTTTCAGAAAAAGGGTATCCGCCCACTGTACGCGAAATTGCTAAAGCAGTTGGACTACATTCCATTTCCACTGTACATACACATTTAAAAAATATGGAGGCTTTGGGTTATATCAGACGCAATCATGCTATGTCAAGAGCGATTGAGCTTGTAGAAATGGATGATTCCATTTCTGTTGCTCCTGAACTATTAGCAGATGTTCAAATGGTCAATGTTCCTCTTTTAGGTAGAGTAACCGCTGGTATTCCCATTGAAGCCATCGAGAATATCCAGGAAACGTATCCCCTTCCTCTATCTTTGATTGGCAGCAGAGATGCTTACATCTTGGAAGTTGTTGGGGAATCCATGATTGAAGCAGGAATTAATGATGGTGATTTAGCAATTATTGAAAAGAAAAACACGGCCAATAATGGTGAAATCGTGGTTGCCATGCTACCAGACAATGAAGCAACTATTAAAAGATTTTACCGAGAAAATAAACGTTTCAGATTGCAACCAGAAAACCACACTATGGAACCCATATTTGCGGATAAGGTGGATATACTCGGTAAAGTGATTGGGATTTACCGAAATATTTCCTAACCTCTAATCTAATGATAATGCTATATGTGTAAATATAAGGGCACGTTCAAAAAAATGAACGTGCCCTTTACTGTACTTGTTCAATTGTTATTTCAAATGCTTTCGTACTTAGGAATTTCGGTTGCTAACAATCATTCTTACTGCCTCATTAATTGCCAATCTACTATATTCAAAACTTAATCCACCCTGCACGTAAAGTGTGTACGGCGTGCGAATGGGTGCATCTGCACTTAATTCACTAGTAGCCCCACTAATGAAGGTTCCGGCTGCCATGATAACTGCATCATCATAGCCCGGCATATCCCATGGCAACGGTACTACATGAGAATCTATGGGGGAGTTTTTTTGAATAGCCTGACAGAAATCGATAAGTTCATCTTCTTTATTAAAGCGAACAGCTTGCACAATTCCTGAACGTACATCCTGTAAGCCAGGAGACACGTCATACCCCAGCTGCGAAAAAATGGAGGCGGTATAAACTGCTGATTTCAGGGCTTCTCCTACCGTATGAGGAGCCAAATAAAATCCTTGATAGAGCATCCGATTTGTACTGCCATCGACAGCCCCTACCTCCCGACCGATTCCTGGAGAGGTTAGCCGATAACTTACATCTTGAATCAAGTCTTTGCGCCCTGCTATATACCCTCCAATCGGTGCAAGACCGCCACCAGGATTTTTAATTAAAGATCCTGCGATGATATCTGCTCCTGCAGCAAGAGGTTCTCTTTCTTCGGTAAATTCGCCATAACAATTATCTACCATTATCGTAACATCCGGTCTTTTTAACCTTATGGCTCGGCACATATCTTGAATTTGATTAATGCTGTAGGAGGCCCGCCAGGCATATCCCCTAGAGCGTTGAATTAACACAACTTTGGTATCTTTTGGAAGTTGCTCTACTTTTTCTTGTAGAGGAAGATTTTCCGGAAGTTCAGAATAATGTATTCCAAATTCCATCAGGCTTCCCTTTTGATTCCCTGTCAGTCCAATGACTTCTAATAAGGTATCGTATGGTGTACCACAAAACGATACCAGGCGTTCAGACGGTCGCAAAAGACCAAATAGACATACAGCTAGGGTATGTGTTCCTGAGACCAACTGCGTGCGTACAAGCGCGTCTTCAGCTTCAAATACATGGGCAAAGATGTTATCCAAAAGATCACGGCCATAATCGCTATAACCATATCCTGTGCTACCAGAGAAGCATTCCTGCGTCACCTTGAATTCTTGGAACGCTTTAATCATTTTTGCATGATTTGATTCGTAAATTGGTTGATAGCTCAGCCACCATTGATTAACAGCTTCATTGGCCTGATCATAATATTTTTTGAGTTGATTTAAATCAATACTATTTACCACTTCGTTATGTCCTTATACTTCTCGGGAAAATCATTTCCCAATGCCATTTCGCATATCAGTTCCACCAGCGTTACAAAATCTATTCCAAGGTATCGTGCTGCGTCCGGTATCAGACTTGTCTCAGTCATGCCAGGGATGGTGTTCGCTTCTAGAATATAAGGATTATTGTCCTTATCCAGCATTAAGTCAACCCTACCAAAGCCACGTAACCCTAAAGCCTTATACGCCTCGCGGGAAACTTGACGGCAATGTAGTCTAACCGACTCTGGAAGTCTAGCTGGAATAATATGTTGACTCATACCAGGTGTATACTTTGTCTCATAGTCGTAGCATCCAGTAGTTGTTGTAATTTCCAATGTATTCATAGGAAACGGATTTTCATTGCCGACAACAGATACCGTAATCTCCATTCCCTCTATCAAAGACTCCACCAACAATTGGTCTTCTAATTGGAAGGCAGCTTCTAACCCTTGTATTAGTTCTTCATCGTTCTCAACAAAATATATTCCAATCGAAGAGCCCTGGGAAGGCGCTTTAACGACCATCGGATACCCAATAGCTTCCTTTAGGGATTGAATAGAGTGTTGAGTCCCTTGCTTTTTATATGCTTCTATATCGATCACAAAATATTGAGGTATTGGTAGCCCCGCTTTTGACAGGATATGCTGTGAGGTTATTTTATTCATAGCAACAGCACTTCCCAAGACATTTGTTCCAGTATGGACATAGCCTTTGGTTTCAAGGTAGCCTTGCATAGTACCATCTTCGCCACCTTTGCCATGTAGTGCAATAAAAACTACATCAGGGCCAAAACTATCTAGCTTAGTAAACCAAGATGTCTCAGATGTATCTAGTGAAAGTACGTCATATCCCTTGCTTAGCAAAGCCTCCGCAACAGCCTTTCCTGATTTGAGAGAGATTTTACTTTCAGTGGATGTACCGCCCATCAGTACTGCAATTTTTTTCATTTGATCCCTCCATATAGTTCGTATGCATCGTGTCCCTTGGTGTCATTTACAACCATTACCGGAAAGTCTTTAACCTCCAGTTTATATACCGCCTCTGGCCCTAATTCTTCATAGGCAATACAGGTAGCTGCGATAATTCGACTGGCAAGCAAGGCACCTGCACCGCCCCAGGCAGCGCAATAAATGGCTTGATGTTTAACAATTGCATCTTTCACTTCTTTGTTTCGCAAACCCTTACCGATCATAATCTTCAGACCATGTTCAATTAATCTAGGTGCATATGCATCCATGCGATAGCTAGTCGTAGGTCCAATTGAGCCGATTGGTTTTCCCGGCGGAGCAGGTGCAGGTCCTGCATAATATATTACTGATCCAGCAAGTTCAAAAGGTAGTTTTTCATTTTTATCGAGGCTGGCCACAATTCTTTTATGAGCTGTATCTCTAGCTGTAAATATAGTTCCACTCAACAGAATACGGTCGCCTGCCCGAAGCTCAGAAATATCCTCTGTTTTGATCGGTGTCGTAAGATGTATTTCTTTAGGCATTTAGGATCTTCCTCCTCTATTTTCCAGATAGCATTTTGATATTTTTTAATCCTAGTCTGTAGTAAGAAATAACCAAAAGAGGAAATACTATGGTTGACATGACCGGATTATTCAAAAATAGTATAAAGTTATATAAACCATGTAACAGGATCGGATAAATAAACGCTTTCACTAAATTGACTGATGCGTGATTTAAAAACTTAGCACGGCTCAAATAGCTTCCACTTATTACAGCGCAAACAGCATGTAGAGGTATTGCGGTTATAGCCCTGATTATACCTGTTGATGTACCAAAAGTCGTTACATAAAAAATATTTTCAATTGTCGCAAATCCAAGAGAGATAAATATGGCATATACTATCCCATCGAAAAACTCATCAAACTCTTTTTCGCCTTTCCAAATAAAAACAATAAATACTAGATATTTTAGTCCTTCTTCTATCAAAGCCACATTGAAAAAAGATAACATAAAATAATCAATAACATCAGTACCTGTTGGATTTATATACCAAGAATTTTCCAAGATGCTGGCAGGAATTACCAAAAAAGCGCCCCAAATAAACAACTTCAATAATGTGCCTGGAGGTTCCTTTGCTAGGATATCCTTTTGATAGATGTAATACAAGACCAATATAGCCGGGGCAATGGCAATCATTAAATTCATAAAATCTCCACTAGTTAAAGAGTAAACGAGATGTGTCGTGCGACATGACAGTTCAAGTTTACTGCTGCGGGCATACAGGCAATATGGCAAGGTAAAAAGGAAAGATGCACATCAAAAGCAGTGGTATCACCGCCAAATCCTTGGGGGCCAATATTCAGCTTGTTAACCTCCGCCAATAATTCCATCTCATAGGATGCTATTTCCGGGTCGCTATGTCGTTCACCAATAGGTCTAAGCAATGTTCTCTTAGCTTCCAAGGCACAACTTTCAAAATTGCCCCCAAGACAAGCACCGACAATTATCGGAGGACATGGATTGGGACCAGCTTCTTTTACAGTCGTAAGTAAAAAGTCTTTAAATCCCTCCCATCCATCTGAAGGAGTGAGCATTTTTAATCTAGACATGTTTTCACTTCCACCACCTTTCGGTGCTACTGTAATCTGAAAGGTATCACCAGGTACTATTTCTGTGTGAACTATGGCTGGAGTGTTGTCGCCAGTGTTTATGCGTTTTAAGGGATCGGAAACGATAGATTTTCTTAGGTACCCCTCACGATACCCTTTGCGTACCCCTTCATTAATAGCATCCATCAAATAGCCGCCTTCTATTTGAATATCTTGACCTAATTCTAAAAACACTACGGCACTACCCGTATCCTGACAAATTGGCATATTATTTTTTTTGGCTATTTCGGCATTCAAAAAAAGGTCCTGCAGCACTTCCGTAGCAATATCTTGAGTATCATGTTTAATTGCATTTTGGTAGGCGCAGAGCAAATCCTCTGATGCCAGAATGTTGGCATCTATGCAAGCTTTGGATAAAGTTTGCACGATTTGATTGTACTGTATGCTTCTCATATTTTATGTATTCCTCACTTTACATCTGGCATAGAATTCAGTATACTACTAGTTGTTCGCGTTTGTAGCTCAGTGGATAGAGCGCTAGCCTCCGGAGCTAGAAGTCGCAGGTTCGAATCCTGTCAAGCGCACCACTTTGTTTATTTTAACATATTTAAAACTTCTTTTTTCAAAAGAAAGAATAAAAAAAGCGATGGCCAAGGCCATCGCTTTTATATTACTCTTTTGTGCTATCCAGCAAATCGCCGAATACATCTCCCAATGTCAATGGAACATCGTCTTCTGTAGAGTATTGGAACTCTTTTTTCTCTACTTTAGGAGCAACTTTTTTCTTAGGTCTAGGTCTTGCAGGTGCTGCAGGTTTTTCAAGTGTAGCTTTGATAGACAATCCAATTTTTTTCTCATCAGGATTAATCTTGATGATCTTCACATCTACGATGTCACCAGGTTTAACGACATCTTCAACCTTTTCAACACGTTCGTAAGCTAGTTCGGAGATATGTAGCAAGCCTTCAAAACCAGGTTCGATTTCAACGAATGCACCGAAATCAGTGGTTCTTAATACCTTACCTTTAACAACGCTACCTTCAGGATACTTAGTAGAAGCTACTACCCAAGGATCTTCCTGGAGGGCTTTCAAGCTAAGTGCAATTTTCTCTTTATCGCGGTCGATAGAAAGAACTTTCACTTCGATTTTATCGCCAATGTTTACAGCGTCTTCCGGTTTATCTACCTTATTCCATCCCATTTCAGAAATGTGGAGCAAACCATCAATGCCACCAAGGTCAACGAAGGCACCAAATTTTGCAGTACGGCAAACCGTACCTTCTACTACAGCACCCTCTTCAAGTTTAGCCCAAGTTTCTACTTTTAGTGATTCACGTTCTTCAGCTAAAATATCCTTTTGAGATAAAACGATTCTATTTTTCTTTTTATCAAGTTCAATAATGCGAACACGAAGTTTTTCACCTACATACTTGCTCAGGTCGTTAACAAACCCAATCTCTAAATGAGAAGCAGGTACAAATCCTCTAAGGCCATCTAAATCGACGACTACGCCACCTTTAACTTCTTCGGTAACGGTAACTTCGAATTCAGTTTTTTCTTCAAAGCTTGCACTAAGTCCGTCGAACTTTTTAGCCATCTCGCGTTTTTGTTGTCTTTTTTCATTCTCATATTTTCTTCTGGCAATCGCTTTTTTAGAAAGCACAGGTGCGCCTTCTCTGTTGCTTTTCTTAACCAACATCAACTCAAGCTCATCACCAGCTTTAAGTTCTTCAAAATTCTCCAGTTCTCTAGCTGCAACTACGCCTTCGCGTTTTGCGCCGATGTCCACGAGAACCTCGTCTTGCCCCACTTGCACGACTACTGCATTTAAAATATCGCCGACTTTATAAGTCTCATCGCTGCTGGGGGTGAAAATATCGGCCATAGTTAATTCCGTATTTTCCTCCATTGTTTCGTTCTTAATCTCTTCCATTGCTACAACAACCTCCTCAATGATCCAGTCTGGCGTTGATGCGCCAGCTGTTACCCCAACTGTATCCGTACTTGCGAACCATTTATTTTTTAGCTCACAAGCTTCTTCAATGTGATACACCGGAGTTTTTGTTTCTCTAATTATAGAGAATAATTTATTGGTATTGGCGCTATGTTTACCGCCAATTACAATCATTACATCAGATATTTCTGCCAGTTCTATGGCTTCCTTCTGTCTACTTGATGTTGCAAGACAGATGGTGTTATATACTTTCAAATCGGCTACCCTCTCGGTTAGCCATTTCTCGATTTCCTTGAACAGCCGTTCATCCTGTGTGGTCTGTGACAGCAAAGCAACTTTGCATCCTAGAATAGATTCTGGAATCTCAGCAACAGAAGTTACAGCAATTGCATTCTTTCCACCCCACTCTAGTAAGCCCAGCACTTCAGGATGGTCTTTATCACCCACGATGATACAATGATAATCTTCTTTTTCGAGCCGGGAACAAAGTCGTTGGGCCTTTGACACATTTGGACAGGTTGCATCAATCAAATTATTGCTATCCTGCAAGCTTTCTCTAGTATCCTTTCCAATTCCATGTGAACGAATGACCAGATAGTCGGCAGAAGATGCATCCTTGATTTCCATAATGCCTTGACTTTTTAATCGCTCTACTTCCTGGGCGTTATGTATGAGTGGACCATAGGTATAAATGAACCCATGTTCATCCCTAGCCTTTTGTGCGATATCAATCGCACGTCGCACTCCATAACAAAATCCAGCTGTTTTTGCTACTCTGATTATCAATTTTAACTCCTAATTCTCTAATACCTACGGAAATAATTATATAAGGTATTTATCAAGAAGTAAATTCTTTTTTTCCATTCTTATTGATTATTATGAGCATATCATCTAAAATCTCTTCCACACTTTTTGTGGTGGTATCAATTAGAATGGCGTTTTCTGCTTTTCTAAGGGGACTTATCTTTCTTCCTTCGTCTATTTCATCCCGTTTTCTGATACTTTCTTTAATTTGTTCGAAACTAATATTCTCTTTTAAAGCTTCGAAATCTTTTTTTCGACGTCGCGCTCTTTCTTCAAGGCTTGCCGTTAAAAAGAACTTAAAGTCTGCTTCTGGCAAAACTTTGGTTCCAATGTCTCGCCCATCCATCACGACAGAATGTTCGCATGCAATCTTTTGCTGCTTATCTACCATGATTTTCCGAATAGCTCCAATTTTAGCAATCTCTGAAACTAGTGAAGATACTTCATCTTTACGAATTTCATCGGTTACATCAATACCATCAACGAATACCTTTTGTTCAGAAGGTCCCCCTTTAAGATCAATTGTGAGATTTGACACCAATTTTACGATACGGTCTTCATCTGTAGGAAGTAAACCGGCCTTTAAGACGCTGTAAGTAGCACTTCGGTACATCGCACCTGTATCTATGTATAGAAACCCTAGTTGAGATGCTAGTTGCTTCGCTATGGTACTTTTCCCCGATCCTGCAGGACCATCAATGGCTATAGATATCATACGGTTTTCTCCTTATCGTAAGCCGCTGCATGAACACCAGCGACATAACCGGTTGAAAATGCAATCTGCAGATTGTAACCACCAGTATAAGCGTCGAGATCTAACATTTCCCCCGCCATATATAGCCCTTCCATTTTTTTCGAGGCCATTGTTTTGGGATTTACCTCTCGTACGTTGATGCCACCTTGTGTTACGATGGCTTCCTTATATCCAGCATGTCCGGTAACCGTCAATCTAAGGTGTTTTAAGGCACTAATTAAACCTTGTCTGTCTTGTTTGTTCACCGCATGACATTTCATATGTGGTTCCAATTCACTTATTTTCAAAATGACGGGAATAAGTGCACTGGGTAGTAAAGATTTCATAACATTCACTAGGTCTTTTTTTGCATTTTCTGAAAACTCTCTAATAAGACGTTGATCCAATATATCTTCAGTTAGTGCAGGCTTGAAATCTAAAAATACTTCTACGCTGTCTTTTTCATTCAATTGTTTCACAATATGTCTAGACAATGTTAAGACGATGGGACCAGAAATACCCTGATGAGTAAAAAGCATCTCACCAAAAGCTTCCCTCTTCTTTTTACCTTGCCCAACACATAAATTCACATTTCGAAGGCTTAATCCAGCTAGTTGTTCAATCCACTCGTCTTTGCAGTATAGGCCAACAAGGGATGGAAATAATTTAGTCGTCGTATGACCAAAATCTCTCGCAAAGCGATATCCACTTCCATCAGATCCGGTAAGAGGATAACTTTTGCCGCCGGTAGCTATAATTACTGTTCCTAGTAATGTTTCACCATTCGATAAAATTACCCCTTGTATGCACCCATTTTCTTGGAAAACCTTCGTTACCTCAACATTGGTTCGGACTTCAACTGTTTGTACTTGCAGTTGTTTCGTTAAAACTTGTACAATATCTTTCGCTGAGTCGGATTTTGGGAAAACTCGTCCACCGCGCTCTTCTTTAAGAGGACAGCCATGATTCTCGAAGAAGTCTCTTAAATCCTGAGAAGAAAATTGGTTCAGGCTACTATATAAAAAACGGGAATTATCAGGAACTTGGGACAAAAAGTCATCTTGGCTTGCTATGTTTGTCAAATTGCAACGACCTTTTCCTGTTATGCTGAGTTTTATACCCAATTTTTGTTTATGTTCTAGGAGGACTACTTTGGCACCCTTTTGGGCTGCAGCTATAGCAGCCATCATACCGGATACGCCTCCACCGATTACAATTACAGACATGTTTACCTCAAATAGACAGGGTGAAAGAAAACTTTCACCCTGTTAAGTCTCATCTATTTTGCTTTCTTATCGCCTAACCATGGCATCATTTTTCTGAGTCTATGGCCAGTAGTTTCAATCAAGTGCTCTTCACCCATTCTGTGCAGAGCATTAAATTTAGGTCTTCCTGCTTGATTCTCTGCAATGTATTCTCTTGCAAATTCTCCAGATTGAATTTCATAAAGAATTTTTTTCATTTCTTTTTTGGTTTCTTCTGTTACAATACGAGGACCTCTAGTCAAATCGCCATACTCAGCAGTGTCGCTTACTGAATAGCGCATATTGCTTATACCAGCCTCATAAATAAGGTCTACAATCAGTTTAAGTTCATGTAAACACTCAAAATAAGCAATTTCAGGCTTGTATCCAGCTTCCACTAAAGTTTCAAATCCAGCTTGGATTAATCTAGCAGTACCGCCACAAAGAACAGCTTGTTCTCCGAATAAATCCGTTTCGGTTTCTTCTTTGAAGGTAGTTTCAAGAACGCCAGCTCTTGTATTTCCAATACCTTTAGCATAGGACAATGCCAAATCCAATGCTTTGCCTGATGGATTTTGTTCTACAGCTACCAAAGCTGGAACACCAGCACCTTCCGTGTACATTCTTCTAACAAGATGTCCAGGTGATTTTGGTGCAATCATGAATACATCAACATCTTTCGGTGGTTTAATTCTGCCGAAATGAATATTAAATCCATGCGCAAAGGCCAAGGCTTTGCCTGCAGTAAGATGTGGTAAAATCTGTGTATCGTACACTTCTTTTTGTGATTCATCTGGTAAAAGAACCATAATAACATCAGCCCATTCGCAGGCTTCGTCAACTGTACATACAGTTAAACCATCATTTTCCGCTTCTGCCCAACGTTTGCTTTCTTTTCTTAGTGCGACTTTTACATCAACACCACTATCATGCAAGCTCAATGAATGAGCGTGTCCTTGACTACCATAGCCCAATACTGCAACTTTTTTTGACTTGATGATGTTTAGATCAGCATCATTGTCGTAAAACATTTTAACCATAATTCTTCCTCCGTCTGTATATTAAATATTTTAGCCGTTCATCTAAACGATTACTGAGCAGCATTATCAGCAAATAGATTGGTTTGTTCCAGATATGAAAGACCTTCCTCGACCAAGGCAAAATCACTTTTCTGAAAGTGCGTCTCGGAGTTTTCTTCTAGATTATCCGACAAAGGCCCAAGATAGTAAGGTCGTTTACCATCAGCGGCTCTGTAGGTGAAAACCGGAAAATATTCCGTATTCTTGAGTCTAACATTACCGTCAGTTAGATTTTTCTCCAAATTTAAAGAATAAATCATGCCGGTACGTCTTTTTGCCCCTCTTTGAGCTGATATGAAGTTCCCTAGTGAATATACTACTATATTATTATCAATAAATCCATCAGTTTGTATAACATGAGGGTGTGAGCCAATAATTGCATCCGCACCAGCATCTACTAAGGTTTCTGCTAGCGCAATTTGTGCCCTATTGGGGTGTTCCTCATATTCAGTTCCAAAATGCAGAAAACAAATGACATAGTCTGCTTTTTGGGTTGCTTTCTTAATATCTTCCACTAATCTTACAGGGTCTAAAACATTAAGCATATATTTCTTATCTGTAGGAAGCGTAAGACCGTTGGTTCCATAAGTACCAGTGATGAGTGCAAAATCAGTATTTTGTACAGAAAAATAAACCACGGTGTCAGCATCTTGGGTCAATCTAGTACCAGCACTCATCATGCCTGCACCTTCAATGGTCTTTTTGGTTCGTACGAGTCCATTGAATCCGGTATCCAAAACATGATTATTGCAATGCACCAAAAGATCAATTCCGATATCCGCTAAATTGGTAGCCAATTCATCTGGCGCATTGAATCTAGGATATCCAGAATAACCAGCTTTTGCACCCGCAAAAGTAGTTTCCAAATTGGCTATAACAAAATCAGACTCTTGTATATATGGTTTAACATAAGCAAATGATTCAGAAAAATCATATACCCCCTCACCTTGATAAGCACCCGTAATCTGAGTATCATGCATCATAATATCCCCGATAAAGCTTATCCGTAGGTCTTCTGTAAGAACCATATGGCTTAAAGAAGCTGGCGTATATATTTTTTTTGTTTGCATTAATGGCGCATCTATCGGGCTGGGATAAATTCCCAACATCAAGAAGCCCAGTAACAAATAAATTGTTATCAAAAGCCCTTCTCGTGCCACTCTCATCTTACTCACTAACCTCTAAAATTAATAAATTGAAGTGGTTGGTCCCAATCAGTCTCTTTTAAAGAAGTAATTACTTCTTGTAAATCATCTCGATTCTTTCCACTAACACGAACGTGTTCTTCCTGTATTTGAGATTGAACTTTCAGTTTCAATTTTTTAATATGAGAAACGATATCTTTGGCCTTTTCCTTGCTAATACCTGATTGAACAATAAGCTCTTGCTTATATCGCTTACCTGCTGGTTCAATCTTGCCAGGCTGCAAAACTCGGATATCAATTCCGCGTTTAACTAATTTCGATTGCAAAATGTCCAAGATTGCGCCAACTTGGTACTCATTGGCTGCATTAAAGGTGATTTTTTCCTTACGATCAAACTCAACCGTTGCATCTGCTCCTTTGAAATCATAGCGCTGGGTAATTTCCTTTTTCGTTTGGTTGATTGCATTATCTACTTCTTGCAAATCAATCTCAGAAACTATATCGAATGAACTATCTTTTGCCATGTTTTCCTCCTCTTTCTTTTCTACTATTTTGACCTTTTAAGGCTAATACCTCAGATTTTTTTAGATGACGGTATTTACCCCTAGGGATTCCTTTTTTTGTAATATTGCCAATCTGGGTTCTTACTAGGCGTTTAACATCGTAACCCAATGCTTCAAACATTCGTCTTACCTGGCGATATTTACCTTCATGAATAATTATCTCTACAACACTACCATCTGACTTTTCTTCTAAGATATAGACTTCGGCTGGTGCGGTCACATAATCTCCAATATCAACACCTTTACGCAATTTAGCTACATCTTCAATGCTTAAAATACCATCTATGGTTGCATGGTAGGTTTTTTTCAATTCTTTGCTAGGATGAGTCATTGAGTAAGTCAATTCACCATCGTTGGTCATAATCAACAATCCTTCAGTATTGTAATCTAAACGTCCCACAGGATAGATTCGTTGATTTACATCTTTGACAAGATCCAAGACTGTTTTCCGGTCCTTTGGATCTGAAGTGGTACTAAGATAACCTTTTGGTTTATTAAGCACCAAGTAAACATACTCAATACGACCACCGATTGGTTTCCCATCAACAATAATCTTATCGACACCTGGAGTAATCTTACTTCCAAGTTCTTTAATAACCTTATTGTTTACACGAACCCGACCCTCTAGGATAATCTCCTCACTTTTTCTTCGAGAAGCTACTCCTTGGTCGGCCATATATTTTTGCAATCTTATTTCTTTAATCATGGAAACTCCATTTTCTCAAAAAGCTCATTCTATGCACTAAAGATGGTCCGAATTTATCCAATGCCTGATAATGTTCCTTGGTACCATATCCTTTGTGTTTGTCAAAGCCATACTCAGGGTACAGTTCATGTAAAGACAACATGATCTCATCCCTTCTTTCCTTAGCAATAATTGAAGCAGCCGCAATGGAGGCTGACAGATTGTCACCACCTATTACTGGCTTTATGATTACATTCTCGATACCAGGGTTGCCGTTCCCGTCGACCAAGACATATTCTCCACGTACAGAAAGCTTATGATAGGCTCGTTTCATGGCTAGATACGTAGCTTGAAGGATATTGTCATTATCAATTTCCTCTACACTAGCATATCCCCACCCAATACTAATCGCTTTTTGTTCAATTTCGTGTCGAATATCTGCTCTTTCATCGTGCTTGATTTTTTTACTATCTCGCAATCCTTTAATATACAAACCCATTGGAAGAATGACAGCGGCAGCATACACTGGTCCGGCCAGCGGTCCGCGACCGGCTTCATCAATACCGACACTTAAGCCAAACTCCAAACCTTCTTTTTCTAGTTGATACATATTCATCAGACGCAATCGTTCTTCTTGTTCCTTTACCATTCCTCTGGATCTTTTTTTCAGTGCTTCTTGTATGTTTTTTCTCGAGTCATTTTCTATACTGTCCATCAAAGATGGGCTAATGCTCTTGCTTGCCAATATTTGCTGAATAGTCTTGACCTTCATCTTAGTTCCCTACCTCTTCAGGTTTATCTAAGGTGTACGTTCCTAGTTTTCCTTCTTGAAAATCATGAAGCAAACGTAATGCAGTGCGTTCCGTTTGAACTTCTCCTTTTTTATCAAGAAAGCAACGTTTAATACCGATGTCGTTCATTAAGATATAGTTCTTATCGTCTTCATTTTCCAATCCATAAAAGGAAGACAGCGTTCCAGGATACTCATCCCTGAGCATACAAATCAACTGTAGTGATGCTTCCTCTACATCAAATATTTTTTCACTGATTGCACCTGTGAAAGCTAAATATTCTCCAGTTTGCTCATTCTCAAAACGTGGCCACAGAATACCTGGTGTATCAAGTAGTTCAATATCTTTTAAAATACGTACCCATTGATTTCCCCTGGTGACGCCAGGTTTATTTCCGGTTTTGGCGGAGCCTCGTTTCACCATAGCATTAATAAAAGAGGATTTACCCACGTTAGGAATACCAATTACCATCGCTCTGACGGCTCTAGGCAGAAGTCCCTTTTGGGTCCGTTTTTTTTGCATTTCTTTTGAAGCTTCTTGGCATTTTGCAATTACTGTTTTGATGCCTTTCCTTTGCAAACTATCTGCTTTAACTACGGCAAAAGCATCTTGGCGTAGTATTTTTTCCCAAGCGTTCAAGCGATTTAGATCAGCCAAATCAGATTTATTCAGCACTACAATCCTAGGCTTGTCTCCAATCAGTTCTATCAAATCCTGATTGGTTGATGAAATAGGGATTCTAGCATCCCGTATTTCAATAACTATATCTACTGCCTTTATTTGTTCTTTTAATAATCTCTTGGCTTTGGCCATATGACCTGGATACCATTGTATATGCATATCTTTCCTTAATCGATCTGTCCCTCAAGGGGTCAGTATACGAAATGCCTTTCCTACGTAATTTTCATATGAGATAAAGCGAACCGTTTACTGCTTCCCCATTAACTTACTTTGTATTTAATCCACTACAATTTTAATTTAGGGTATGGTTTATTCAATTTGTCCCATCTCAGAAAATGGCCAATAAATCAAAAAGGCTTTTCCAATGAAGTTTTCTTCAGGAACAAATCCCCAAATTCTTGAATCTGCACTATGGTCTCTATTGTCGCCCATGGCAAAATATGAGTTTTCCGGCACCAAGACAGGACCCATCGGTTCATACTTGTAGTCATGGACCAAATATGGTTCTTCAATCTGTTCGCCATCAATATAGATACCGTCTTCCTTGATTTCTAAACTTTCTCCAGGAAGTGCAATCATACGTTTAACATAGATATCATTGGGATCCAGTGGATAATGGAAAACCATTACATCCCCTCTTTGCACCTCGCCATAACGTGTGAAAAGCTCATTGACTAGGATTCGGTCGTTCACCTTTAGTGTTGGCACCATCGAGGTCGTTGGAACCCAAAATGGCTGGAATATAAATGTGCGAATCACAAAGGTAATTACCAAGGCAATTACCAAGGCCTGGATTAATTCCAAAAAAGGTTTAAACGATTTATTTTGTTGCTCTTTTTTTTCAACATTTTTATCAATTTCTGTCATTGCAAGCCTTCCTACCCTTCCTTATATTGCCTTTAAAATATAACACTTCTTTCTAGCAATAACAAGGCAAGGACCGGAAACCCGGTCCTTGAATTACTTTTTATCTCTGATTCTTGCGGCTTTGCCTGTTCTATTACGCAGATAGTAGATTTTAGCTCTTCTTACTCTACCTTTTCTGAGCACTTTTATGCCTGCAATTCTTGGAGAATGCAGTGGGAATACTCTTTCCACTCCTACACCATAAGAGATTCTTCTAACAGTGAAGTTCTCTTGGATGCCTCCGCCATTCATGGCAATTACGATACCAGTGAAGTCCTGGATTCTTTCTTTCGTTCCCTCAACAACTTTTACACTTACTGTAATCGTGTCTCCTGGATTGAACTTAGGTATATCGTCTCTTTTTTGTTCATTTTCAATAGCTTGAATAATATCCATATTCGTCCTCCTTCCTATTGCTTCTTGATTTTCAAAAGAAGATCTGGTCTTCTTTCTTTGGTTTTTTCTAGCGATTTTTCTTTTTTCCATTGTGCGATAGCTTTGTGGTTACCACTTAGCAATACTTCGGGAACCTTAAGTCCACAATATTCTCTAGGCTTTGTGTATTGAGGATACTCCAGCAAACCATTGCTAAAGCTTTCACTCAACAGACTTTCATTATTGCCTAAAACACCTTCTAATTGTCGACTGATTGCTTCGATAAGCACCATAGCTGGTAGCTCACCACCGAAGAGTACATAATCACCAATTGATATTTCTTCATCTACTAGTTTATCAATTACTCTTTGGTCCACGCCCTCATATCTGCCACAAAGAATCACCAGATGGTCATAGTTTGTTAACTCAATAACTTTTTGATGATTCAGCGTTGTACCGCTAGGAGACATGTAAATAGTTCGTGTCTTTGACGCTTCTGTTTTCTGCATTAAATCCGCATGAGCCATGAAAATTGGTTCAGGCTTTAAAAGCATACCAGAACCGCCGCCAAAAGGGTAATCGTCTACTGTATTATGCCTATCGTACGTATAATCACGAAAGTTTGTTGTTCTGATTTCTAGGATTCCATTTTCTATTGCCTTTTGTATCAGACTTTCATTTCTGAAATTATCAAAAAGGCTAGGGAATAATGTCAATACATCAAAAATCATATCTACTCCTAATCCCGCAAACCGGGCATCAGATGAACAACCATCCGTTGACTCTCAAGATCTATGTTCAGCACTACATCTTCTATGTTAGGCAATAGAATTTCTTTATTCTCTTCATCCAACACTGAAAAAACATTTCTTGAACCAGTCTCTAATATCGAATCTATTTTTCCAAGGTACTCATCCTCATCTGTATAGACTGAAATCCCTTCCAAATCATGCAGATAATAGGATCCTTTTTTTAAAGCAGGCAACTCACTCTTGGGAATGGTGAGATATTTTCCTTTAAAAGATTCTGCTTTGTCCATGGTGTCTATCTCTTTAAATTCGATAAGAAGCATCTGTTTGTGAAGTCTAGCGCGTAGCACATGAAGCTCGCCACTTTCATTTTCTAGATAGAACCGGTCATAGTGTAACACCATTTCCGGAGAGTCCATCAGCGGAAGAACTTTGACCTCACCTTTCACACCATGTGTATTCACAATTTGGGCTATGACTGCTTTATCCATACTAATCCTCAATAATGTCTACGTTGACCTTAAGATTCTTTTTGATGGCCGCAGCTTTAACAACCGAGCGAATCGCTTTCGCAATTCGGCCTTGTTTACCAATGACTTTTCCCATGTCATCGTCAGCTACTCTAAGTTCAATTATGGTTAGGTCGTCTTTTTGAACCGTATTCACATGGACTTCTTCTGGTTGATTCACCAATGATTTTGCAATGGTTTCAACGAGTTTTTCCATAATCTTCCTCCTAAGTACTACTTCTTATATTGCTTCCAAACGCCGGATTTTTTGAGAAGAGATTTAACAGTTTCAGATGGCTGTGCGCCAGTGGATAACCATTTCAAAGCTTTTTCCTCATCAATCTTCAGTTCATTGGGTTCACTAATCGGGTTGAAATATCCAATTTCCTCGATGAAGCGTCCGTCTCTTGGAGCTCTAGAGTCAGCGACCACGATTCTATAGAATGGTGTTTTTTTCGCGCCTAATCTTTTCAGTCTAATTTTAGTTGCCATGTTTTCACCTCCTTATATGGTTTTATTTAGAACAGACCAGGGATTTTGGGCATTTTGCCCTTTCCCATTTGTCCGATTCTTTTCATCATTTTTTGTGTTTCTTTAAACTGTTTCAGCAATACATTTACCTGTTGTACACTCGTACCGCTTCCTCTGGCAATCCTTTTTCGCCTACTTGCATTAATCATTTGAGGATCATTTCTTTCTTCCTTAGTCATAGACTGGATGATTGCCTTGTTTCGAACCATTTGTCTTTCGTCAACCTGGACATTTTTCATTTGTTTATTCATTCCAGGAATCATACCCATGATGTCTTCCATGGAGCCCATGTTTTTCATGCTTTCCATTTGCTCTAAAAAGTCATCTAAAGTAAAGGTTGAATTGCGAATCTTTTCTTCCAATTCAAGCGCTTTTTTTTCATCAAAATTTTCTTGGGCCTTTTCAATAAGCGTAAGCACATCACCCATGCCTAAGATACGAGAGGCCATTCGTTCTGGGTGAAAAACTTCTAAGTCTGTGATTTTCTCCCCAGTCCCCATGAACTTTATCGGTTTGCCAGTGACCGCTTTAGCCGATATTGCTGCACCGCCTCTAGCGTCACCATCCATTTTAGTCATCAATATGCCGTTGATACCCAATTCCTTATCGAAGGTCTCGGCGACATTCAGTGCATCTTGACCTGTCATAGCATCTACTGCTAATAATATCTCATGTGGGTGTACTGCTTTTTTTATTTCAACAAGCTCATTCATCATTTCCACATCTAAATGGAGTCTACCAGCTGTATCGATAATAACGATGTCTAAAGCTGATTTTTTTGCTTTTTCAACAGCACCTTTTGCAATGTCAACTGGATTGGTGTTTTCACCCAATGTAAATACTGGTATTTCCAAAGATTCTCCAAGTACTTGGAGCTGTTTTATAGCAGCTGGACGGTAAATGTCACAGGCTGCAAGTAGGACCTTCCTATTTTGGCTTTTAAAATGATTAGCCAGTTTCGCACAGGTCGTTGATTTACCAGCCCCTTGTAATCCACACATCATGATAACAGTTGGAGCCGTTGAAGCCAAAGTAATGGATGACTTTTCTCCACCCATCAATTTTGTCAATTCTTCATTCACCAATTTGATTACTTGCTGAGCTGGTGTAAGGCTTTCTAGTATGTCCTTACCGATGGACTTTTCTCTAAGATCCTTGATGAATTGTTTCACCACTTTGTAGTTTACATCCGCTTCAAGAAGTGCAATTTGAACTTCTTTTAAGGCAGCTTTTACATCGTCTTCACTTAGCTTCCCTTTTTTTCGCAAGCCTGCAAAGGCGTGTTGTAGTTTTTCTGTTAAATTTGAAAATATAGCCATAGTACCTCTATCTAAAAATCATCTCTTATTTTTTTTAGCATCAGCATTGCATATTCCACCTGTTTGGGCAACCCTGTTTCTAAGTTGTCAATAACGTTGGATAAATGCTTTTTGGTTGTTTCTTGTTTCTTCACTACACCCAACTTTTTTTCGTACTCAATTAAAGCCTTGGTAGTTCTCTTGATTACATCATGTACAGCTTGTCGACTAATCTGCATATTATCT
The DNA here is from genome assembly GCA_016887505.1 of Clostridia bacterium. NCBI lineage: Bacteria > Bacillati > Bacillota > Clostridia > Clostridia bacterium. The sequence goes on along the minus strand of CP069393.1, from coordinate 669,768 downwards.
GATATTTCACCTAAAGATAAGTCCTGAAGATAGTACAAGCCCATGGTCTCTTTTTGGTGCTCTGTGAGCAACGGGTTATATGCATCGAGATAGTTAATTATTTTCATTCTTTCTTCAAGCATATTATCTCTCCTGTAAAGTTTTCTTTCTTTACACCACAAGCATTGTACGTCAAGGTACAATGCTTGTCAATAGAATCGCAGTATTTAATTATCCTGTTAGATAAAAGAGCGCTTTCGCTTTTAACTAACATCCGTTCAGGTGTTACTATTCTCAGCTAATCGTTGCTATACTGCATACCATTTATTCGAAAGCACTTCTATTTTGAAAATAAGGTGTCAGCATAATCCTTTGGTGAAAACTGTCGAAGATCATCCTTACCCTCGCCCACCCCTATCAGTTTAACGGGTATTTCCAGCCTATCTGCAATCGGAATCACAATACCACCCTTTGCACTTCCGTCCAGTTTTGTAAGTACAATACCGGTGATTCCAGTAGCCTTGTTAAACAGTTTTGCCTGTTCTATTGCATTTTGTCCGGTAGTTGCATCAACTACTAATAAGGTTTCATGGGGTGCGCCTGGGTATTCTCTTTCTAAGACTCGTTTGATTTTTTTAATTTCTTCCATAAGGTTGACTTTCGTATGCAAACGACCAGCAGTATCTACAAGTAGTACATCTGCATTCTTGGCTTTGGCAGACTGCAAGGCATCATAGGCCACTGAAGCTGGATCAGCTCCTTCATTTTGTTTTATGATACTGGCCCCAACATCCTCGGCCCAACGCTCCAGTTGTTCTGTGGCAGCGGCCCTAAACGTATCTCCTGCCGCCAGCACCACTTTTTTACCCTGCTGTCTTAAGGTATAGGCTATTTTACCTATCGAAGTCGTTTTACCTGCCCCATTTACACCCACGACCAAAATTACAGTTAGGCCATTTTCTTGAAGATTTAGATGTGGGCTGTCGTGTCCCATAATACGTTCAATCTGCTTTTTCAGTAAAGTGATGGCTTCACTACTGTCATCGATCTTTTGTTCATGAGCTTCCTTCTTTAACCTTTCAACTAATTCCATGCTGGTTACAGCACCAATATCTGCTTGGATTAGTATCTCCTCTAATTCATCAAAAAAATCATCATCTAGTTTTTTGTATCCAGTTACCAATTCTTCAATTTTTCCAACAAAGCCTTCTCTTGTCTTAGAAAGCCCTTTCTTAAGATAATCTAATATCATTGTAACTCCTTTGCTTCGCTTTTTACTTCTTCTGCTTCAGCCAATCTAACAGATACCATTTTGGTAATTCCTGATTTCTTATCCATCGTAACCCCAAATAAGGAATCTGAATTTTCAATGGTTCCCTGTCTATGGGAGATAACCACAAACTGAGTTTCACCAGAAAACTCTCTCAAATAATTTGAAAAATTATTTACATTCACTTCATCTAATGCAGCATCAATCTCGTCAAGAACACAGAAGGGAGAGGGTTTTATCTTCAAAAATGCAAACAAAAGTGATATTGCCGTTAAGGCCTTTTCTCCACCTGACAAAAGGTTCATGTTTTTCAGCCCCTTACCAGGAGGTCTGGCTTCAATATCTACCCCTGTGTTCAATAAATCATCTGGATCAGTCAAAAATAGTGATGCATCTCCTCCACCAAATAGGCTGTGGAAGGATTCTTTAAAGGATATCGCAATTTTATCAAAACTATCCTTAAAGCGTTCTACCATAACACCATCTATTTCAGAAATTACTTTGCCCAATTTTTCAATAGAATCACGCAAATCAGATTCTTGCTTACTTAAAAAATCATACCGTTCTTTGACACGAGTATACTCATCTATGGAGGCCAAATTAACAGTTCCTAGGAAAGCCATCTCCCGTTTTAACTCTTTCAATCTTTTTTCAGCACTCTTTAAATCTTCAATATCTCGTTTCTTTTGCAAAGCTTCTTCATATGAAACTTCATGCCGTTCCTCTAAACGCTTCAGTTTATTCTCTAAATCACTTTCCCGTTTTGCCATTTTAACATTGTCTGCATTCAGTATTTTATTTTTCTCTGCTAAAATCTTGCGTAGTTCTTTACTACCAGTCGCCTTACTTTTTATAGAATCCGCTAGTGCATCTTTTTCCTTGTTTTTATCCTGCATTTCAAAAGTTAGGTCTTCTATGGTACTGCCTAGATGCTCAATATTTTCATTGAATTGAACCAACTTTTCTTCATGCTCTTGCATGCTAACGATAAGACTGTTTTTTTCTTCTACTAACTGTTCTAGTCGACCATTTATTTCTTCTGTTTGTCCATAGTAGACGGATAAGGCATCCTTCATGCCAGATTCTTTTTCTTGTAAAGATGCAAATTCGATATTTGCCTTATTTTGCTCATCTTTAGCTACTTCAATCTGTTCTAAGCATTGCTTGTATTCATTTTGCAGCTTGCTCAATTCAGCATCAAACTCTTCAGTGCGAGATGTACAAATACGAATTTTCTCTTCTAATTCCTCTTCACTCCGCAGTAGCTCTTGCTTTTGACTAGACAAGTCCTGACCGTCTAAGGAATAGAGCTCCAACGATTCCTTTTTGGCTTTAAGATTACGATTTAAAAAATCCAATTCCTGACGTTTTTGAAAGAGCAGTTCCTCTCGTTCACGTCTTTTTGCGCTAATCGTTTCAACAGAGCTATCTAATTCTCCAATTGTATTGGCGAGCTTTTCAAAAGCAATGTTGCCCTTACCAATCTCGCGCTGTATTTTTTCAATTGATTTTTTGAGTTCTTGTATTTCAATGTTTCGGCTCAAAATACTAGAACGCTTATTATCTTGCTGTCCACCACTCATAGAGCCACCAGGATGAATTACATCACCGTCTAAGGTTACAATCTTAAGTGATTGATTGGCTAATCTTGAAGCTTTTGCAGCCACATCAAGGTCTTTCGCTACTAAGACAGATCCTAATAGATAGTCAATTGCAGTACGAATCTTAGGATCATGTTCCACTAACTCATTGGCTGTACCTAAAATACCGTCTAACTCCAAAACATTCCTGTTTTTATCTCGCAGTGTTCTTGGCACAATGGTATCCAAAGGCAAAAATGTAGCCCGACCGCCCTTGCTCTTTTTGAGATAACTTATTGTTTGTTTTGCTGCTTCTTGACTTTCTACAATCAAGTCTTGAATCGAATTTCCTAATGCTGTCTCAATGGCTCTAAGATAGCTCTTATCAATCTTAATCAGATCAGCAACTACCCCATGTATAAGATTAAAGCCTTTTTCACCAGCCTGCTTTGCCCTTAGCACAGATTTGACTCCAAAATAATAGCCTTCATGTTCTTTTTGGATATCCTCTAAGACTTTTTTCTTAGATTCAACTTCATGTAGTTCTCGCTGTTTTTGTCCTAACAAGAGTCCCATCTGTTCTGACTTTTTACGATATGTGTCAGCATCAAGCTTTTGCTTGCCTAAGTCTGTGCTCAAACTACGATACTCTGTATCCAGTTGATTCACAACATTAGATAGGTCATTGCTTTGTGTTTCCAATTGCTCTATCTGTTTTTTAATCTTTTTGGCTTCCTCTTTATTTTTATCTTCTCGTGTTAAAGTAGCCTGTTTATCGTAAACAACTTTATTGTATTCATTTCGCAAACTTGCCAAATATTGTATTTCGTCTAGTGATTTCCCGTTTAGGGAATCAATCGATTCTTCCTTTTCTTTCTTTTTATCAAATAAAAACTGTACGCGATTCTGCAACAGATGCTGTTCATTAGATTTTTCTTCCAATAATGCCTTAAGCTTATTGTGTACTTCTATCTTTTCTTGGTGAATGCTGTTAAGATTCTCTATCTTTTTGCTTTGCCAGCTTTCTTCTTCTTCCAGTTTTTCTTTTCGATTACGCAAATTGTCCAGCATGGTTTCACTTAATTCCAACTGACCACTCAGTTGGGTAGAGGTACTTTTAAGTTCATATAGTTGTGCTTGTTTTTTAGATAGTTCTTCATTAATCGCGTCGAGAGAAAGCCTTTCTGTTTCAAAAGTAGCTTCTTCTTGGGCAATATTGGCTTCTAGTGCCGCAGTTTCTTCTTCCATGCGAGCAATTCGTGCCGAAAGATCATCCTTATCTTTTTGACCATTTTCAATATCTCGAACCAATAGATTAATATCTAAATCATCTAGTTCATCCTTTATGTCCAGAAAAGTTTGCGCTTTTTGCGCTTCATCACTTAGTGGCTCCAAATTTACGCTCAGCTCAGAAATAATGTCCATAACACGTACTAAATTCGATTCGGTATTGGCTATTTTTCGTAAAGCTTCATTTTTTCGATTTCGATATTTTACGATACCAGCCAATTCTTCAATCATTGCACGGCGATCCTCTGGTTTCGCCATGATAATTTCATTGACACGACCTTGACCAATCATGGCAAAAGAATCCCTTCCAATTCCCGTATCATTGAATAGAGTTTGGATGTCCTTCAGACGGCATGGTGTCTTGTTGATGTAGAATTCACTTTCCCCTGAGCGAAAGGCTTTTCTAGTTACCGTAACTTCTTCATAGGGTAGCGGCAGTACACCCTCTTCGTTATTCATCGTAATTGATACAGCTGCCATACCCAAAGGTTTACGGGTATCGCTACCAGAAAAAATTATATCCTCTACCTTCGCACCACGAAGAGATTTCATTCTTTGTTCGCCCATAACCCAAAGGATTGCATCACTGATATTACTTTTCCCACTACCATTTGGTCCGACAATCGTCGAGATACCATCTTTGAAATCCAGATCTGTCTTATCGGCAAAAGATTTAAAACCGTGTAACTCGAATTTTTTTAAAAACATATCTTTCTCCTACACTTGACTATTGAAATACTCGATGGCCACCATAGCTGCCTGCCTCTGTGCTTCTTTTTTGCTTTTTCCTCTACCCAGGGCAATAATTTCTTCATCCCATACGACACCGCAGGTAAACTCTTTATCATGGTCCGGTCCACGTTCATCCAAAAGCCGATACGATATGTTTTTCTTGTACTTGCTTTGGACTATTTCTTGCAAAGTTGTTTTGGGGTCTTTATAACCAGTAGTGATAATTTCTTCTAGAACCGGTTGCATGAGGGGTGAAAGAAAATCTTTTGCTGATGCAAATCCAGCCGATACATATATGCCTCCAAGAAAGGCTTCAAAGGCATCTGCTAGCGTCGACGATCTGTATCGTCCACCTGAACGTTCTTCACCTTTACCTAGAAGCATAAGCTCTGGAAAGGATAGCTGACGTGCGAGATTCGACAGTGTTGCCTCAGATACTGCCACACTGCGAATACTAGATAGCTCGCCTTCTTTCATTTCTGGATGGTCTCTATAAAGCATTTCTCCTACAATGAGACCTAAAACAGCATCTCCGAGAAACTCAAGTCGTTGATTGTCATGCCTGATATCGCCTGTTTCTAGCGCATATGTGGGATGCACAAATGCTTGACTGATTTCTACACTTGGTTCAGATAGTCCAATTTGCTGCATCAGTTCAGCCCATATCTTTTCTTTTACGTCTTTCATTTTCCCCCCATAATAATGAACCCGTAGCCGAGACTACGGGTCGACCTTATTCTTTGATTTTGCCTTCTACTAGATTGATAGCAGCTTCTAAACTGGTTATCTCTTCTATTTCCTCATCAGAAATCTCAATTTCAAACTCCTGCTCAATTGCCATAATTAATTCCACTAAATCTAGTGAATCCACATCCAATGATGTGAGGTCAGTATCTAATGGCATTTCTGAAAAGTCAACTTCCAACTGTTCCGTTGCAATAGAAATAATTTTTTCGCTAGTTTTCATAACTCCTCCATTAATTCTTAAACTGTTCTTTCATCTCGTCTACATACCCAGCCTCTACAGCTGCGTGTGTTGCATTGATAGCGCTCACAATTGCTTTGGCATTTGAAGAGCCGTGGCATATAATGCTGACTCCATCTACTCCAAGCAAAGGTGCTCCACCGTATTCTGTTGAATCTAAGCTCTTCTTAATATTTACTAGGCCACCTTTAATAAGCATGGCACCAATTTTCCGATACCACTTAGAAAGTAGACTTTCTTTAATCAAAGAAAACAGGGTCTTCGATAGACCTTCAGACAGCTTAAGGACAATATTGCCGGTAAAGCCATCGCAAACCATAACGTCAACTTCGCCCAACGGTATATCTTTACCTTCTATGTTTCCAATAAAATTTAAGTTCTCATTGGTTTTCATTCTCTCAAAAGCTTCTTTTGTAGTGTCGGTACCTTTTTTATCTTCAGTTCCATTGTTGATCAAGGCAACACTAGGATTATCAACGTGTAAAACCTTTTTGGCATAAATAGATCCCATGACTGCGAACTGCTCAATTTGTTCAGCATTTGCCATTGGATTCGCGCCCGCGTCTGTAATTAATTTCATCCCTTTTCGTGTGGGATAGTTAATACAGATGGCTGGTCGCTTAACGCCTTTAATTCTCCCGATATAGAATATCGATGCTGCTAGCTGTGCTCCAGTACTTCCTGCAGATACAAGTGCATCTGCCTTCTTGTCGCCTACTAATTTGGCGGCAACCACGATGGAAGAATCTCTTTTTTGTCTTACTGCTTTGGCAGGTTCCTCTTCCATAGATATGTTTTGTGAAGCATGCACAATTTCTATGTAAGGGTTTGCTTCGTAACTAGAAAGTTCTTTCTTCAGCTTGGTTTCATCACCTACCAAATAGATAAATGTATTCTGGTTAGCAGCTAACACGGCTCCTTTAACAATCTCAGACGGAGCAAAATCGCCACCAAATGCGTCTAACGCTATCTTCATCATTCATCCTCCTCATGTCTATAATGAGTTTATCGTAAGAAATAGTATCTTTCAAGAAAAAAGAACCGCAAATAGCGGTTCTTATGTTTAACGTCCCTAGTTTTTCTTTGTCTCAACTTCTACAACTTTTTTTCCATTATAATATCCACAAGATGGACATGCTCTGTGCGGTTTTCTTAGCTCGTGGCACTGTGGACATTCCGACAGGTTTGGCGCCGTCAGTTGAGCCCAGATTGAACGCCTCTTATTTTTTCTTGCTTTAGAATGTCTTCTCTTTTGTACTCCCATCACCATGCCTCCTCTCTATTCCTCTGAAACGAGGTTTTTTAGTATTTCCATCCTTGGGTCAATCGTATCCTTTTCACAGGAACATGGACCCTCATTTAAATCCTTTCCACACGTAGGACATATACCTTTACAGTCCTCTTTGCAGATTGAATTCATGTTTGTATTCAACAAAACGCAATCTTGTATGCTTCTGTCCAATACCAACTGATTTCCATTATACGTCTTTAAGAAATCAATGTCATCAATTATTTTGTTCTCCGGGCAGAAGTTTTCTTCAATTCGGATTGTTAGAGACTGTTTGTAAGCGCATAGACAACGGTCACACACACGTTCTATTAGAATATCCGCCTCACCGTCCAAATACAATGTGCCGTCTAAATTCCGAATTTTGCCCTTGAAATGAACTGGTTGCAGAAAATGAATCTTTTTTTCTGCAATGTCTTCCACCGGTTGAATAAAATCGATGGATTTTTCACTCCCGGATTTACTCCTGATTTTCGAAATATCCAATTCCATGATTTACCCTACCATTTCAGCTTGCCTCAAACATTATAGCGAAGCTCACGACATTTGACAAGTCCTATTCTACGATTCGTAGTGTTTCACGTGCAATAACCAATTCCTCATTGGTAGGAATGACCATAACTTTCACTTTAGAATCATCTGCAGAAATAATTTTTTCTTCTCCACGCGTCTTGTTTTTCTCTGGATCAATTTTGATACCTAAGAAATCCAAATCCTTTAAGGCTTCCGAACGAGTATGTACTGAGTTTTCACCAATTCCAGCTGTAAATACGATTGCATCAACACCATTCATGGCAGCAACATACTTTCCAATATAGCCTTTAATTCTGTAATGGAAAATATCCAATGTCATTTTCGCACGCTGATTTCCTTCGCTAGAGGCTTCTTCCAAGTCCCGGAAATCGCTAGAAATGCCAGATAAGCCTAATGCACCGCTTTCTTTATTAAGTATGGAATCCAATTCTTGACAATCGATGTTTTCCTTATTGCTTAGATAAAAAATGATGGCTGGATCAATATCGCCACATCTAGTACCCATTACCAAACCAGGTAGGGGTGTGAAACCCATGGAAGTATCTATGGATACACCATTTTTCACAGCTGCTAAACTAGCGCCATTGCCCAAATGACAGGTAATGATTTTCAGATCTTTTATATCTTTTCCCAACATTTCTGCAGCTCTTTTAGAAACATACTGGTGAGAATGTCCATGGAAGCCATAGCGGCGAATGCCAAAGTCCGTGTAGTATTTATACGGTATGGCATACATATAAGCCTCTGGAGGCATACTGCTGTGGAAAGCCGTATCGAAAACGCTCACGTTTGGAACATTAGGCAACACTTCTTGGATTGCTTTGATGCCTTTGATTTGAGGTGGATTGTGTAATGGTGCCAATTCACTAAGTTCATCTAGAGAATGTAAGACAGCATCGTCAACCTTAACGGACTCGCTGAATTTTTCACCACCATGAGTAGTTCTGTGTCCTACCGCCTTGATTTCTTCAATTGTGGTGATGACACCCATATCCTTGTCGGTTAAAGCCTTAAGAATCAATTGAATACCAGTTACATGTTCTGCAATTGGTTGCTCAATTACATATTTTTCCTTATTTGCTTTGTGGGTTAATTTGGAACCATCCAAACCAATTCGTTCCACCAAGCCCTTGGCAATTGCTTTCTCGTTATCCATGTCCAGCAATTGATACTTGATAGACGAGCTACCACAGTTTAATACTAATATTTTCATTACTTTCCTCCCAGTGAATATATTATTTCTTTAGTAAAAGAATTATCTATCCTATTCATCATGCTCACGCAATTGAGTTCGGCCTCGTTCTACCGTCTCCAAAGTCTGTTTTAGATGTCCTTGAAGGTTAGCCAATACACCATCTGCGTAATCTTTGGCACCAGAACTGATTTTTTCCGCTTTTTCCGTTGCTTCCGCCAGTACTCGTTCAGCCTCTTTATTTGCTTCATCAACAATTTTATTCTCATCAATCAAAGTACTGATATTTTCTTCAACCTCTTCCATAATGGATGAGGCCTCTTGTTGAGCTTCACTTAAAATATTGTCCTTATCTTGAATGATTTTTTTTGCTTGCCGTACTTCTTCAATCAACGCTTGTCGCAAATCTTCAATCAGACCTTGCATTTCTAGACTGTTTATCTTGATAGCAGTCCCAGAAAAACTACGATTTGCGTTATTGATGATGTCCTCAATTTGTTCTAACAAAGCCAATGCATCCATGCTTTTCCTCCTAAAGGTATTTTCTTTATTCGATCCTTATTTAAGAAGGCCATTAAAAGCCCTTTGTTAAATCTTTTCTAAAATTGTTATGCAGGTATTGCCATAGCGTACACTTTTTCTAATTCCTAGTCCTAGTCTAGACAATTCATTTTCTGAAAACAACTCTTCACCCTGATTCGTTTCTAGCACAATGAGTCCACCAGCTATGAGGAGTTCTCGTTGAATAAGAATTTCAGTAGCACGTACAGCCAAGCCTTTTTTATACGGTGGATCCAAAAAAACCAAATCAAACTGCTTTTTACAATCGTTTAAAAAGGAAAATGAGTCCTTTTGTATTGCGTCTAGACAACACAAATCTTCGACTTTATGCAAATTTTCACATAATTGGACGAATGTTTGGCGGTCTCTCTCAACAAAGACAGCGTTTTCTGCACCTCGACTCATAGCCTCTATACCCAAGGCTCCTGTACCTGCAAACAGGTCCAAAACCTTTTTTCCACTGACTTCATTCTGTAGGATATTAAACAAGTTCTCCTTGACCCGATCCGTTGTAGGTCGCGTGTTCATCCCCTTCGGTGCTTGGAGTTTTAAACCCCTTTTTTTTCCTGCAATAATTCTCATCGTTACCTCGCCATACTAAATAATTATAACCACTCAGCTACCAAATTTAAACCCCTTATTACAAATGTGCACAATCATTTATGCAGTGTAAGTGAAAGTTATTGTTTTCCCAGCGCATTACACTGATGGATGTGTTGCCTATATCAATTTTCCAACACATTTCAATCGGCATTTTCAAACAGCTGATTAGCATATAGCGGATAGGTCCTCCATGGCTAAATACAGCAACCCGCTCTTTTGGATGTACTCTTAAAATGTGCTGTATGGCACCCTCTACTCGGTTTAGGACTTCTTCTGCTCTTTCTCCCCCAGGTACCATCTTTAGTGAGGAATCATCGTGCCATTTTTTGAAATTCTGTTCTCCACCCATTACTTCGGAAAATTTTTTACCTTCCCACTCACCAAATTTTATTTCTTTAACTTCTTTTAAAATATGTACAGGCATCCCTCTATCTTGGGCTACGATGTTAGCCGTTTTGTTTGCACGGATTAAATCGCTTGAATAGAAAGCATCAAAATGCACATCACGTAATCTTTCCTTTAAGCGGTTTGCTTGTGCAATTCCTTCTTTATCTAACTCAATATCTGTATGACCTTGAAAACGACGTTCATTGTTCCAAGTAGTTTGCCCATGTCTTATTAAGTATATTTCTGTCATATTATGTTTACCCTCTTTATTTTTCAATTGCTTGCAACCATAGTAAAGCTATCACAAAATATCTTTAAGAAAAAGGCTTTTCAAGAAAAAACGACTTTCCTTTAGGAAAGCCGCTTTCTTTTATCCCAAAATTTTATGAATCCTCTTATACAACATAAAGGTTATGATTGATGTAATTAAGCCTTTGATTAAGTTAAAAGGAAGAATAACAGTTTTCACGAGACCGTTTATACCCTGCTGTGGTATTCCCCATAAAGGTAAAAATATATATTTATTCCCTATGGCCATGGCAACCGTCATTACCAACGTTCCGATAATCAGGGCAAGCAAGGCTCCCTTTCTAGTTTTTTTGAACTTATAGACTAGGCCTGCAGCCATGGTGAAGGATGCGCCTGCTACAAGTGCAGCCGATACTCCTACGATTCCAGAAGTTGATTTTCCTGATATGAAAAACAAAAAGGATTTTATGACTTCAGCAATCAAGCCGGCCATGGGCCCGAAGGCAAAGGATGCAATTAAAGTTGGTACTTGGCTCGGATCGTATTTAAGGTAAGGAGCTGCTGCCAACAAAGGAAATTCTACAAAGTAGACCAATAGGAAAGATATAACCGCTAACATTGTGATTTGAATCATTTTTCGTGTTTTACTAGTACTGTTCATATTTCCTCCTTTTTTTTCGGGTGAGAAAAAAAAGAACCCTGCAAGGCAGGGAATCATTCAATTTTTCTATCATCCAGACTATAACTGTCGGCTTCGGAATCAAACCGAATCAACCAAGAAGGCTCGCGGGCTATACCGCCGGTAAGGAATTACACCTATCCCCGAAATATTTAATTTCTCTTAGTATATCACAACATCATCATAAATCAATCAATAGCACGTTCTGCCGAAGAGCGAATATCTGAAATTGCTTTTTGTACATCATCCTGCTTATATATTGCGGATCCAGCAACCAAATAGGTTGCCCCTGCTTCAGCTACTAAGCTGGCTGTTTCAATATTGACCCCACCATCCACTTGTATTTTGGCCTTTGAGCCGCTTTGATCAATCAATTGCTTCAACTTTTTAATTTTTTCCACAGACCTAGGTATAAATTTTTGTCCGCCAAATCCGGGATTGACACTCATAATGAGTACTAAGTCTAAATCATTGATGATTTCTTCCAGTACAGATACTGGTGTGGCTGGATTTAGCGCGACTCCGGCATCTAGTCCCATTTCCTTGATGCACTGGATTGTGCGGTGTAAATGCACACACGCTTCTTGATGGACCGTAATAAGGTTTGCTCCAGCATCCTTGAAATTTTGTAGATATAAATCTGGGTTTTCAATCATAAGGTGAACATCAAAATAAAGCGCTGAGTCCTGGCGGAGTTGTTTAACTACATCGGGACCATAGCTAATATTGGGAACAAAATGCCCATCCATAATATCGAGATGCAAATAATCTGCTTTTCCTAGTTCCACACGTCTAATATCTTCAGCTAGCTTACGAAAATCCGCAGCCAATAAAGAAGGTCCAATCTTAATCATTATATCGTTTCTCCTTATTTTTGATTTCTTCTAAAAATTGAAGATAATTTTGATATCTTCTTGTGCTTATGTCTCTTTCATTCACATGATCTTTTACGCAACAATCGGGTTCTTTGTAATGCAGGCATGTGGCAAATCTGCATCGATTCAAATATGGACTAAATTCCGGAAAACAATGTGGCAATTGGCTTTCTTCCATCTCAGGAACATAAAGTCGATTAAAACCGGGTGTGTCTACTAAATATCCACCTTTATAGTCAAACAGTTCAATATGTCTCGTTGTATGTTTTCCTCGTTTACTCTTATCACCAAGTGTACCCGTTTTTAGATGCATTTCGGGTAATAATAGGTTCATTAAACTGGTTTTACCTGCACCGGATTGACCAGCAAACACGGTAGTCTCGCCGACCAATTCATTCATCAATTCATCCATACCGACCAGGTCTGTGATGCTAGTTGCGATGAAGGTATACCCAGTAGAACGGTAATCAGCCATAATTTCTTCAGCTCTGGCTTGGTTTGCAATATCTAACTTACTTAGCACAATTAGCGGACGTATTCCAGCATGCTCAGCAAGAACCAGAAGACGGTCTAATAAGGTAAGTTCTGCCTCAGGGTAACTTAGTGACATCACGATTACCAAAAGACTTACATTGGCTACTGGCGGCCTTAAAAGAAGCGTTTTTCGAGGCTCTGCTTTTTCAATAACACCTTGTTTCTCATTTTCTATACTTATCCAAACTACGTCCCCAGGATAAAAGCTCTTTGTTTTCTTCTTTGTGCGACCGCGTAAAGAGCATTCCATCACCCGGTCCTCAAGCTTCACGTAATAGAAACCACTATAACCTCGTAATATGACACCTTGTTGCAAATCTGTTTCCTCCTATGGCAGGTCCACCGTCATAATAAGCTGGTCGTCCTGGTAAACACTTGCGCTTCCTTCACCCCAATGCTTTATGGTCAACTGTAAAGGTTCACCACCATTATGATTGTCACGATATTCTTCATGCGTACCGCTTAAATCGGTTACAACAATCGTAACCTCACTCATTTTGATTCCTGGTAGTGTGAAGGATATTTCCTTTTCCTGCACTTCTATGCCAGGACCTCTAGAAATGACAATATTTACTGTCGTACCGGATGGAATCTCAGTTTTTGCAACGACACTTTGATCCATGACTGTTCCAAGAAAATATAACGGTGAACTCTCGTAGCTTATTTCACCCATCTTCAGGTTATTTGTTTTCAAGTAATCTTCTGCTTCCGCAAAAGTTTTGCCTTTTAAATCCTCCATGGTTATCAGTCCTGGTTTTATCCCATCACTGATGGTTAGTACTATTTCTGAATCTTCTAATAATTTTGAGCCTGCCTGCGGTTCCTGCTTAATGACAGCCCCTACGGGTATGGTTATATCTGAAGAATAGTCGTGTACAATAACAGTTTTCAATCTTGCATTTTCTATTGCAACAGTAGCAATCCGTTCCATTTTTCCGACAACATCTGGAACAATGAACAGTTCCGGTTGCTCACTCAGGGTTAAAAGAATCGTTCTAGATGTTTTTACTTTTTGGTCGGCTTTGGGGTCCTGATGCATAACGATATCGGCTTCAAAATCAGTGGTAACTATAGTACGATCGATTTTAAAAGCAAATCCTGCATCGGTAAGAATGCTTTCTGCTTCAGTACGCGGTTTCCCTACGACATCGGGTACAGCAACTGGAGCAAAATAATTGGCTACAGCCATAGATATTGGAATTAGAATTGCAAATAACCCGGCTAGCACACCTAGCCATTTCCATTTTCCAATTTTTATTCGTTCTTTTCGAACTTTAGCTTTTCCACTTTCAATGAGCATTTTTGCTTGTGTTAGTGCCCTAGCCATTTCCATAGCTGAAGAATAACGGTCTTTCGGATTTTTCATCATAGCTGTTTCGACGATTTCTTCAAGGCACTCTGGGACCTTTTTATTAAAATCGCTCATAGGTCTTGCCTGCTTTTCAACATGTGATAAAGCAATACTAACTGGATTACTTCCAGTAAATGGAACCTTTCCCGTAAGCATCTCGTAAAGCATAGCACCAGTAGAATAGATGTCTGTTGCGAAGGTAGTTCTTTCCCCCTTGGCTTGTTCTGGAGAAATATAGTAAACGGAGCCTACCATCTGTCCTGAATAAGTAACGGTAGATGCTCCCGCATTTCTCGCTATTCCAAAATCTGTCACTTTAACTTTATGTGCTTTGTCCAGCATTATGTTATGTGGTTTGATGTCACGATGAATAATCCCCTTCTTATGGGAATGCTCCAGAGCCTTAAGTATGCTTCGGATAAGGTTGATGGCCTCAATAGGATTCATCGGAGCTTTATCTTGTATTACTTCTTTGAGGGTTTCTCCTTCAAGATATTCCATCACAATAAAATAGTATTGATCTTCCTTACCAATATCATATATCTTCACGATGTTGGGATGGGAAAGAGCCGCAATGGATCTAGCTTCATTTTGGAAGAAACGGATGTTCCGATCATCATCAGCATATTGGTCACGTAAAATTTTTACCGCAACAGACCGATTTAGCAAAATGTCTTCCGCTAGATAGACGATAGACATACCGCCTGCTCCTATGCGTTTCTTTACCTCATATCTTTTTGAAAAAACTTTTCCAATTAAATTCATCTTATCACCTAATTTAGTCCGACCATAAGTAGTGTATAATTATCCTTTGCTCCACCCTCACAGATAATTTCATCAATTCTTTTTTCTACTTGGAGTAGTGGCTCCTCTTTTAAAAGTGCAGCCATCATATCTTCCTCAATATATTCATAGACACCATCTGTCATCATAACGATGATGTTTCCCATTGCAACCTCTGCACATCCAGTATCCACTTCTACTTCCTTTTGTGTTCCTAAGGCTTTTACGAGCACATTTTTTTTCGGATGATTCTTTGCTTGCTCACTAGAAATGGTTCCAATTTCTACCAACTCTTCTACCATGGTATGGTCCTTCGTTAGTTGAGTCAATTTATCATCGTGGAATAAATATATTCTACTGTCTCCCACATGGCCCCAATACAGCTTATTAGCAACAAAATGGACCACGGTCAAGGTCGTGCCCATGCCTTTGTGGTCCGGATGTGTTATCGCATGTGCATATACTGCCTGATTAGCGGTAAGCATCGATTCTTCAATTGCTTCTATGATCTCTTTTGGATCTTTACTGGTGAGCTCTTGCATTACGGTTTTAACCGCCATCGAGGAGGCGATTTCTCCCTTTTTATGCCCACCCATACCATCTGCAATTACAAAAATTTTCTTTTCCTTATCATATGCGTAGCTATCTTCATTGTGTAGGCGTACAGAACCCGTCTTGCTGAATACCTGAATATTCATTCATTTTCCTCCGTTGCCTTTTAATTGACCACAGGCTGCGTCTATACCTAGACCCATTTCTTCCCTGATAAATGCTTCTAGATTCATGTCATTTAAGCGTTTTGCAAAATGCTGAGCGAAATGAGACCTTTTGTAGTCGGCATGACTTACTACATTTAGAGGAATGACATTGATATTACAATGTAAGTTCCTTAGTAGGCTTTTCAAATTCCTTGCATCTTGTTCACTGTCGTTTTCTCCTTCAATAAGAGTATATTCAAAGGTAAGTTTTCGCTTAGTTGTCTCATAATATCTCTCACAAGTCTTTAAAAGCACTTCTAATGGGTACTTTTTGTTCACAGGAACCAATATGTCTCGTTTCGCATTTGTTGTCGCATGCAATGAAACAGCCAAGGTAACTTGCATGCCTTCCTCTGCTAGTCTTAAAATTTGTGGCACTAGTCCACAAGTTGAAACAGTGATTCTACGCATCCCGATATTAAGACCTTGGTCTTCATTTAATAAACGGATGGAACGGACCACTTGTTCATAATTGTTGAGTGGCTCACCCATACCCATATATACTACATTTGTAACGTTCTCTTCTGCTTCTAATTCTTGTAGCAATTTGTTCATAAGTGCAATTTGCCCTACGATTTCCGCAGTACTCAGATTCCTCTTAAATCCAGCATTTCCAGTAGCACAAAATGGACACCCCATAGCACAGCCTGCTTGAGAGCTCACACATACTGTATTTCTATTACGCGCACTACTTCTGTGGTAACGCATAAGTACTGTTTCAATCTGTTGCCCATCCTCTAATTCAAGCAAGCATTTAATGGTCATCTGGTCATCAGAGATGCTTTTTTGTAGTACAGTTGGCAATGTACAAGAATAACCTGCATCCTCCAACCTAGTAGCAATTGTTTTGGGAATATTCGTCATTTCTGTAAAACTGGAAGCATGGTTTATTTGTATCCAATTGAATATCTGCTTGGCTCGAAAACGTGGCAGATTTTCTCTTTTCATTAAACTTGTCAATTCTTCAATACTATATCCATATAGATTATTGTCCATATTCCTACCCTAAAATAATTTTTTCTTCAGGGAAACCAATATCTGTCTTTTTGCGATCCCTAGCAATAGCAAAAGCCACGGTAGCTGGTCCTAATCTGCCAATAAACATCGTCACAATAATAATGGCACGTCCCATGCTTGATAAGTGTGTCGTGATGCCCATAGAAAGCCCTACCGTTCCAAACGCTGAAACGACTTCAAAGAATATCTCTAAAAATTCCGCTTGTTCGCTAATACAAAGAAGAAATGTATTAAACAAGATCACACCAAGAGATATCACCAAAATCAAAAACACCTTACTAATCTGCGCTTCAGGTATCTTACGGTTATATAGAACAACATCTTTTCTTTGGCTTAGCATGGTAGTTGCTCCAGCCAAAATAGTTGCAAAAGTAGTCGTTTTTATACCACCACCAGTCGAACCCGGTGAAGCCCCAATAAACATCAGTATGATGATGATGAATTGTGAGGCCATGGTCATTGACGAAATTGGAATACTGTTAAATCCAGCCGTTCTAGGTGTCACAGCTTGGAAGAAGGCATTCATTATCCCCGTTGAGATGCTCATGCTCCCTAAAGTTTGGGCATTGTGAATCTCAAGCAAATAAATCAGTACCGTACCTACTAGTATGAGAAGTGCTGTCGTATACAATACTAATTTAGTATGTAATACAAGATCTCTGAAACGATGCTTTTTGACGACATCAATCATGACCGTAAATCCAATACCACCTACAATGAATAGCAAGGCAAGTGTTAGAACGACTATTGGATCACTCATATACGATGTAATACTACTGAAAGGCCCATTGATTGACCCGAAAATATCAAAACCTGCATTATTAAAAGCGGAAACAGCATGAAAGAAAGAAACCCATAAGCCCTGTTTCCAACCTAAATCAGGCACAAATTTCAAAGCCAGCAGAAAGGTTGCAGACAATTCAATGGCCAAGGTTATCATCAGTACCCTGGTTGCCAACTTAACGACCCCTTGCAAGGTAAACTCGCTCAAGGCTTCTTGTAATAAGAGCCTAGAACGAAGTCCTATTTTACGCCCAAGCAAGATCGCAAATAGTACACCAAAGGTCATGAATCCTAAACCGCCGATATGAATCAGCAAAAGAATCAATGCTTGACCAAAGCCACTCCAGTGAGTTCCTGTGTCATATACCACCAATCCAGTTACACAAACAGCTGAGGTGGATGTGAATAAAGTATCTAGATAGGAAGTAGATTCTCCCGAAGCAGTCGCTATAGGTAGAGACAACAAAGCAGAACCGACCAATATCAGTATGAGGAAACCGAATACAAGCGCTTGCTCCGGTTTCAATTTCTTATTCCTTGAAAACCATTGTGCCATACAAATTTTGCTCCTTTTTCTCAATTGACTAAATTATAACGTAATTAGCCCCTTCTTTCCATATAACTCTTTTGATATAATGTTAAAGACGAAATCAAGGAGGCATCTATGGAACTATTGAAAGTTATCCTACTGGGGGTCATTCAAGGCCTTACAGAATTCCTGCCGGTATCCAGTTCTGGCCATCTCATCATTTTTCAGCAGTGGTTCGGCATCAATGAAGCAGCACTGTCGTTGGACGTTGTCTTACACTTGGGTACCCTTTTTTCGGTTCTTTTTTATTACCAAAAAAGAATTCGCACCATGTTGAAAAAGCCCTTTTCCCGCTATAACATGTTGATTCTTCTTACAGCTGTTCCAGCCGGTATCGTCGGAGTGCTTTTTTCAGATTTCTTTAAAAGTGTGTATGCATCTGCAAATCTTTTAGGACCTGCATTTCTCTTTACTGCTGTAGTCTTATATCTAAGTAGCTTGGCTGAGTCCAAAAATACCATTGGATATATGGGGAAAACCCGTGACAATGTTGGAGTACTAGACATATTGTTTATTGGTTTGATGCAGTGTTTAGCCATCTTTCCTGGTATTTCGAGGTCTGGTTCAACAATTTCAGCCGGATTATTTCGGAATGTAAACAAAGAAATAGCAGCCGAAATATCTTTTCTGAATTCCATTATTTTAATCCTGGGTGCCAATGTATTGGAAGTTCCCGCACTGTTGTCAGGAAATATTAATATTTCCATTGTCCAACTCTTCGCAGGCTTCTTGGCTTCTGCACTTAGTGGGTATCTGGCAATATCTTTTATGATCAAACTTCTACAGAAGCATTCACTTAGACCCTTTGCCTACTATGTAGCTGCGCTCGGACTATTTATCCTCTTAGATGGTTCCGTACTACACCTCATATTTTAACGTAACAATATGAGCTTAGCCAAACAAACTAAAAATCCGAATTATTTCGGATTTTTAGTTTGTATCTTTTCTGAGCAAGGTTAGATAGAAGCCTTCCATATCGTGCATGAATGGTGTAATCTCCAATTCACCTCTTTCAAGAGCCTTCTTGTCAGAAGCAAATGCCTCAGAAATATATGGCAACGGTTCCGGTTTAAATTCCGTAAAGTTCTCAAGAATCCATGCCCTCTGTGCCTGATTTTCTTCATACGTTAACGTACATGTGGCATACATTAGTAAACCACCTGGTTTTACGGCCAAAACTGCATTGTTCAATATTTTGCGTTGCAGTTGCACTAGAGCTTCAATATCGCTCGCTTTCTTTCTCCATCTAGAGTCAGGTCTTTTTCCAAGCACACCTAGTCCGCTGCAGGGTGCATCCACCAATACGCGGTCATATCTCTGATCAAAAGCAGGATTCCACTCTTCCCAGTCTTGGCATTTTGCTTCAGCATTTTGGATACCCAAAAACTGAAAGCCCTTCTGCATCAGTTCTATCTTGTGAGGATGGATGTCGGTCGATAGAATTTCTCCTAGATTATCCATCTGCTGTGCTAGAACAAAACTCTTTCCACCTGGTGCTGCACAAGTATCCAGCACACTTTCACCAGCTCTAGCATCCAACATCAGGGCTGCTGCCACACTAGATGGCGACTGAATCATAAAAAGACCCTTTCGGTATGCATTACTAGACAAAATCTTACCTTGCCCTTTCAAACGAATGGTATTCGGAATTTTGTACGGTTCTGCTTCAATACCTTCCTTTTCCAGAAGTTCAATCAGATCGGCTATGCTAGTCTTGATGATGTTTACTCTTGCAATATTTCTAGATGGTTTATTGTTGTAATCTAACAATTCGGCAGCTTTTTCAATACCATATTTTTCGATGTAGCGTGCAACAATCCAAGATGGATGTGAATACGTAAGTGCCATCCTTTTGGTCTTATCTGTGACTTTTTCGTAAAAGTCCTTGTCTTTACTGCGCTCAATGTTTCGAAGCACCGCATTAACAAAGCCCTTTTGACTCTCAAGATGGAACTCAGATACGAGCTTGACCGATTCATTTACTGCGGCCGAGGGTGGAACTCGCATGTAACGCAACTGGTATACACCCATGCGTAGAATACAGCGAATTTCATCTCGTTGCGTTTTCTTTTGTAAAAAACTGTTGATAATAAAATCTAGTGTGTTCCGTCTGCGAATCGTTCCATAAACCAATTCTGTGACAAAAGCTTTATCGAGAGAACTCAAGTCATTTTTTAGCAAGGCTTCTTTTAGGGCAATATGGCTATATGCGCCCTCTTCCACACGGAGTAAAATACTTATTGCAATTCTTCTTGGATTCATTTTCGTCACCTTAATCATCTCTAGTAAGCGCCATCAGTCTAAACAATTGTGCTATAGCTACCAACAGCGAAGCAATATAGGTCAGAGCCGCGGCATCCAAGACACGTTTAGCGCCAACCAATTCTGTCTCATCTAAATATCCGCCGTTTTGGAGCATCAACAAGGCCCGTCTAGAAGCATCTTTTTCAACAGGCACCGTAATCAATTGAAAAAACACCACCAAACCGAAGAGTATGACACCAAATTTGGCCAGTCCGATAAAGCCGATGAAATATCCAGCTAGCACCAAAGGGATAGCCATACTGCTACCAATTTGGGCTATGGGAGCGAATCGATTTCTAAAAGCAAGTAAGAAATTTCGCTGGTTATGTTGCACTGCGTGTCCAATTTCATGTGCAGCCACACCAATGGCTGCTATGGACTGTCCCTGCGCTACGCCAGTAGAAAGCCTAAGTACCTTGTTTCTAGGATCATAATGATCTGTTAGATTGCCTTTGGTTCTTTCTATAGATACATCTGTTATGCCATTATCTGTTAAGAGGTTTCGAGCAACCATCTCACCAGAGATACCACGCCTAGCGGGTACTTGGGAATACTGTTTATAGGTTCGACTAATTTTTCTTTGTGCATATCCAGCAAAAATCATGACTGGTATCATAAGAAAAAAACTTATTTGCCAAAATGTCATAATGTTTCCTCACTTTCAAATTTGCTATGCAAATTTATTTTTGCACCATTCAAATAGGCTTTGGCTTCCATTTCTTTTTTACCAGGTGCCTTTAGACGAAGTATTTCTATCCAACCATCCTTACAACGAACAAATAATCCATGCTTAGGTGAAATGCCTACAATTACGCCAGGCTCCAATATAGTAGAGTCCAATTTCCCAACAGGCTCCTCTAAATGGAATTTAGCCTCACAAATGATATAGTCTTCTGCTTGGTATTTGGTAATTGCTCGAGGGGCTGGATACAAGCCACGTATTTTATTAAGAATGCATAACCCTGCTTGGTTCCAATCAATATATCGGTCTTTTTTGAATATCATAGGAGCATAGGTGGATATACGATCATCCTGTGGTATACGAGGTGCTACGCCAGCTTCAATATCTTTTAGGGTTTTTACGAGTAGATTCGCACCCATTTCTTGTAAGCGATCATACAGCTCTCCTGTCGTTTCCTCTGGATCTATATCGGTCCTGTCGCAGTAGATGATATCTCCCGCATCAAGTGTTTTGGCCATGTGCATGGTGCAGACACCCGTCTCCTTTTCACCGTGAATCACAGCCCAGTGTATGGGGGCTGCACCGCGGTATTTGGGAAGCAAACTGCCGTGCACGTTGATACAGGCTAGCTTGGGAAGATCAAGTACCTTCTGACTTAGAATTTGTCCATAAGCCACCACAACTAAAAAATCAGGTTTCAATTTTTTGATAAATTCGATTGATTCCTCGTCTTTAACACTATTAGGCTGATAGATTGGCATTTCCAGTTCTAAGGCGGCCTGTTTGAATGCGGTATAACGAACCTTATGACCCCGTCCCACTGCTTTATCTGGCTGTGTTACAACCAAGGGTACCTCTATGTCATTTTCTTGAGCCAACGCTTGCAAGCAAGGAATAGCAAAAGGCGCTGTTCCCATGAATACAATCCTCATTACATCACCTACTGCCTTTCTAGTTATCAATTTTATCGACAAATAGGATTCCATTCAAATGGTCAACTTCATGAAGAAAGGCCCTCGCCAATAAATCTTCTCCATCAATTATAAATTCTTTACCCGTTCTGTCTTGGGCTTTTACCTTAGCATATTTGGAGCGTCTTACTTCTGCATATTTTCCAGGAACACTTAGGCAACCTTCTTGCCCAATCTGTTCTCCCTTGGTTTCAATAATCTCTGGGTTGATGAGTTCTATTAAGCCATCACCAACATCGATCACAACGACACGCTTGGGAATCCCTATTTGGGGCGCGGCCAGACCGACTCCATCGTATTCGGCCATTGTTTCAACCATATTATCAATCAATTTGGATAAGTTTTTATTGAAGTTCTTTACAGTAATTGCTTTCTCTCTCAAGATTGGATCACCTATTGTTACTACTTTTAATACTGACATCTTTTCCTCCTTATTTACAACATAGAGCCCGGATTCACTTCGATAGTGAAGTATATATTGCTCGAATTTTCCTTATCATAAAACTCCCTAAGTGCATATTGTACCGTATTTTTCATTTTTTCCAAGTCATCTCCAAGAATAATGATATGCCATCGATACAGTCCTTTGATTCTGCTGTAGTTAGCAGGAACAGGACCGAGTACTTTAAACGGTGCCTTGGGTATGTAATTCGAAAAAATAACGGCCCTTTTGGCTAATATTTCCTCTTGTTCTGCAGATATTAGGATACGGATGGTTTGTGAATATGGCGGATAATTCATCCGGTAGCGTTCTTGCATTTCGAGTTCAACAAAGGCCAAGTAGTTTTCCTCCTTAGCATACTGAACGGCAAGGTTATCTGGTTGGTAGGTTTGTATCAAGCATAGTCCCATCCCATCTTCCCTTCCAGAACGTCCTGCAACCTGTACCAACTGTTGGCAGGCTTTTTCGCGAGCCCTAAAATCGGGTACATTCAAGGCTAAATCAGCCGCAAGAACTGCTACCAGTCCAACCTTTGGAAAGTCAATTCCTTTGGTGATAATCTGGGTACCGATAAGGATGTCTGTTCTTCCTTCTTTTAGGTCCTCAATCAAACGTTCCCTAGCACCATTCTTATTATCCGTATCTCCATCGATTCTAGCTACACGGGCATTTGGAAATACATTTTTAACTTCCTGTTCCACCTTTTGAGTGCCAACCCCGAAACTCCGTATTCTTTTCGATTTACATTCAGGACAAACTGTGATGGCCTTCTTTTCATAACCACAGTAATGACATTTCAAGATGTCTCCTTGCTTATGGTAAGTAAGAGGAATATCACAATTCTCACACATCATCGTATGCCCACAATCCCTACAGACAAAACTCCCCGAATATCCTCTCCGATTCAGAAACAGTAGAACACCTTTCTTTTCCTCTAAGGATCTTTCTATTTCTTGCTTGAGAAGTCTACTGAAGATGCTGTAATTGTCGGCCTTTAGTTCTTCCCGCATATCTACCGTCGTAATTTGTGGTAAATTTGCACCTCGATGTCGCTTCAGCAGTGAATATAGCTTTACCTCTTCGGTTTTCACTCTGTAGAGCACATCTACGGACGGTGTTGCTGACCCCATAACTAGCGGTGCATCCACCTGCGTTGCGCGGTAGCGTGCGACCTTTCTGCCATCATAGCACGGTGTTGAGCTTTGCAAATAACTTGCATCATGTTCTTCATCAACAATAATCAGGCCTAGGTTCTTCATCCCAACCAGCGAAGCAGACCTAGGGCCAATCAAGATATCTGCTTTTTGTTGCATCAAGTCATCCCAGATTCCTTTTTTCTGATATGGCGTTAGTTGGCTATGCCATGGTCTTACCCTATTTCCAAAGGCACGTTTGAAGCGGCCAACCATTTCCTGGGTAAGTGCAATCTCTGGAAATAATACCATCGCCTGTTTTCCCTCTTCTAGACATCGCTTTATCAAATGAAAATAAATTTCCGTTTTACCACTTCCAGTTACCCCATGAATTAAGAATTCCTTTTCGTTGTTCATCAAATCATTCTCAATTGAAACCATCAATTTCTTTTGTTCATTATTTAGTTTATTAATGCAAATAGGGTCCTTACTAATTTCTGCTTCTTTGAATTCTATCCATTCTTCTTTGCATAATCTTCGAAATATTTCTTGAGAAATATTGAGTGCAGAAAACTGAAGTCCTGGATTTTCCGATAAATTTATCAAGGCCGTCTTGGATTTGGAGGCACGTAAATCACCAATCGCTTTGCGTCCTTTTTCAGTCAAAAACAGTGGCATCCGTTTTCTATCCTTGCGACCAATTCCTACTGATGGAAATATTGTTGCAAATGCCTTTGCCAATGAAATAAAACTTTCATCCGCCAGCCAATAGGCCAAGTCGATTTGATTTTCAGATAGCACTAAATCATCTCGCACTACGTCTCGTATATCTAAAATCGTTCCTGTGTACTCTGTTTCTTCCGATAAGGCTATAACAAACCCTTGAAGAATACGACCTGAAAAAACTATTTCAACCTTGCTTCCCTTCTTTACGCTGTTTTTAAGTTTTTCCGGAACCCGGTAGGTAAAGAATCGGTCAAGCTTTCTGTTATTTACATTCGTTAAAATTTGAGCGTACATATTTCCTCTTATCTGTTCATATTCTGTAAATATTATAACACAAGACAGGACTGTCATTCCTCTCAAGATAAGGTATAATAATATGAGATTAATAGGAGGCAGATAATATGAAATCATTTTCTTACAAAAAGCTCTGGAGATTTTACCCAAGTTACTTAGAATTAATTCCGATTCTTGCGATTGTGTTTACCTTCGCCTATGCATTGTTACAATACCCCGCTCTTCCTGATAGCATTGCAGCGGGTACAGCAATCGATGGTTCGATTACAGCCTATATGGATAAAACCTTAATGCAAGTACTGTATTCTCCAATTTCTGGTCTTATACTATATTTGGTTCTTACTTATTTTTCCTATAGCCGTATGTCAAAGCTTGAAGGACCTGATGGTGAACTGAATATGACTAAAAAGATGCGCAAAAAACTCTCACCACAGTTTTTAGAATCTTATCGTGCATTTTCTGTACGTATGATTTTTGCCTCTATTGCAGGACTAGTTCTTGCAACATCGCTTTCTTCATTCATACAGATTCAAGCTTCTTTAGGAAAAGCCATTGCTTATATTGGAATTCTTCCTTGGCTGTTCTACATTATTGCCTTTGTTTGTGCAATTTTACAGTTTATTCGTACCAGATCTACACGCAAAACTGTGCAAGAAGCAATTGGGAAGTAAGCTATGTTCCCACTAACACATCTTTACGTAAATCAAATAATATTGGGTTCCATGAATCCTGCACGGGCAATAGGAAGTGTACTTCCAGATTTATTAGTATACAACGGCATTGATTGGGAAGATGCACATAGTATAAAGAAGAAATTCATGCTACCAAGAGATGTCTTTCTTGCTGATGCATTACATGGCGTAGCACTTCCTGGTCTCGATTATTATACGGATAAATCCTATCGCAATGGAAATGGTTTTGCCTTCTACAAGGCTGGTCATATTAAAGAAGATTTATCTTCCTTGGGTGTACCAGAACGTGACTGCTTGTGGCGAGGTCATAACGTCATCGAAATGGCTGTTGAAGTAAATATTAAACGGTTTACCCGAATGACCTTTGAACCTATGCGACACGCAATTGAACAAACGGATTTGTTACATACCCTAGAACAATCACTAAGCGATAGCATTGGCCATGATATTGACCTAACTACCCCGCTATCCCTCTTTGTTTCATTAGATGGAGACCAAAATATTCTTTCTAAACACTATAGTCAAAAACTAAATGCATTTTATGAAACAGAAATTTCCGGCCCCATTGTCTCAAGGCTGATTGACAAAGCACAGACTCATATTGAAAAAGACTACACTGATTTTCTCGAATATTGTGTGACCCGGATGGAAAAAGATCTTCGGGTGTTAGAAAGGGGTATATCATGTTAAAGATTGAGTCTTTAAATCGTTATTTTGATCACACAGCTCTTAAACCACAGACTACGGAAGCACAGATTCGTGAATTGTGCGCCCAGGCACTGGAGTATAATTTTATTTCCGTGTGTATTAACCCATGTCACATCCCCCTGGCAAAAGATATTCTAGCTGGAAGTGATACAGCTGTATGCACAGTAATCGGCTTTCCCTTAGGCTCTATGAGCACGAAAGCAAAAGTCTTTGAAGCCAAAGATGCAGTCACAATGGGGGCTGAGGAAGTAGATATGGTCATCAATGTATCGTATGCATTGGATGGCAAATGGGATAAATTAAAGCAAGAAATATTAGAAGTGAAAAAAGCTTGTGGCCAAAAAATCACACTAAAGGTTATTTTAGAAACCTGTCTGCTAACAGATGAACAAATTATTAAGGCTTGCCAGATGTCCATGCAGGCTGGAGCTGATTTTGTTAAAACTTCAACAGGATTTTCTAGTGCCGGTGCGACTACGCATCATGTTAAGCTGATGCGCGATACGGTAGGGCCGAATCTTGGTGTTAAAGCATCTGGAGGTATTCGTACTCTAGGCGATACCCTTGCCATGATTGAAGCTGGAGCTACTCGGATTGGCGCTAGTGCAAGTGTTGCAATTATAAAAGAAAGCAAGAAAGAAGTTAACTAACTTCTTTCTTGCTTTTCCATCTCTTCGATTCTCTTTTCAAACTCCAACCAACTGTAAACTCGGTCTACATCCTTTACATATCGATTGAGTACCCAATCATACATGATGGCCTTGCCATATCCCCTGTTATTAAAATGCATAACATTTTCTGGCTTATCGTCTAAGAGTACATCCAGCATAAGCATTTCCTTAAACTTTCCAATAAAAATCTTTCTATGTTCCATAAAAGAAAATTTTTCTTTTGGGAAGATTCTAAACAGTTCATTCATTCGTGTATCCAAACAATGATAATGTGTATCTGTCACAATGTATACATCATGCTTTTTATCCAAACGATAAAGTACCTCGATTGCATTTTCGTTAATGGGTAGGTCTATGAATGTTTTGGGATCACAAAAATAGTCATAGACACTAGCATCCCCCTCCATCCATTCATGAGTATTCCAATCCTTAATTTGGTCAGATACGTATTCTGTTCCCTTATCCTCGTTGTATCTTTCAAGTACTTTGTCTAGGGTGCGAAACACCACACCATCTAAATCAATACCAATCTTAAGTTTTTTCATTTTCATTCCAACCTTTCCGCATAATTCATTCTATTCAATCTTTTACAAATTATAACATCTAATGGCAAAAATAAAAGGAGCCGAAGCTCCTTCATCTTATTTATGCATTTGCAAAACTGTTCTTGCAACCTTACCACCTAATTTACGAGCATTTTCAATGCCAATAGGATCAATGCTATCATCAAACTTAGTATTGTCTTGAGACCATACTGCTGCGCCAGCATAAACGCCCAAGGCACCACCGGTAACTACGTAGCCATGCGTATGGAAAAAGTTATGCATACAAGCTATGGTCATTTCTTGACCACCATTTCTGGTTCCACCTACCGCTATAGCTGCCCCTACATGTTTACCATATACTTCAGGGTCATTTCTTAAATCAAGGTAGCATGAGCGAAATCTTGACATGAAAGCACTAAGTTGTGGACTAATTCCCATTTCAAATACTGGCGAGGCAAAAATTATACCATCTGCTTCTAAGCATTTGTGAAACAGTTCATTCATATCATCATCTTTGTAAATTGAGCAACCTAGAAACTCATCCTTGATGCATTTATCGCAGTGAATGCAAGGGCTTATTTTTTTACCACGGATCGATATCATTTCCGTTTCAATACCATCTACTTTTTCAGCTTCCTTCAGAGCTTCTACTAGTGCATACTCTGTTGCATTCTTTCTTGTACTACCACATACTCCAATTATTTTTGCCATCATAACCTCCATAATTTTTTTGATGTAACTAATTACATTAATAATACTCTGAAACAAGGTTCTTTTCCAGTCTAATCTAATAAATTCTATTGACCGATTTCTTCATTTGGAAAATGTAACCCTTTACATAAATAATGGTTCTTTTATATCTATTCTGTTACAATATTAGTAATAACGAATCAAAGGATAATTATGAATATAAAAGACATCGCCAAGCAGGCAGGCGTTTCCACCGCCACTGTCTCACGGGCTCTGAACAACCCTGAAAAAGTAAAAAAAGATACCTTGGAACGGGTTATGCGCATTATTGATGATAACCAATACAGTTTAAATCCATTCGCTCGCAATTTGGCCTCTCCTGGACGCACCAACAATATTGTAATGATCATTCCAAACCTGGTGAATCCGTTTTTCTTTGAGTTAGTCAAGGGAGCCGAATCTGTGTTTACTGAATATGGTTATTATTTGCATGCCCATAATGTGAATCAGCATCTAAACGACCCTGATCAGCTTTTCAAAGTTATCGATGACCTTGGTAATGAAGGCTTTTTTGATGGAATGATTGTAGCGGGTACTCTATTTATGAACTCACATTTTATACCAGGTATCCCAAATTTAACCAAACCAATGGTATGTATCAACCCCAATCCTGATATTAAGGAATTAGACAGCGTCTTGGTTGATGAACGTACTGGTATTTGGCTTACATTTGAACATCTTAAAAAAAGAGGTTACACCGATATCGGTATTATCCATGGAGGACATCATATAGAAATTACAAGGCATAAGTTAAAATATATAAGAGAACTTCTATCTGACTTTGATTTAAACTTAAAAGATGAATGGATCTATGAAAGTTCATTCGATACTATTGATGAGTCCTATCGGTTGATGACGAACCTTTTGCAATCTGGTCAAAAACTACCGCGAGTCTTTTTGTGTATCAACGACTTAATTGCCATTGGTATCAGCAGAGCGATACTAGATAAGGGTTATCGGATTCCCAAAGACTTTGCCATCATAGGCAGTGATGATATTTCTTTTTCTAAATATTTTAGCCCATCCCTTACCAGTATAAAAGTACCTACTGAAGACTTAGGTAAAACGGCAGCTCGAATTCTTTTGAATAAAATTTCTAACCCCAATCTGCCACCCCAAAGAATCTACCTTCCACCAACCCTTATTGTAAGAGAATCCTGTTAAAAAAAGCCGCATTAGCGACTTTTTTTATTTTACATATCCTTTTCACCAGGGATTTCTAAATTACCAGTAATAAACTCTTCCTTTATGGCCTGCTCTATAGCCAATACACTTTCTGGTAAATTTTGTTTTACATTATTATTCCAAAGTAGCTTGACGTATTCATCCTCAAAACCCACTACAATTCGTTCCCCATTATCAAACCTATTTTCTGAAATACTCCTTGCCACCATCATATATGTATTGGGCGTATCCTGAAACATGGAAGCTACTAGATAATCTGGCGAATAGGCTGATTGGTCGGAATCCTGACCAAATACGTAGACTTGATTTTCATCAGCAGCCTGAATCACGCCTAAACCTGTAGCATTTGCATTTCCATACAAAACATCAGCTCCAGTTCGAATCATTCTTAGTGCTTCTTCATATCCTGCTCTTGGATCATTCCAACTTCCAATATAGCTGATACTTACCTGTATATCTGGATTAATGCTTTTGGCGCCCAGCTTAAATCCAAGGAAGGTCTTGGATACGGAAGGTATATTCTCTCCACCGATGCAACCTAAAATATTGGTGTTTGTTAGCTTAGCAGCTACAGCTCCTGCAATATAGCTAACTTTTTCCAATTCGAATTCTATGGCTGTCAAATTATTGTTGATGTACTTTCCGCCATTGGTAATATAAATACTATCTTTGTATTTAGGAGAAATATCCTTAAAGGGTTCAGAATATTGGTATCCATGACCAATAATCAAATCATAGTTTTCTTGCCCATATTGATTGGCCTTCTCAATAATTTCTTCTTTGCTGACCACTTCCGTATAAATAACTTGGGCATTCAATTCCCTTTCAATCTGTAAGAGCCCTTGATATGCTGATTCTGACCATCCACCATCGGTAATAGTACTGGGAACGAGAAGGGCTACTTTAAAGACTCCATCATCACCTGCTAAAATTGTGCTAGGGTCTTCTTGTTCGGTTTCTTTATCAATGCCATTCACTGCAATAAAGGATAATACCAACACCATACTTATCATTACAAAGGCAATTATGCTTTTCAAATGTTGGGGGCTCTTGCGTCTTCTAATTTTTGGTATTTCTGTTTCTTGATTCTTTAATCTTCCGTATACATCATCATATATTGCATCATATTCTTTTTTCTTTTTGGAATCAATTAGGATAGTATACGCTTTATCAATCAGTTCTTTTCTCTGATCTGCATCCGTGGCTTCTGGCAAAATATCCTTCATCTTATAACGAAAGGCTAGCAATTTGTAAGATTCTTCAATTTCCTGTTTTGAAGCATTTCGTTCTACACTCAGGACTTTGTAGTAGTCTATGAAATGATAACGGTCCATATGCGGTTCCTTTCCTCTTTCTTCTTATCGATTATACCATTTTATAAGTCCACTATGAAAGATTTCCACAGAATAAAGTTATATACAATAAAGGACCCGAACATTGTTCGGGTCCCCTGTTTTACTTATGGTGTTTATCTAGAATCACCAGCCTTCGGTTTCACTTGGTACATAGATTTCTCCACTTTGAATCTTAGGAAGCAATTCATCATACAATCCAACTACATCTTCCGGAAGAGTATCTTTTACAGCGTCATTCCAAGCCCAGTATAAGCTCTCATCGTCTACTCCGGCTCTGATCTTGATGGTTTCTCCGTTTAGAGAATCATTAAGGTATCTTTCGCCAATTGCAATAGCAAAACCATTAAAGTCTTGTACTACAGAAGCAATTACCAAGTCAGGAGCTTCCGCTTTTTGGTCTTGAACCATTCCGAAAACATAAACGCCACGTTCTTTGGCTGCTTGAATTGAACCCAAAGAAGATTGGTTGGCATTGGTCCAAATGATATCTGCGCCGGCATCAATCTGAGCCATTGCAATTTCATACGCTTCGTTCATATCACTTGAGTCTTGGGTTGCAGCATACAATATTTCAATATCAGGATCAGTTGCTTTAGCGCCTAGTTCAAAACCTCTAGACGTTTTGGTGTAGGAAGGATATTCTCCACCCACAGTAAGGCCAACAACACCAGTTTCTGAAATGTTTGCTGCCATTGCACCCATGATGTAGGTTAATTCTTCAACCATGAATTCTACAGGCATTTGGTTTTCCGTTACAATATCTCCACCAGCGGTAAAGAAATATGTGTTGGGATAGTCAGCAGAAATTTCTGCAAACGGAGCTGCATACTGACCACCATGACCAATGATAATATTGAAACCTTCTTCAGCTAAAGAAACAGCTTCCGATTTCATAAGATCCGCGGTTCCAGCTTCTACGATAACAGCTTCACAGCCAAAATATTCTTTTGCTGCGTTGATGGCATTAGCACCAGTTTGTCCCCAACCACCGTCAGTCGGTGAAGATGGAAGCAATGTAGCCATTTTCAAATCTTCCGGTTCTGTAACCCTAACTGCACCTTCATCGCCACCGGCACAACCTACAACAGAGGCAAGCATCATCACTACCAATAGTACTGCAAATACTTTCTTCATTCAATTTCCTCCTAAATTTTATTATAAAGACAACCTTCGTTGTTCTCTATCAGGATTTTTCGTACGGTACACCCAAGGCACTCGGCGCCCCTACTTTGTTCTGACTCACTGCCAACACCGCTATTACTGTTGCAATATAGGGTATCATCATGATTACATTTCTTGGTATTTCCACACCAGTAATTTGAAACATGAGTTGCAAAGCAGTCGCTGCTCCGAAGAAAAGCGCACCGAACATGGATCCGATTGGGCTCCATTTTCCTAAAATAACGACAGCCATGGCGATAAAGCCACGTCCTGAGGTCATATCCTCACCAAATGATGAAGCTTGTGCAATTGATAGATATGCACCGGCGACACCCATCATGACACCTGAAAATAAGGTTGCCAAATATCTGACGTGAATTACATTTATGCCCAAGCTTTCCGCCGCTTTAGGATGTTCACCTGCTGCAATTACTTTGAGTCCTATCGAAGTCTTGTTGATTACAATCCATAAGACAATCACCATTATGTATGAGAAATAGACCAATAAGTTATGGTTGAAAAATACTGGTCCCAATATGGGTATTTTTGACAGTACCGGTATACTAACATTCGGAAAGCTTGCTGCGGCAATACCTTCATCAAAACGTCCCGTATTGTAGAATATTAACCGATACAAGAAACTACTGAGCCCTGCGCAAAACATGTTCAGTGCTGCACCAATGATGACCTGCTGTGACTTATACTTAATTGTGGTGACGGCAAATATTGATATAATGACCATTGAAACCAAAATGGCGACAATCAATCCATACCAATAGCCTCCTGCTAGCTTAGAACCAGCATATCCAGCAAAAGCAGCCATAAGCATGATACCTTCTACACCAATATTAATCAATCCTGATCGTTCTGAAATTACTAGCCCTAGAGAAGCCAATAATAGTGGCGTGGCCATGCGTACAGAAGAAGCAAGAAAATTTATAAATTGCAATTCTGACATGTTTACTCCACCTCCCTAGTTTTTGTCGTATCCTGGCTTAGCGTTTTCTTTATTTTTTTAGTAAGTTTTGTTTTATTCACGCTAGCCAAGGCAATAGCAATAATCATAATACCTTGGAAAATTTGTACAAATGAAGCAGATACACCAGCAGATCGTTGCATGGAAGTAGCTCCTGCATTTAAAAAACCAAACAAGAATGAACTGAATATTACCCCAATTGGGTTGGAATTTGCCAAAACCGCGATTGCAATACCAGTAAAGCCATATCCTGGAGAAATTCCTTCTAATAAGTAGTGAATATTGGCCAATTCTATCGCTCCGCCCAAACCAGCCAATGCGCCAGATATAAGCATGGTACCAACGATGGTTTTTTGAACATTAATACCTGCGACCTTTGCCGCACTCTTGTTAAGGCCAACTGCCCTTACTTCATACCCAATATAGGTTTTAAATAGAAGATAGAACAAACCAATAGCCAAGATAATACCTAATAAATACCCTAAATGTAATGGCGTACCAGGAATTAATGAGGGAAGAAATCCTTGTTTGGCAATCGCAACAGTCTGTGGTTCTGCTTGGCTAGTATCTCGAATAGGTCCACGGACCAAATACCCAATGAAATTGAGTGCAATATAGTTAAACATAATGGTGGTTATAACTTCACTTACATCATATTTAGCTTTCAGATAGCCAGGAATAAAGGCCCACAATGCACCGCCTACACAACCCGCTAGCAGCATCAAGGCGATCAATAAAAAGCCAGGAAGAAATTGTAAATAAAGTCCCACGAAGGTTGCAAATACGGCTCCCATGAGAAGCTGACCTTCCGCTCCAATATTGAATACATTGCCTCTAAAGGATATCGCCACAGCCAAACCTACATACAACAATGGTGAAGATTTATTGAATGTAGTCGTTATGGTTCTCAAATTTCTGAATGACGCATTCCAAATAGCTAGGAATGCTTTGCCCACATCATAACCTGCTACTAAAAGAATTAAAGCACCAATGGCTAAGGATATTGCGATAGCAATCGCAGGGTGAATCAGAAGTTTCAATCTATCTTTCATTATGCCACCCCTCCTTTTGCTTTCTTATCCTTGATACCACCCATAAGAAGACCAATTTCTTCAACAGGGGTATCCGGAGATACAATGCCGATTATTTCACCTTTATACATAATGGCAATACGATCACTTAAAGTAAGAATTTCATCTAAATCCGTAGAAACCAAAAGGATTGCTTTATTATTCTTTCTTTCTTCGATAATTTTTCCTCGTACAAATTCAATCGCACCAATATCTAAACCTCGGGTCGGTTGCAACGCAATCAGTACCTCTGGGTTTCTAGATACTTCCCTTGCCAAGATAACTTTTTGCTGGTTGCCACCTGAAAGCATTCCACCCGTTAATTCAATATTACGAGGACGAACGTCGAATTCTTCCACTAGACGTTCTGCTTCATCTTTTACCGTACCATAGTTCATCATCATTCCACTTCGATACTTTTTATCTCTTTGAGAACCCAGTATTAGGTTTTCCTTAATCGAAAAGTCTAGCACCAATCCCTTTTTATGCCGGTCATCCGGTATGTGTGCCATACCTAAATCCATCATGGTTCTCGGTACAGCATTGGTGGTATCTTGATTGAGTAGGCTCATACTGCCATGTTCAATCTTTCTAAGCCCTACGATAGCCTCACCCAATTCCAACTGGCCATTCCCATCGACACCGGCTATTCCTAAGATTTCACCTCTTGCTACTTCCAAGCTAAGGTTATTTACAGCCGGTAATTTTTTATCATTTAAAACGGTTATTTCATTTAGCTTCAGGAGAACTTCTCCTGGCTCTTGGTCTTCTATGATGCGATCAAGACAAACATCACGTCCTACCATGGCTTTCGCCAGAATATCTTGATCTGCTTCAGATACGTTTATTGTATCGACAACCTTACCTTCACGCATGATGGTTACACGGTCGCAATAATCTAATACTTCTTCCATCTTGTGCGTAATTAGAATGATTGAATAACCGCTATCTGTTAATTTCTTAATTGACGCAAACAGTTCTTCTACTTCATTTGGTGTTAAAACAGCAGTCGGTTCATCCAGAATAAGAATTTTTGCATCTCGCATTAGAGCTTTCAAAATTTCCACCTTCTGTTGCACCCCTACTGGCAGTTGCCATATAAAAGCAGATGGATCAACATTGAAGCCAAAACTTTCATTCAAGTCCGATACTCTCTTTTTAAGCTCATCCATCTTAAGAAACAATCCTGTTTCTTTCATACCCAAAAATATGTTTTGGGTAACACTGAGTTGTGGTACCAACATAAAGTGTTGGTGAACCATACCTACTCCGTGCGCAATTGCTTTGCTAGGATTTTCAACATCGACCAATTCACCATTGATCATGATATTCCCAGAATCACAACTATATAAGCCATACAGGATGTTCATAAGTGTGCTCTTTCCTGCTCCGTTCTCACCAAGCAAGGCGTGGATTTCTCCTTTTTTAAGATTGAAACAAACATTGTGGTTTGCTTTGTTGCTACCGAAAGCTTTACAAATATTGTTCAGCTCGATTACGTTCAATCTACTCCCCCCTTTTTATGCTCACTTAATTCTTTTGTAAACGTTTACATTTATATTTACTATTTTGCTATATTTAGAGGAAACTTTCCACCTTTTTTTTTGATATTCAGGAAATTTCTTTTGTTTCAGTCATTTATTTCTTTCAAATAACAGATATATACGTTTATCTTCTTTTATGTCCCTCTTTTTCATGTAACACCTGTTGCATAGTTAAAAAGAATGCTATCCTTTTATACCCAATACCCTGTTCATTCAAATTCAAAAAAATAAGTGTAGATTTAAAGACCATAACGGTTTTTAAATCTACACTCTACATTTATCTAGCAAGTCACTTATGGTAATTCATGTCGTAGTCGTGCGGCTACCCCATCTTTGCCTGGAATTCGTTCACTTGCAAGTATGACTACCCTCCCTTTTCGTTTTAATACTGCTGTTGCCAAATCATTCAGTACATCTGATTCTTCTAAATGATTCAACTCATTTTGCAAAATTTCTCCCGTTTCTTCATCCCATATTCCGAGGAAATTTGCTTTTTCCTCTAAAAACAAAATATCGACATTTCCTTCTAAAGTAGCTTGGGCTATATCGACCAAATTGTCTGTTGCTAATTCT
Organism: Clostridia bacterium; assembly: GCA_016887505.1. NCBI lineage: Bacteria > Bacillati > Bacillota > Clostridia > Clostridia bacterium. Next base: position 633,967 of record CP069393.1, on the reverse strand, counting down.
TTCTTTTGTGCTTTGAAATAATCATCAAGCATCATATCTAGACGCTTTTGGTAAGCAGGGTACATTGCCTTCCAAGCTAAATCCTTTATTTGTTCTATTGAAAGATCCTGGTAGTGCCCTCTTATCCCCTCAGAAATTAATAGATTATTAGTGCTAATTTTTCTAAAGGCACCACTTTGTTCCTTATGGGATAAAAGTATAAGTGGCAATCCAGACTCGCGACTATATTTTTCTTTAATCAGGGCATCTATATAACGGAAATACCGCTCGATATCCTGATCCTTATCATCTTTTTTTGCCCCGTGCCCATGGAACATAGCAGATTCGCCACCACCCCCATAGGAGCCATGTGCAAGGTAACTCTCAGTATGTTCTTCTCCTAATACTTGATCCATAGTTACAGGAATATCCTCATCCAAGGGCAACTCACTAATTTGGTACCGATTTCCTTCAAAGATAGCAAATCCATCCAATCCAATACCCAAGATTTGAAAACGGTCTGCTGTTTGGAAATAGCGGATTAGAGGTCTTAGGTTAAGACTTTTAGCAACGTCTATTCTTGCAGCCATGCTATCAGCCAACTTGTAAACATAGCATTTTTCAGAAGAAGAAAGCACTGCTAATCCATCTAATGTCGTATTCCAAAATTCTCTGTCTTCTAGCAACTGTCGGAATGGTCTCAGACGCTTCTCTAACTCTTCTGAGCTGATTTTCTTTTTTAGGATTGATTCAATATCACGAAGCAAATTGCCAAACATGACCAAATCTCCCCTATTTTCCGGCGCGTGTCTGTGCGTAGGTTGATAAAGTGATATCATGATATCATTCTGCTCTAGCAATGTCGGTTCTGGAAATTCGTGCATTACTTGATACAACATATCCATAACACCTGCCTTTTCTATTGTATATCATACCACCCACACGGGTGTTGATATTTTTATCCTATATTAGTAATTATTCGTGAAGATAGGTTGGAATCCTTCTTTGCTCGATATTCCCCTTTTTCTAGCCATACAACTGGTTAGCAAGCCTCAGGGTCTTTCTAATTTCTTATTTCAGATTGCCGCTGTATACATATTTAAGTTTCTTTTTGGCTCTTCTCATTGCTGCATAGATGGCATCCGTATCCGTTGCCGGAATATGATTCATCTTATAGCGTGGGAAGAATCGTGATATATGCAACGGAAGATTTCGTGATATACCTGCTAGATAACTGAGTGTTTCATCAAATTCTCCCTCACTATCATTGAGTCCTGGTACCATTAGCGTAGTAATTTCCACATGGGTGGATTGAACAGCCAGTTCGATGGTACGCTTCGTTGCACATATATCCCCTTTTAGTGTTTTTCGGTACGTAGTTGGATTGATGGATTTTAAATCTATATTCATCGCATCAACATAGGGGAGCAGTTCTCGTAACGGTTCTTCTTCAATACATCCATTGGTAACCAACACCACAAGGAGATTATTTTCCTTAGCCAATTTAGCAGCTTCCAACACATATTCGTACCAGACGGTAGGCTCGTTGTAGGTAAATGCCAGACCGATGTTGCCCTTGCTTTTTTCTTGCCTTGCTATATTCACCAATTTACTGGCGCTAATATGGTTAGTTCGCAGCTTTCCCGGTTTAGCTCGAGAGAGCTCATAATTCTGGCAGTATGGACAGAACATATTACAACCATACGTTCCTGCGGAAAGAATGGTACTGCCTGGATGAAAACGTCGAAGAGGTTTTTTTTCGATTGGATCTAATGCTAGGGAAGCAACTTCTTCATAGTTTAAGGCCAACAACCTTCCTTCTTTGTTTTCCCGAGTATTACACAGCCCCATTTCTCCTACTTTGATATGACATTGGTGCGGACAAAGCAAGCAATGGGTACTATTGTCTTTCAGTTTCTGATAATATCTAGCTTCCTTCACATAAATCATCTTCTTCCACAGAGCAGCGTGTAACTTCAAACCGTTCCATTTCATATTTTTCATTCGGTTTTATTCCCGCCTTTTTCAAGGCAATTTCAATTTGCGTTTGCACACTGTCTACACCTTCTAGACAAGGCAGGAGTACACCACGTCGCCAAGCACTGCTCACAATCACCCCATAGCGCTTAACATCTAATTCTTCCACGCTAGCAACTGGTTCCGTCTCTGACAAGATGTCTACCGAATATGTTAAATTTTCCAATTCTTCTGCCTGTACTTTGGGAAACCGGGGATCATGGCTAGAAGCTTCTACAGCCATTTCTATGACTTCTTGGGCCAAAGAAGAACATGTTGGTTCCAAGGTTCCGATGCATCCTCTGAGCAAATGTTCTTTCTTTAGGCTGACAAAAACTGCTGCTTTTTTTTGAGATAATTGTTTTGGCAACCACTCGGGGATATCAATTTTTCCGTTTCCTCTAGCATAAGATTCCACGGCTTCCTTGGCTAAGCGCAAAATAGCTTTTTTTTCACTATTCATGCTTTTTCTCCTTACTTTGCTGGATGGCAGCAACCAAATAACCTACACCTAGTGTCCCTTCATAGGAGTAAATTTCACTTTCCAACTTGCACTCATGCATTGAACCCCATAGGGTAGCAAATGAGCGTGTCCCACATTCCGCCGCATCTTGCATTTCCTCAATTGTAATATTCATAAAAGTCTCTTCATCTAACCGTTCCACGATATCATAAAGTTTCTTGTCATAGCGTTTTCCAGCCTCATTATAGCCTGCTGGTGCCGATTCATTTAAGCAGTGTGATAAATCTCCACTGGCAAGGAATACTACTCGCTCTGAAGATTCCCGTACTGTCTGCCCCAAAATTTCACCAAAGCGCACCATCTGTTTGATGTCCTGGTACGGTGTCGGCAAATAGAGAATGGATATATTTTCAATCCTTTGCTGAACAAAGTACAAGGGGACCAATGCTCCATGGTCCAATCGTTCCTCTATAGAAAATCGTTTTTTTTCTTCTTTGTTTAAAAAACCAGCAAAGAACCCTTCTTTTTCACAAGCCTTGCATAAAGCACCCATCAGAACCATATTATGTCGGAAAATGAAACTAGGTTCTTTGGCCCCAAATGCAGAAAAGTCTCCTCCCAATATATCTCCATCTGGCAAGTAAAAAAAGTCTCTAAAGCTCTGAGCATGAGGTGTCGTGACGATGATGGTATCGGGTCGAAGTTCTGCAACCTCTTTTGCCATACGCTCCATCGCCTTTATGGTTTTCTGCACTCGTTTTCGCGTGATTCCACCAACTTCTGGAATAATGATGGGTGGATGGGGAACTAAATATCCCCGAATAATTTTTCCCATACTCTCTCCTTGTATTATGAACTTATAGCAAGCTATAGTTCAAAAGTATTTTGATATAATTTACATAGTGCTGTGGATTAGTGCTTTCTCCTATAGCTTTGACTATTTCGTAAAGGCTCTAACCACATCTCTATGTTTTTTTGTTAATGAGTTAGATAACACGTAGATGTTTTATCTCGGGCAAGGTTACATGACATAGATGCTTGTGGAGCGCAGCAACTTTTTAGTAAAGGATGTGTCACTATGATCTATGTTGGTATCGATGTCGCCAAGAATAAACATGACTGCTTTATTGTTGATTCGGAGGGTGAAATCATCCATAACGTATTCACCTTCAAAAACTCTCGCCAGGGTTTCAACCTATTACTGCAAACCATTCCTGACGTGAGTCACTCGCAAATACTAATAGGACTTGAAGCCACTGGACATTACAGCAATAATCTCATCAACTTCCTGACAGAAAACAATCTTCCCGTGATTATTCTCAATCCTCTGCAAACCAGTCTTTTCAGAAAAGCTCAAACGCTTAGAAAGACCAAAACAGATTCGGTTGATGCAAAAACCATTACTATGATGCTCAGAACAGGTGACTTCAAATCCCACTCACCTGTATCTTACCACCATAGAGAGCTCAAGTCACTTTCTAGACACCGATCGCGTCTTGTCAAAACCAGAGCTTCTTACAAAATGTCCATCACTAGATTGTTAGATATCGTTTTCCCGGAGCTCCCAGCCTTGGTCTGGTCTATCCATCAGGCTTCTGTCTATCAGCTCCTACTGGCTTTTCCTAACACTCGAGAAATTGCCGATGCTCACCTAACCAAGCTTACTCATGTCCTTAGTAAAGCTTCCCATGGACGTTATGGAAAAGAAGAAGCTGTAGCTATTCGTGATTCTGCCAGAACATCTATTGGCACATGTTCACCATCTTTATCCTATGAACTTAAGCAAACCATTCACTTGATACAAAACCTGCAGAACGAGATTAAAGAGCTGGATCAAATAATTGAACAGCTTGTTGGTGAACTGAATTCTCCCTTGCTCAGCATACCTGGCATTTCCCATCGGTTGGCAGCTGTCATCCTCTCGGAAATCGGAGACATCACCAGGTTTGAATCTCCCGCTAAGCTGCTTGCCTTCGCAGGGTTGGATCCATCCACACATCAGTCTGGCAAGTTCACAGCGACTCAAACCAGAATGGTCAAGCGAGGATCCCCTTACTTGCGCTGGGCCCTCTTGCAAGCCGCCAGGTTGATTGTGATGCGAGATGCGACCTTCAAAGAGTACTATAAGAAGAAACGTTCTGAAGGCAAACATCACTATGTCGCTCTGTCTCATACAACTAAAAAGCTGATCCGGGTCATCTTTAAACTATTGTCTAGCAACCAGAACTACGTCGAGCAGTAGTAACTAGTTGAAATTGTTTGCCACATGTAGCAAAATTGCTACGTCTTTTTATGATGCGAAAATCCCCATTATAGTTCTCTTGAACAATTAAATGTTTTGCTTGACTTCATATAGTTAGTCTTTCTGACTTTTATGCTAGAAGATTATATATATTTCTTACTTCTCTCTTGCTTGCTGTTCCCCTTCTTTTTTAGTTGAATAGAACATTTGTTCGTGTTAAAATGCAGACATAAGGAGTTTATTATGTTTATTTTTCACGTTGATGCTAACAGTGCCTTTTTAAGCTGGTCTGCAGCCTATGCACTGGAACAAGGGCATCCTATAGATTTTAGAGATATTCCTTCTGTCGTCGGTGGTGACCAACAGAAACGTCGGGGTATTGTGCTGGCAAAATCTATTCCAGCCAAGCACTATGGTATTCGTACTGGCGACACACTAGTAGAGGCGAGAAGCCTCTGCCCTGAGCTTGTGGTCGTAAGCCCAAACTACCAGCTATATGTATCTTGTAGTGATGCACTTTACCATTTGCTGTCTGAATATTCTCCCATTGTGCAACGATATTCTGTCGACGAATGTTTTCTAGAATACAAGCAAGGCCGCTTCACCACAGACCCTTTTCAAGTGGGATTAGAAATAAAAAATCGCGTTCGTGAGGAACTCGGCTTCACCGTTAATGTTGGCCTTTCTAGCAACAAGCTATTGGCTAAAATGGGTTCGGAATTAAAGAAGCCTGACCATTTTCATACCCTTTTTCCGAATGAAGTGGAAGAAAAGATGTGGCCTCTACCAGTCGAAGAACTTTTTATGGTGGGTAGGGCCACCAAGCGTAAGCTCTATAAGTTGAATATTCGCACCATAGGTGAACTGGCCAATACACCACAATCACTGCTTATAGACGTATTCAAAAGTCACGGCGCTCTCATTCATCAATATGCCAATGGCATCGACAATTCTCGAGTGGTTTCAGGTAGTACATTACTACAAAAAAATGTGGGGAATTCCACTACGATTGCCTTCGATGCATGTGACATTCAAGAAGCTCATTTGGTACTTTTATCCTTATGTGAACGAGTTGCTATGCGACTTAGACGTATGGGTGGAATGGCTCAAGTAATAGCTGTTACAGTAAAGACTGCAGAATTCGTCCACTACCAACTACAACGCAAATTACCTACCCCGGTGGATGAGACACGTGAACTATTTCAAGCAGCCAAAAACCTCTTTGATGAGGTATGGAAGAAAGAGCCGATCCGCCATATTGGCATCCATTTGTCTGAGCTGGTTCCCAATGACTTTTATCAGCTCACATTTTTAGATCCAAAAAACCGTGAAAAAGAACAGCAATTGGACAAAACCGTGGATGCGTTACGTAACCGGTTTGGAGAAAAGTCATTGGTGCGTAGCTGCTTTTTAGACAGTGGCATTAAGCCACTCCAAGGTGGTGTCAACGAAGGTGATTATCCTATGATGTCAAGCCATCTCTAGTTGTACCTTTTAGAGGAAAAAATATGAAAATCGTTTCAAGCCCTATCGAAACCATCGTCTGGTTCAAAGAAAAAGACCATCCTCGTCCCGTAAGATTTCGCATAAAGGAAGAAGATGGTAGTTATACTTTAATTAACGTGGACCGGATTCTGGAAGTCCACCCTCAAAAAATAGCCGGTATTGCAAGCTTAATTTATCGTTGTCAGAGTCTGATTGATGAAACCGAACGGCGCTACGAATTAAAATACTTGATTCAGGAGTGCCGTTGGATACTCTATAAAATTTAAAAGTCGCGCCGCTTGTAAAAATACAATGAAAATCCAAAAGAAATAAGAAGTAATATTGCAGCCATAGCCAAAAGTATTCCTGCTAGTAGAATATCGGGTTTTTGGTTTATAAATTGTTCAAGTTTGCTTAATGTACCCACGCTAGTACTTTTCTGCATTTTTAACGACAGTAAAGAAAAACCAGAAAAAACACCAAAGAACAATATAAAATTGAATATTTTAGCCCTGTGATATCCTATTTTAAATAGAATTGGAAAATAAATAGAATTAATTAAACTTACAGCTACTACCGCCCCTATTAGGTTTTCGATTGTGATACTCCCCATTTGAATTGGTAGTCCCAACAAATAAAGCAGCTGATAGAGCACTCCATAGCAAACTGTTCCAAACAGAAAAAATAGCATCAAGGATACATACTTGGCTCCTACCAGATTTGCACGGGTTACCGGCAGACTATTTAGGAAGGTATCTGCCTCAGCTTGATCATCCAAAGCAAATCCTCCCATAGCCAAAATATAGGTAGTAGCTACCACCGTTGCGGAATACATCATGTTTGGCTGTGATTGAAAAATTGCTACGAAAAAAAGTATATATCCCAAAACAATAAGAAATGATTTTTTCTGGATAGCGATATCCTTATATACGAGTTGAAACATCTTCTTCTCCTTTCTTATGATAAATCAAAATTTCTTCCAAGGTAGGATTCGCATAATGTATACTGTTTTGATAACGCGACCGTATACTTTGAGGATTCTTCACCAATGCCTTAAATCCAAAAGCATTGCGGTTAAATCCAACAATGTCTGACGCCTGCTTTCGTAAAAGTTCTTTACTTAAAACTTCTTCCGGCCCCTGAATCATTGCATACGTATCATACAAAGATTCTTTGCTCTCACTCAGCACAATCTTCCCTCGATTAATATATGTCACATAATCTACTAGTCGATCAATATCGGAAGTAATATGCGTTGAATACAGTATCGTCTTTTCTTCGGTTCTAGTAAGTTCATTTAAAATTTCTACCACTTCATGACGTACCACAGGATCCAGTCCATCTGTAGGTTCATCCATAATTAACAATTCTGCATTATGGCTCAAGGCTAGACTTAGTGTAAATTTCATGGTCATACCTTTGGATAATGCTTTAATCTTTTTTTTAGGATTGAGTTCAAATCGCTTTAAGTATTCTTGAAACATCATCTCATTCCAATCTTCATAGAAGGGGGCCACAATATTTTTCATATTTTCCAACGATATTTCCTTATAGAAATGGCTTCGATCAAGTACGAATCCAATTCTATTTTTGATTTCTCTTTCAAATTTTTTACTGTCTTTTCCAAAAAATTCAATATTTCCCTCATCTATTCTTATGAGATTCAAGATAGCTTTGATTGTGGTACTCTTTCCTGCTCCATTTGGCCCAATGAAACCCATTATGCTTCCCTTTTGTAACGATAAATTAATATTGTCCAAAGTAAAGTCCTTATAACGTTTGGTAATGCCATTTATTTCCAAAATATTTTCCATAGCTACTCCTCTCTTTCATCTGTAAAAGATTTTTTCAACATTTTTTCTAACTCACCATATTCCATTTGGGTTCTCTTAGCCATTTGAACAGCTTCTTGTATTTTTCCCTGTATGATTTTCCTTCTTGCATCTAGCAATTTAGCTTTATTTACACCCCGGATAAAGGAGCCTTTCTTTCGAATTGTTACAATATATCCCATCTTTTCTAGTTCTTCGTAGGCTCGTTTACTGGTAATAGCACTAATGCCCAGTTCCTTAGCCAAACTTCGTATCGAAGGCATCGCTTCTCCTTCTTTCAATTCTTCGGAGAGTACGGCATCCTTGATTGCATCAACTATTTGTTGATATATTGGTATGTCTGAATCCTGCGATATTGGAATGTACATCTCTTCCTCCCTGCTATTCTGTATATATACAATATACACAGATGCCATTACTTTGTCAATCACGGAATTGCAGCATAAAAAATCCCCCCACCTGGAGGGATTATGCACAGATTGTTTTTTCCATAACCAGTAGCAACTTATCACGTATGATTTTGATACGTTCTTTTTCTGCCGTACTTTCTGTAAGGCTAATTGCTTGTTCTGGTGGTAAATAAAGGGCTCGATTAATCTCTATTTGAATAAAAGGAACCTTGGGATCCGTTCCGTGGTAGGCCGTAATATATCCACCGCGAAAAGGGTCATTTATTTTCACAATATCTTCTGTATCAAATAATAGCATGTCCGAAAATTCATCTTCTAAATTTTTCTTCAGTTTTTTCATTAATGAAAAAGGAGCTGTAATATTATTTTCAGGAAATCTAGGATCATTGGAGCCTCTGTTGCTGATACAGAATAAGGGTCTTTTGATTCTACCTTCCTGCTTTCCTGCTCTCTTTTGAGGAATCATGGCATGGGCATCTATGGCCAATTCGATATTGGAGGATGAAAGAATATTGCTTATATTCAAGTGGTAGGGATGGTAATAATTGCAAAGCAACTTCTCCCGTTCAAAACTACTTAATCCAGTATTCTTCCAAATTCTCTTATTGTTATGGGATAAATCCTTAAAAACACTTTTTGAATCCGCTTTATAGGCACGATTTACATCTACTACGCAACGAGCAATGTCTATATCAACGTAACCCTCTACTAAATCGCTGAATCCAAATACTTCCTTGGTTCTTGTATCGCTATCGATTAGTAATTCTAATGGTGTCAAATTAATACGGTCTACCAAAAAGTGTGGTACCTTTACACCTCCATGGGGAATCGATAACAAAATTGGTAGTTTCTTCATCAGTATTACTCTCCCTGCATTACTCCCAAAGCATTCACAGTGCGGATAATCTGTCTTGTAGTCAGTGTTACAGTTTCAGCTGTCTTCATGATAGCCAGCTGCTCATCAATCAGTTCGTGGTTGATGCTAAACACAGATGTAATACCTTCTTGGTTTAATATGCTTAAATCTCCTTTATATTGACCGCATAGGGCGATTGTCGGAATTCCTCTTTTCTTCGTGTACCTGCCTACACCTAATAGTACTTTTCCTTCCAAAGTCTGCGCATCAATACTTCCTTCTCCTGTAATAACCAAGTCTACACCAGCAAGTTTATTATCAAAGTCAAGAAGTTCGAAAACTATTTCTATACCCGGTCTTAGGGTAGCGTTTGTAAAAGCCAGCAAGCCCGCACCTAAACCGCCAGCAGCTCCAGCCCCCTCTTTGTTTGCACAATCTAGACCTAAGGATTTTTGTAGAGCTCTGTGGTAATTTCGAAGCCCTTTATCCAGTCTTCGAATCATCTCACTATTTGCTCCTTTTTGAGCAGCATACACATAGGCAGCACCATTCTCGCCATAAAGTGGATTCGTTACATCACAGGCCACTACAATTTCGATATCACTTATTCTTTTGTCATAAAAAGATAAATCTATGGATTCAATGCTAGATAGTCCCGATCCAGAAAGTTCTACACCCTTGCCATGAGAATCTAGAAACCGCGCGCCTAATGCTGCGGCCATCCCAATCCCACCATCATTGGTTGCACTGCCTCCAATACCTAGAATAATCTTTTTAGCACCTTGTTTTATGGCATCACGTATCATTTCACCAGTGCCATAGGTAGTGGTACTAGAAGGATCGTGCCATTTGCTTAGAATAATACCGGAGGCTTGAGCCATTTCCATGACTGCAGTCTGTTTATCTAGAAAACCATAGGTAGCTACAACTGGCTCAAAATCCGGCCCTGTAACTTCAATACTACGGAAACTACCTCCCAATGCATTTATTGTATTTTTCACTAACCCTTCTCCACCATCTGATAAGGGAATTTTATCCACAACTGCATTTGGTAGCACATCGTGGACACCTTTTTCTATGGCTACGGCAGCCTCATGAGCGCTCAGGCTACCTTTGAAACTATCCGGAGCCACTACTACATGAAGTTGTCTATCTATCATAAGTACTCCTATTTTATCTTAATAAACTTGAGCTTTATATTCGGATTGCTAGAGGGTCTTGAGCTTATGTTGAATTTATTCAAAGAAGCGACAAGTGGTGTAAGCTTAGCATGTCCATAATTCCTAGTATCAAAGTCAGGATAACGTTTGTTTAGAATGTTGCCCACTTCAGATAAGTTTGCCCATCCATCTTCATCTGAAATCTCAGTCACAATATTTTTTACAACCTGGATCAGGCGGCGCCTGCTCATGATATTTGGTTCACTACTACCATTCGTCTTACTAGTTGAGCTCTTTTTGCTCCCCTTTGCATTGCTTTCAGAAACTTCTTTTTCCTCGTCCTTGTCCATACCTGCTAATACTTCGAGATATTTAAACTTCTCACAAGAGGCAATAAAGGGCTTTGGCGTCTTTTTCTCTCCCATACCAATAACCAGCATTCCTGATTCACGAAGTCTTGCTGCTAATTTTGTGAAATCACTATCACTGGACACGATGCAGAATCCTTCAATATTACCGGAATATAAAATATCCATCGCATCAATGATGAGGGCTGCATCCGTGGCATTTTTTCCCGTAGTATAGCTGTATTGCTGGATTGGGGTGATGGAGTTATCCAAAAGTTGTTTTTTCCATGATCCCAAATGAGGGTTTGTCCAGTCCCCGTAGATTCTTTTATACGTCGGTGTACCATGGTTGGATATCTCGTCAAAAATATACTTTAGATACTTTTCCGAAACATTGTCTGCGTCAATCAATACCGCAATTCTCTTATCCATTCTTTTCTCCTTATAATCTTACTATTATATAATTTTCTGAACTTGTTAGTCATAGATAGTATATCATATCACACGTCAAACTTAGTAAAGATTCTGGATGCCTTGTATGCCTTAATCTTTATTGACTTAAGATAATTCGAATTTTTTGAATAAATTTTTATAAAATAATCCGAATGAACAAACTTATGTCATATTTGTGTAGAGAAATTGTTCACGAGGTGTATAATCGAATTGTATTGTTCACAGTTGAAGTTATTATATTTATAGATTTCAGCAAAATAATAGATTTATTAGAAAACTGAATTAGAGTCTGTCAAGAAATTGGTGTAAACTTCCTTAAAGATTTTTCTTAACTCAATTCGTGGAAGGTCAAATACGTCCCTCGAAGTGAATTGCTAGCTGATTAATAATTTTACCCCAGTCCCGAGTCCTCATAGTCCATTTCTTGGTTATATCAATCATTGCCAGATACAGCATTTTCAACAGGGCATCATCGGTTGGAAACACACTCTTGGATTTCGTGACTTTGCGTAGCTGGCGGTTAAAGCTTTCGATGGCGTTTGTTGTGTATATCATCCTTCTGATTTCAGCCGGATACTCGAACATTGTTGCTACTTCATCCCAGTTGTCTTTCCAAGGTTTTACCGCGATATAATACTTCTCGCCCCACTTGTCTTCTAAATCTTGTAGAGCGTTCAAAGCGGAATCTTCGTTGATTGCTTTGTAGATTGGTTTAAGATCATTGACGAATGCTTTACGGTCCTTCCAGGACAGGTATTTCGTTGAATTGCGAATCATATGAACGATGCACCGCTGAATTCTGGTGTCTGGATAAACAGCCTGTATTGCTTCTTTAAAGCCATTCAGTCCATCGATAGACACTATCAGCACATCCTTAACACCACGATGCTGCAAATCAGTTAACACTTTAAGCCAAAATTTACTGGTCTCATTTTCTCCGACCCACATACCTACAACGTCCTTTTTACCGTCCAAATCAATACCTAGTATGATGTAGACTGCTTTGTTGACTATCTTTCCATCCTGACGGACTTTGTAGTGGATGGCATCCATGATTAGGTGGGCATAAACCTCTTGTAGTGGGCGTTGCTGCCATTCCTTTATTACAGGTAATATTTTCTCAGTAATCTGTGAAATCATGGTTGGTGATACATCAATTCCGTAAAGGTTATGTAGATGATCCTGAATGTCTCTGACAGTCATCCCTTTGGCATACATGCTTATGACCTGGTCATCAATACTTGAAACATCACGTTGGTTTTTCTTAATGATTACAGGTTCAAAATCCCCATTACGGTCTCTAGGTATGTCAATTTCCATTTCTCCATAATCGGAACGAACCTTTTTAGAACGAATGCCGTTACGGCTGTTTGTAGTATCCTTGTTCTTATAGTCATACTTGCTATATCCGAGTTCATGATCCAGTTCAGCTTCCAGCATTTCTTGCATGATGTCTTTGAACTGTGCTTTTAGTAGGGACTGGATGTCTTTGACATCCTTAAGCTCGCCTTCTTTCATGAGTTCGCGGATCAGTTGTTTGTCGATGAGTTTTTTCTGGGCCATTATAGTGTTCCTCCTTGAAGATAGATTTAGTTTATACAATCTCAGGAGTTTACACCAATTATTTTACACCCTCCTGAATTAAGAAAAATCTATATCTGTTTAACCTCTACTTTACTTAATATTTCACATAATAAATTAAAAGGAGTGATTTGTATGGCTTTTGATACTGGCAGCACGGGATTTATGTTATTGGCTACAAGTTTAGTAATGCTGATGACACCGGGGTTAGCCTTTTTTTATGGAGGTCTTGTAGGTCGAAAAAGTGTTCTAGCAATTATGTTACAAAGTTTTGTGTCTTTAGGAATTACTACAATAATTTGGGTTACCTTTGGATATTCACTATGTTTTAGCGGAGATGTCTATGGAATTATTGGTAATCTAGATATGGCATTCTTAAAAGGAATTGGTTTAAATGATGCACTCTCGCCTACTAATAACATACCACTATTGGTATTTGTGGCATATCAGATGATGTTTGCGGTTATCACCCCTGCTCTGATTACAGGTGCTTTCACTGAACGTATAAGATTTAAAGCCTATCTATTCTTTCAAGTGATGTGGTTGTTTATTGTATATTTTCCTCTTACACATATGGTATGGGGTGGTGGTATTTTAGCACAATTAGGTGTCCTTGATTTTGCAGGAGGAATTGTCGTACATACCACTGCAGGTATGGCTGCTTTAGCCTCAGTCTTCTATGTAGGCCAACGCCATGTTAAAGCTAATAATCCACACAGTATCCCTCTGATAGCGATTGGTACAGCACTTTTGTGGTTTGGCTGGTACGGTTTCAACGCAGGCTCTGAGCTGAGGGTAGATAGCACTACCGCACTCGCTTTTTTAAACACAGATATCGCTGCATCTTTTGCGGCAATTACTTGGCTGATTATTGAATGGAAAAAAGTGGGAAAGCCCAAATTTGTTGGTCTTCTTACAGGTGCTGTAGCAGGACTTGCAACCATAACGCCAGCAGCTGGATTTGTTAGTCCTACTATCGCTATATTCATTGGTATCTCAGCTGGCATAGTATGCTTTGCTGCCGTATCCTTGAAAAACAAAATGAACTGGGACGATTCTTTGGACGTCTGGGGTGTCCATGGTGTGGGTGGTATGCTTGGTGTAATAATGTTATCCTTGTTTGCAAATACAGCAGTAAATCCCGCTGGAGCTAATGGCCTATTTTATGGCGGTGTACATTTTTTCCAAGTAGAAGTGCTAGCTGTATTAGGTACAGCAATCTATGCCTTCATTATCAGCTATTCACTATTATGGATTATTAACAAAATCACACCAGTAAAAGTATCTGCGGAAGATCAGGTTCTTGGTCTAGATGAATCAACACTTGGTGAAAATGCTTATATGTTCTAATATTCATTATAAAAAACTATTTTTACTATTCAATATCGTTTGGCCATATCCGATGAATCTGAGCTTTATGGTTTGGATTCATACTGGATGGACCAAACACCCATTACCCCACTTCGTTGTTGGGGTAATTTTATGCTCATTATCATAGGTGCAATCCATTTCTTTTACGTTTTATCTCATTATCCAGTTTTTATAATTAAAGTCTTCTTGCTAATGACTTATTATAGAATTTCTTAACTGTATTTTGATATTCTTTTGGCAAGCGACTCAGTATGGTGTTTGCAAGTGCTCTTTTTATTCCATAGGCCGCCTCACCAAGGGCCCCTGCCATACCAGCAATTGTATCCATATCTCCACCTAAGTAAACAGCATTGCCAATGGCTTGCATTAAATTTTCACTTTCTAAAAAGCACTTTATGGCCTGAGGGACAGAACCGCTGGCACTTGCATCAAAAGTATAGCTTTTTCGTATTTCGATGATTCGAAAATCTAAGTCATAGTGAAAACGCCTCTCTACTTCTTTTTTTAGATAGCGTTTATCCTTACCTTCTTTTAACCAAAAAATACAAAAGGCAATGGCTTGGGCACCAGTCAGAGCCGCTGGATGATTGTGGCTAACTGTAGCACTTTGATAAACTTCTTTTTCAAGCCAGCATTCATTTTCTGCCATAAACGCAATAGGGCTGATACGCATCGCTGCCCCATTGCCGTAGCTACCATAGGCTGGCATCTTTTCATCCCTTGCCCACTCAATGAAACGTCTACCATAGTCCCGTTCTTGATTGTTCATAAAATAATTACGATAGGATTTTGCATAATCCTCATTATTTAATAGGGCCTCCATCGTTGCCACAGTAAGAACGGTATCATCTGAATAGTCATGCCACTTCATCTTCATACTAGGCAGGCGCTCTACCTCAGGGTGAATCTCATAGTATGAGCCGATCATGTCGCCAAGTATAGCTCCAAGCATTATGACAATACCTCGATATGCTCTGGTACCAAGCGGTAAATCATATCTTTTCTTTCTACAATTACATTAATCCTTTTCCGTAAATCTTCATCGCTTGTAATCCGCTGATAAACTTCCTTCGTAGCATTGATAATTGTAGGATTTCCTACCATCTTAAGCATAGAAAAATCACCCATCGTATCTCCATAAGCATAACTAGTTTCCAAATCAATATCATACTCATTGACCAGTTTATAAATTGCTTCTTCCTTACTTTTAGAATCCCACATGGGGACAACTTCACCAGTATAAATATCATTCTTCCGTTTGTATATTGACCCTATATGCCTATCAAACCCATACTTGTTAGCCATTTCTTGAACCAATTCAATCGGACTTCCAGAAACAACAATCAGCAGGTGCCTGTTATCTTTATGAAAATTGATTCGGTCTCGGGTGTATGTATAAACACGTCCACCTTTTTGCTCCACCACTTTTTTTGCAATAAAACTGACTTGAGATTGATGCAGTCCCTTTATGGCTTCTGTATATATAGAAGCCATCCCTAAGAGATAGGAGTCGTATGTTCCTACTCGCTGGTCCCACCGGTCATAATCCAGTTTTACCTCCTTATACCATCGTTCAGCATCAATAATTTCATAACGGATCAGTTTTTTGAATACCTCCGTTATCAATCCTTCTCTATATAAGGTTCCATCAATATCAAAAAAGGCTGCTGTCCTTTTCATGTTATCCTCCTTTTTATTGTGCTATGCCTTCCAATATATGTTCTTCTGGTTCTTGGTCGTCTTTCGTTTCTAGAGTAATAACCACTTCCAGGTATTCAGATCGGTCTTGTTCTTCCGTATAAAATAGTTTGAAGTTTCCGTCTTCCATATCTTCAAGAGTCAACATCCCTGTTGAAAAGAAATCAAGCGGTCCACGTTTTACCAACCACCCTTCATAGAAGGTTCCTTCTTCAAGAGGAGGCAGGGTCGCAACAACAGCATGTGTCAAAATGCCATCAACATTTCTGACATAGCCAAGTCCCTTAGCGGAACCCCCACTAACATCCGTCATATCAGCTATTAAGGTTTTATCATCTTGTTTTAGTAGTTCAAATAGGTCCGGTTCTGGCACGGCTTCAGATTCTTTTGGTTCTTCAAGAACCAAAGATTCCTCAAAAGAAGCGGGCTCTTCCTTCTCAATTGGCATCTCACTAGCATCTGGTTCCACGTTCGGAACTACTTGACAACCAGCAATCAATAGCACCATGAGCAAGCTAAAACACAATATGTATGCCGTTCTTTTCATAGTTTAACCTCCTTTTATCTATTATACTACCCATGAATCTAACCACAAACTTAATCATCCATATTGTTCTTCAAAGCTAAAGAAACAGCCTACTGTTTTAGGCTGTTTCTTACTTTGTTATTCACCAAGCACGTCCATAAATTCTTCTCCCGTAATGGTTTCCTTCTCAAATAAAAATTTAGTCAAATCATGCATTTTATCCTTATTCTCTTCTAAGATTTGTTTCGCCTTTGCATAACATTTTTTGATAATTTCCAAAACCTCACTATCAATTTCTGAGGCGGTCTCATTCGAAACCAATAGAGTGCTATCTCCTCCAAGATACGGATTGTTGTTGGTTTCTAGAGCCATCATGCCAAAGCGCTCACTCATACCATACTTGGTAACCATTGCACGTGCAATTTTGGTTGCCTGCTCAATATCATTGGATGCTCCTGTTGTAATTCGGTCAAAAACTACATCCTCTGCTGCTCTACCGCCCATGTATGTCGTGATTCTTTCTAAAGCTTGTTCCTTGCTCATCAAGACGGTTTCGTTTTCTTCCACCTGCATAGTATAGCCCAAAGCGCCAGAAGTCCTTGGAATGATCGTAATTTTGTGAACAGGTGCAGCACCTTCTTGTTTTGCTGCCACCAAAGCATGACCAATTTCATGATAGGCAATCGTTAGTTTATCTTTATTGCTTAGTACAGAATTCTTTCTTTGATAACCTGCAATAACTACTTCTATGGCTTCATCTAAATCCTCTTGAGCCACTTTTTTTCGTCCCTCTTTAACTGCTCGAATAGCTCCTTCATTGATGATGTTCGCTAAATCTGCCCCAGATGCACCTGGGGTCGCTCGTGCAATAGCCTTAAAGTCAATTCCTGGTCCTAATTGCACCTTTTTAGCATGAACGTTAAGAATCGCCTCTCTACCAACTTGGTTGGGTAGTTCCACCGGTACTCGTCTATCAAATCTTCCCGGTCTAAGTAGTGCTTTATCTAATACCTCTGGACTATTGGTAGCGGCTAAAATGATGACGCCTGAATCTGCATCAAATCCATCCATTTGAGTTAAAAGCTGGTTGAGTGTCTGTTCCCGTTCATCATTTCCACCCATACCAGAAGCAGTATTTCTACTTTTGCCAATAGCATCTATCTCATCGATAAATACGATACAAGGCGCTTTTTCTTTAGCCTGTTTAAATAAATCCCTTACTCTTGCTGCTCCCATACCCACAAACATCTCAACAAATTCTGAACCAGAGATGGAAAAAAATGGTACATTCGATTCTCCCGCTACAGCTTTTGCTAGAAGTGTTTTACCTGTTCCAGGCGGTCCTACCAGTAGTGCTCCTTTAGGGACGGTAGCACCAATTTCTGCATACTTATTCTTATCTCCTAAAAAAGCTACTATTTCCTGCAAAGCTTCCTTTGCTTCATCTTGTCCTGCTACATCAGCAAAGGTTATTCCTGTTTGGGCCTGGACATAGACTTTCGCATTGCTCTTGCCAAAGGACATGGCATTTCCAACGCCTCCCCCCTGCATCTTTTTCATAAGGAACTGTTGCAACGCGATGAATAGACCAATCGGAATAATCCATGTTAGCAAAAAGCTAACCAGTGGTGACATTTCTTGAGGAAATACTTCTGAAAATTCATCAACATTCGCTTCAAGAAGCCTATCTGCTAGTTGCGGGTCGTCCATTCTACCAGTGATATAAATTGTTTCATTCTCTGTTGTAAAACCTATTTCTTCTTCGCGTACCTCAACTTTGGTTACTTCTCCGTCCTCAACCATTCTTAAGAAGGTACCATAATCTACTTCATTAACTTCTTGATTCATGAAAATTGGAAATATAACCGCATTTAAGAATAATACAATCACCATCGCGATGAGATAGTAGAAAATGAATGGCTTTTTAAAGTCGTTCTTTAAGTTCATCTTTATCCTCTTTCCTTCCCACTTGTTCTTCAGAGTCAATTATTCTTTCAATCAACATCGTAAATTTGTCAAATCCTTTTACGATATCGTCATAAAATAAATCGTCCTCTCCTTGGGCAATACAATCTATTTTCCTTAAAATGTTATTTTCAATCTCTTTCCCTATTCTACTTCCCTTCGCTGTAAGTTTAACAACAACAACTCTTTCATCCATTTGATCTCTCGTACGTTCAACAAGCCCCGCTTTTTCCATTTTTTTACACATTGTAGACATATTCGTCGTGGCCATCAGCATACTGTTAGCCAAGCTTCCAATTGTATGGGTTCCATTTTGGTATAGTTCCATCACGATCTTTAGTTGCAAAACAGTAAGCCCTAATTCACTACAAACGGGTCCATAGGTTCCGTTCAATGCTTCCGTGATTCTCTTACCGTACCCCGTCATGATTTGCTTGAAATTCTTTACATCCATTTTTTTCTCCCACTATTTATGTTTAATGTATATACGTTATTATTAATAATATATATTGTCAATGACAATATTGTTACTAGAATGTGAAGCTTCTGTGTCAAAATAGATTCGATCCAGAATAATTTTTTCACATTATCAGCGATACAAAAATAACCAGAACCACAAAATATGCTTACACATCTTCTGTGGTTCTGGTTTTCATAATCTATATTCCTATACTTCGTCTTTGAATGGCTGGCTATTTTTAATCTTTAAGGGTATGGAATTCATTTCAACAATTTTTTTATTCCTTATGATGATCTCGACAATAACAGATTCATCTGTCCCGCTAGGGATTTGTCTATCAAAAATAAAGTTGCCTAGACTATAGAAAATATATCCATTTAAATAGTTTTCATTGCTCTGAACTACGTGAGGATGGTGGCCTAGGACGAGGTCTGCTCCAGCTTCTACAACTTGATGTCCTATCTCCTTTTGTTGTTCACTTGGGTAATAGCTGAATTCCTTGCCCCAATGAAATGAAACGACAAGCAAATCACACTCTTTCTTTACCCTTCGTATTTCTTCTATAGAACCAACTTTGTTGTATCGTGCCACATCTGCTTTACCTTTGAGACTTACATAGCCTTCTGGAGGAAATACTGAATAGGCCAAGAATCCTATTGTACAACCATTTTTTGCGATAAATACTGGTTTTTGGAAGGTATCTCCAGAAAATACAGCGCCGATACTATTTATACCCTGCTTTTGCAAATTAGATATTGTATTCAGAAATCCCTGTTCGTCATAATCCATAGTATGATTGTTGGCTAAGCTAAGAACTTGAAAACCAGCTTTTTTTAACGCCTCAGCATTCCTAGGATCACCTCTAAAGACAATCGAAGGTTCTTTCAATACCGGATTACCTTCTTCGGTAAGAGGGCATTCTAGGTTTCCTATCACTATATCTGCATTCGCTAATTCTTTCAATACGTTTTGGTATGGATAATCATAGTCCCTGTCCATATCGCGTCTAACACCTCGGTCAAGTAGAATATCTCCTACTGCCTTTAACGTTACTTGTCCTTTTGTACTTACGTTGTTACTCGTGGCAAGAATCACAACCATACTGATTAGCAGAAACAGCTTAATAGGCCTATTCATTAGCATCCTGTGGTATATGGACTTACGGGCTCTGGTACTTCTTCTTTATTGCCAACAATGAAACTTCTTGTCCAGTCTGCTTGCTTAGGTGCCAACTCATCTTTGAGCATCTGCTGCCAACTTTCGTCCGTTAGACGTTCCGTACTAGTAAATTCATAGTAACTGAAGGTAGCCCCTCTCGTTAAATAGAGTGAACCACCAATCGGTACTACTACAAAAATTTCATGAGCTGGACCAACGCCTACTTCAAAATAGCCACCCGGGCTCAAACTATTGGGAGCAATCGTATGGATATCTGCTATTACTGCCATATTTTTATCCGTATCCGAGGTAATTTCAAACCATCTAGTTCCATCACCAGCAAAGGAGCTCGTTAAATATTCCAATAGACCTCCATAGGTCAGTAATTGGTCATAGTCCTCACTTGAAAGTTCCTCATTGTTTAGCTCTTTCTCAGAACATTCTAAAAGAAAAGTCAAAAGTTCTTCAAATCGTTCCATCTTGCTTTCAAGTTCTGGAATCATGAGATCTCGTTTGCTCAGATTGGCTCTAGAATATTTTGTAAGCCATAGCAACCGATTATATACTTCCATACTAGGTTCTATGTATCCTTTCACTGTTGGTGGTTCTTCTCCACCCCCGCACTCAGCACCACTTTGTTTGCCATAAAGTACGGTATCGTGTTTTAGTTCAGACCAGCTTGCTAACGCAGTCGATAGCGACTTATCACTCCAAGCTTGGTTGGTCATAAAGGATGGATATCCAGCGTCATATTCTTCCAATAGTCCTTTCAGAGTCCACATCCAACCGTAATACATATTGGATTGCCATGTATCTAATGGTAACGATCCAAACTCATCCTTTAACTGTTCATGCTTTTCTTGGTACTGAGGATACTCTTCCAACACCTTATATTGTTCAACCATAATTTGATAGGCTCGTTCTGAACCGATACAGCCCATCACATCTAAACCAGATGGTATGGGTCTCGTGATTGGCTCAACTAGATTTTGAATTATATCTGCATCTGGTGTATATCTTTGTCCCATAAAACGAAACTGTTTACCAACTGGTGTCGTGACTTCAGAATATTTTGCTTGAATCTTTGGCTCAGGAAGTTTATCTGCTTCTTTATAAAAAAGATCCATATTCTGTTTATCACTTAAGTCATTAAAATCAAGCTCATTTCCAAACACAGTTTGCATGATTTTTCGATATTCAAGAACGGACAAATCATCCGATGAGCCGACATAAAAGACAGTGGGGCTATATATTTTATCCCATAGTTCGATATCTTTTGTCCCTTCATCCTGCATCGATATCATGCAGCTAATCAGCATGGCCTGCACTGTTCCTTCAAGATTTCGTACTTTTTCATCCTCAACGACACGATAAAGAGGAAATGGTGCTTGTCCGTACCACATCATCGTTTTAAAATATCGTTTAAAATCATCATTCCTTGTATAATGCCCACGTGGTTTATACTGGCTGTAATCTAGTTCAAAAGGAAACAAACTAGAAGATTCAAATCCTTGCATGTCTACAATCTTTTGAAACTCTGATTCGATTAAATCTATCGTATCCTGGGATAAACCTTCTGGAAGGTCTTTGTCTAAGCATTTTAACGCTACTCCAAAATAGGCTACATTGTTCTTTTGAGCTTCTTTGACATCCGGATTGTCTAATAATTCATAGACCTCCATAGACTTCACCATCATGTGCTCGGTTAATTCTTCTAGATAGCCAAGCAATTTTTCTTGTTCTAGAAGACGCAATGAATAGTCATAGAATATATGGTATACCTGAAGTACCGAATCGGTGGTAACAAAGCTAGGCAACTTCAAATATTCATTTTTTTCGTAGATGTAGAAAAGTTGTTCTTCCTTACTCGGCGTAACTACAAAGCCATTTTCTACAAGCTTCTTTTGTTGGTCTGGAGAAAAATAACCAAATTGTTCCAAATTTACAATATTGGAAAGATTATTAGATACTTGATAGGAGGGCACCGTGGCTACGATATTCGATTCCACATAGTCCACATCAATATTTCTGATATTCTCACTATCTGAGAAATCAAAAACGAAGGTCGCGTTAGTCTCTAATTCTGGTTCAACTTGAACTGGTTCTTCAGCCACTTCTTTATTTACTTGGCATCCAGGTACAATCAACATCAATAATAAACCCAAACATACAAATAAGATTGCTCTAGCATTACCTTTTGCATATTGCATTTTCTTTCCACACTCCTTTAATATATTCCAGACAAAAATCTTCTTGTTCCATACCATTTCTTATCGTTACACCCACTTTTCCATCTGCTGCTCGCCATATTGTTTCAATCTCACGTTTCGAATCAGAACAGATCATGGCTTCAAAACCAAATCCCTTCCAACGATAGGCTTGAACCATCTGCGATGCATCCGCAAGAAATTCAAGTGCAACAATTTCATCTTTGCCATCTGAATCAATATCTTGGAAAATATAGTCTTTAAATGGATGAGCAAGCCTTGAGCCTCGCCATTTGGGAACTAATTCTGTACCATCCCAATCATAGATATACGGTCTTTTGTCCATCACTGGATGGAATAGAGTCTTCTTATAGACACCCAAAGATATTTCCTTTTTTCCGTCCCCATCCACATCCGAGGTCTGTACCTTCCACGGCTTTAGATTGGGGTATTCTCCCTGGTACAATATCTTAATTCCCTTGTCTAGCTCTAGAATAAAGAAATGTTCACCCGTTAAAAACAACCATTCTTCTGTTCCGTTACCATCTAAATCACAAACGCAATGGCTCTGAATTATTTTTTCACCGGATGGCAATTTGAATTTCATTTCGCCTCTTATGCTTCCAACTGGTAAAAAAATCACTTCATTTTTTTGTAAGACGAGTAAATACTTGTTTTCTTCTCCCTGCAATTCATCCAATACTTGCAGCGCTTGGTCCTCTAATAGAGCCTTTACTCCATTTGGACCTACATAGTATAAAATATATTTACCAAAGATCTCTTGCTGGTAGTATCTCCCATTCCCTCTTACTTGTGAAACAGCATCTATAGTCATGCAAAATATCACGATGCATATCAGGCAAAAAAAAAGCAATAAGAGCGGAATCCATCTATTTCTATTTTTTATGCTATTCATTTTGTATTCCTACCCCAATATATTGAAATTTCAATCTTCTCCATTTATAGTGTACTCTGATATTTAGTTTCCATCAAGTAGCTTTTACTTCTTGTAGTACCATTGCCAAGTATAATTATTTTTTTCGCGTTTTTTACCTGTGCCTAACAGTTCCGATCGAACACTTTCTTGCAATGGCTTCTTCTTAAAAAAATGTTGCATCCCGAACTGAACTATGCTAATATACATGAGGTAAGCCAACTGAATATGCGGCCGTGGCGGAATTGGCAGACGCGCTAGATTCAGGTTCTAGTGGTCATTATGATCGTGGAGGTTCAAGTCCTCTCGGCCGCACCAAAAAGTAGTTGTCCTAGGACAACTACTTTTTTATTGTCTATTCTATTGTAGCTGAACATTTTAGAAAACTACATCAGCGGAGCAAAGGCTTTTAGAATCATCCTGATAAAAGCATGGATGATTCCCAGCTTACTAAGGGTTTCTTCTGATACTTCCGTACACCTTTCCTGTGTTTTTAAAAAGTCATTCTTTAATTCTAACTCTAATCCTGTTCTACAGGTCCACACACCACATTCAAAATGCAAATATAGACTACGATAATCCATATTAATAGTACCTACTATACCGTAAATATCATCTACAACGAAGCTCTTACAGTGGATGAAACCCGGTGTATATTCATATATCTTAACACCGCTTTGCACCAGTTTGGGATAATAACTTTTTGTAACCTCATGAACATATTTTTTATCTGGTATATGTGGTGTCATGATGCGGACATCAACCCCTGATTTAGCAGCATTTGTTAAGTTATTCATCATGCCATCATCGATTACCAGATAGGGTGTAGTAATGTAAATATAGTCTTGAGCCTTGCTAATTAGATTTAGATATACATTTTGTCCTACCGGCTCATTATCGAGAGGGCTATCAGAAAATGGTTGAATAACTCCATTTGAGTCCTTTAAGGAAGTGGGCTTTGCATTTAGTTTAAAGGAATCATAGTCAGTTTTAGTACCTGCCAAATAATCCCACATAGAAAGAAACATAACCGTAAAGTGCCATACTGCTTCTCCGCATATTTTAATGCCTCCGTCCTTCCAATGGCCAAATCTTTCTCTTGCATTGATATACTCATCCGCAAGATTTATCCCACCGGTAAAAGCTGACGCATTGTCTATCACAGCTATCTTCCTATGATCTCGTGTATTAAATCGAAAAGAAAATAGTGGTACTAGTTTATTGAAGACCATACATTGAATGCCCATACTTTCCAATTCCATCTTGTAATCGACTGGTAAGGTCAACATACATCCGAAATCATCATAAATAATTCGTACATCCACGCCCTCTTTCACTTTTTGAACAAGTATCTGTAATATTTGATTCCACATCGTTCCATTTTCTATGATGAAATATTCTAGAAATATAAAATGTCTTGCCTTTTTCAGCTCTATTTTCAACTCTTCAAAATACTCTTCTCCAATAGAAAGATATTCTACTGCTGAATCAGTTGCTGCTGCATAACCACCAAAGTTCTGTATATACCTAGACTGAAGGGCAGCCGGTTTATCAATCTTCATTAGATTGTTGATGATATCGTCATTTTTAGGCAGCTGTTGAAGAGTAGCCTCATCAATCCGGCACATACTTTTTCTTTCTCTTTTGCTCATCCGGTTATTTCCAAATTCTAGATAGAAGATGCCACCAAAAACAGGCGCGAGCATAATAAGTATAATCCAAGCCATCTTATAAGAAGGATTGCTATCATTATTTATTATCCATAAAACCACAAAGACGCTTATGGCTATACTAAAGCCATAAAACCAGTTTGAATAATCATTAAAAGCACTTAGCATGCTAAAATAAATAAGCAACTGAATAATGACACCTACTCCTGTAATTACTATTCGATTGATGTTTCTGACTCCGAATGCCCTCATATAATACCTGCTTCTTTCCCAATAAATGCATCATTCTATTCTAGGTACACTATAACATAATTAAGAATAACAAAAAAAGGTACCTGTAAGAAATGGAAGAGAGGGTCGTTGGTTGCCCTCCCTTCTAATTCTCGATATCAATCACCGGCGATTATACTCCTTCATTTCATAAGCCCTCATACTTTTCTCAATTACTTTCATGGCTTCTAATCTGTCCAATACTTCATGTACAATCGTTTCCTTGTTTTCTAACATCTTGTATACAGTATAAAAATGCTTTAACTCCTCAAATAAATGTGCTGGGAGTTCAGATACATCTTGATACGAATTATAATATGGATCATGTAGAGAAACAGCAATAATTTTTTCATCTACCTCTCCTGAATCATCCATGGTTAAAACTCCGATAGGCTTACACTCCACCAATGTCATGGGATAAATACTTTCAGAACATAGTACCATTACATCTAAGGGGTCATGGTCTCCGGCATAAGTCCTCGGGATAAAACCATAGTTGGCTGGATACTGAGTAGAAGTGGATAGCACCCGGTCCAATTTTAACATTCCTGTTGTCTTATCTAGTTCATACTTATTCTTGCTTCCTTTGGAAATCTCAATTACTACTGTAAAACGCTCTGGTTTCACCCGTTCAGGCTCAATATCGTGTAATATATTCATCGCTCTCACTTTTTCCCTTTCTTACCCGTTTTCCATTCAATAATTGAACCTATCTTAGTTTATCTAAGAAAGCTTCATGATAAATAGACGGATACTCATATTCTTGCTCCTTTTGGAAGGCCTGCTGCATAACCCAATATGGATTTCTACAAAGCCCACGGCCTATAGCGACTAAATCCGCCCTAGCATTTCCTAAAATTTCTTCAACACTATCTAGTTCGGTAATCAGCCCAACAGCAATAGTCGGTACTTGACACTCTTTTTTAATCTGTTCCGATAATTTCACTTGATAGCCCGGATAAAGCCTAATTTTAGCCGGTACTACTCCACCTGAACTAATATGAAACACATCTACCTGATCCTTTACTAAGTTAACAATTTTTACCATTTCCGCTACAGTCATTCCACCTTCAATATGGTCCGTGGCAGATAATCTCAAAAATATTGGTTTTTCTGCAGGCCATACCTCTCTAACTGCGCTAAGAACCTCCATTAAAAACCTCGTCCGGTTTTCGGTGCTACCACCATATTCATCTTCTCTTAGATTCGTAAGCGGTGATAGGAATTCACTGATTAAGTAACCATGAGCTCCATGTATTTCGATGATGTCAAAGCCTGCTCTTTCAGCCCTTGTTGCAGCTTCCTTAAAGCTTTCCACAACTTCTCTTATCTCAGTTATATCCACTTGTCTAGGAGTCCGATAGGTTTCATCAAAGGCAAGAGGGCTTGGGCCAATGGTATACTCGCTATCTTTGGAATTCGCCGTACATTTTCTGCCAGCATGATTTATTTGTATGCCAGCTGCACCACCGTGCCGATGCATCCCCTCTACTACCCGAGATAAGCCTTCAATCTGCTGATCACTCCAAATACCCAAACAATTATCTGATATTCTTCCATTTGGCATAACCGCCGTGGCCTCCATAATGACCAAGCCGGTGCCACCCACCGCACGACTGACATAGTGCAGATAATGGTCATCCGTTACCAATCCGTTTTCCTTAGCACAATAAAGATCCATTGGTGGAAATACAATACGGTTTTTTAGTATTAAATCTTTCACTTGAAATGGTTCAAACATGTTTAGTTTTTTCATAATTTTCCCCTTTTCCAATTTAAACTGTATACCAAATCTTTGCTCACCCAGATGAACCTATCTTGCGCTAGCAAAGTGTCTATTCTAGTAATTCAGTCCGAGATATTCCTCTCATCTAATAGCATAGCTACTTGCTATGTTTTAATTGTCGCTGCTTGTAGTTCCTTTCAAGCCATACGAAAGCTGTAGGAATTGCTAAACTCTTTCTTTCGCGCTCACTATAAAAGTGGTAGCCATCCTTCTCTTTATCAAGCATTTCACCCGTCACTTCGAAATTATACCCTACCATATCCCATATTAAATGAGTAAATACATGCCTGTATCCCTTTAAAACACAAGTTTTTTTAGGTTTCAGGCCCATAGTCATAAGCTCATCAGCACATTCTTTTTCGCTACAATGCCCATCAAGTAAAACATATTGATACATCCCATATAGCAGTCGCTCCTTACGTTTCTTCAACAATACGTTTCCTGCCATATCATGGACCAATAAAAGTGTTTTCCTTTCTGTAGTTTTCCTCGCTGCCGCTTGCTTTATGGGTAATTCTTCTTGTCTGTGCTCTTTTTTAGCCTTACAAACATCTGCTAGAGGGCAAATAAGGCAGTTCGGATTTCTAGGTATACAAACCAAAGCACCAAGTTCCATCAATGACTGTGTGAGAATGGATGGATCAGCATGAGGCATCAGTTTTGAAACAAAGATTGTAGCGTGTTGTTTCATATCCTTTGATGCTACTTCTGATTGATCCAACATCAGTCTCGCATAAACCCGTTTCACATTACCATCCACTGCTGGACTCGGTTTTCCAAAAGAAATACTAGCAATTGCTCCTGCTGTATATTCTCCAATACCTGGTAGTGAACGTATCGCTTTAATATCTTGCGGAAACACTCCCTTGTATTCTTCAACCAGTTTTATTGCCGCTTTATGTAGATTATGTGCCCTGCTATAGTATCCCAATCCCGCCCACAAGGCTAAGACCTCGTCTATCTCTGCCCTAGCTAAGATCTGAACTTGTGGAAATTGTGCAATAAAACGTTCGTAATATGGAATCAAAGCCGCGATTCTTGTCTGCTGAGCCATGATTTCGGATATCCAAATCAAGTAAGGATCTTTTGTTTTTCTCCATGGCAGATTTCTTTGATTCAATTTGTACCACTTAGTCAAGGATATAGCAATCTTCTCATAATACGCCATATTTTCACCATCTATGCTTCCACTAGAAGCGATACAGTTTATCCGCCATATCGAGTATTAGTTCCCTACATTCTAAGGCCGTAAGCCAATCTTTTTCAAGAACCTCCATGCCCCAACGAGCTCCCATTAAATACCCACAAATGGCGCCCGTTGAATCGCTGTCTCCACCATGGTTTACTGAAAGGCAAATACCATGTTTGAAATTCTCGGCAACTCGTGCCGCATACCATGCCATGGACAGGGCTTCTTCTGCTATCCATCCTTTACCCAATGATTCAATACTTGCATTATTTAGTTCACTAAGTTGAGAATGCGCCAAGGATTCCGCTTTCTGGAGTGCATCCACAGTCTCTTGTCCTTCTGGATAGAGTTTTAAATGGGCCATTGTAGTTGTTAGGGATTCTTCCATGCTATGATGACCAACAAGCAGGGCAACAAGCATAGCAAGTGCACCAGCAGCTAAAAAGCCTGTAGGATGGCCATGGGTGATAGCAGCGGCTTCACAAGCTACATAGAATGCCTGCAAGGGGTCCTTATATAGGAATAAACCAATCGGTGCTACGCGCATTACTCCTCCGCAACCCTTGGATTGGTTTAGTGGCTCGTCCATACTACCCATATTCCCTGAAGCCAAGGCACTTAAACATGTATTTCCCGGAGATCTCTTCGCAAATAATTTTGCTTCATCCATCAAACTACCATGTCTCTCAAAGGATTGTGTTTCTAAGATTCTTTTATCAGTCCCCTCCGGCAATTGTTTTGTCTGAGTATAATACCATCGCATATAGGAAGGATATATTCCCTTCTTCGCATAACTTTCTACACCTTTATAGCTACCACGATAATAGGCCCACAGTAATCCATCTGCTGTAAATAAACTCATTTGTGTATCATCTGATATGAGTGCTAGGCCGCTTGTAGGATCAAGTTCGAATCCACATAGTCCTTTTGGACCATAGATTTCTCTGATATTTTCAATACTTGAAAATTCTATTGGATATCCTAGTGCATCTCCTATGGCTCCCCCCAACAGGGTTGCCTTAAATTTCGATTCTATCTCATCCATTATTCTGACCCCTTCCTGTCTATGTCTTGCATTTATTATCCAATATATACTCTAGGAAATCAAACGGACCATCCTTCTATGGATGGTCCCCTCATCAAGCTGATATATCGAGTATAACTATCTTTCATTCATAGTACACTTCATTATAACAACAGTTCCTATAGTGGAATTCGCTCTTGTTCTAAGCGAAACTTATTTTCCACAAGCACATCTATGGAATCTTCAATTGCCCTAGCCCAGGGGCTCTTTTTGAGTTCCTCTGCTTTTTTAATTTGTTCATTTGTAAGAACTTGATCCAAGCTGTGATATTTAAGATATGTCTCACGGTCCATCTTTACCGGCAGTACTTGTCGGTTCAGAATTTCACAAAGCTTGATAAAAAATCTAAGACCACCTGGATCCACATCACCCCAATGGTAGAGCGGGGTGTCAGCAGAAATAATTTTTCTAAATTTATTTAAAAAATCCCGGGTCGTCTTCCCATAATAGCCACCTAAATAAATGACCAGTTCACCCTCTTTAGCATTCTTGATATACTCATAATAGGTCGTTTTGGTCTCGATGGTTAAAATTCGATCACAGGATATAGATAAGGGTTCCATAATCTGAACTGCATGGGCATTGATTGATGTGCCAAAAGTATGTATCGCTGTATCAATGATGATATCTTTTTCAAGTTTATAGCGGAACCCTCCCCTAATTAGTATTTCAGTAGGATGGTCTTGAATGCCCAAAAAATCCATCACCCGCTTTTTATCTAAATCTAAATCAAGATACTTTTTAGCTACTGTGACCAGTTTTGATAAATGATATCTCTCCAGTGTCTTACTGTCCCCATAGAGCGCCGTACTTAAATACCGGCTACTAGTTTCAACTCCATCTTCCACAGCTTTTAGCAGCTGATAAAACTCTTTACGAATCTTCTCATCACCTGATAAGGAGCCACTCAATTTCCCCTCATTTTCCAACTTATCAATACAGTCTATAATAAAGTTCCGAATCCAGTCTGAATGAAAGCGACCAAGTACGCCCTTCAGTTCCTTTAAATACTCCTCATTTTTAGTACCTTTTGGTAATCTTCCCAAATAGCCGTAACTCTTCTGAATCATATCTTTACTTAAAACGATACAGCTCAACGACTTAAACTTTTTGTTTGGGTTCCATTCTAATTCTATATATCCTTGTTTCTCCAAATCGTAAACAGCCTTATGAAAGACTTCTTTATCTACTAGGTAGTCTAGTCCGTATTCAACATACTGATCCGGTTTCAGCATAACACGTCTGGTCGATCCCTTTTTCCTTCTTTCGAATCTATCTAGTAACGCGTTCAGAATAATCTTTTCAATGTTAGATGGCATGTATGGACTCCTCTTTCCGAATACTAACTATAGCTGGCATCTTGCTCCTTGACCATGTAAACATTGTACTTCAACAGGCTTAGAAAATCATCCCCAAATTATTGCTCAATCCGGATGGTACTACCCTGTAGCCCCTTTTGTATTATAATTTTTTTGTCTATTCGCTCTCTTAATTCTGATACATGAGAAATAATACCTACTATGCGATTACTATCTGTCAATTGAATCAATGTATTCACAGCTTGATTCAGTGATTCTTGATCAAGTGAACCAAAACCTTCATCGACGAACATTGCTTCCACCTGTACTCCACCAGCATATTGTTGAATAACATCAGACATTCCCAATGCCATGGCTAAGGAAGCTTTAAATGATTCGCCACCAGATAAAGTTTTTACACTTCTGACTTTATTAGTATGTCTATCCAATACATCGATATCTAGACCTGATTTACTTCTAAGATTTGATGCTTCAATTTTTCTTCTTAGCTCGTATCTACCAGAAGTCATTTGGCTTAATCTTTGATTGGCCAATAAAAGAATGCGTTCCAAATATACTGACTGAACATACTGCTCAAATGCAATCTTTCGTCTCTCACTTAGATTTCCATTGGCTGTTTCTGATAAGTTTATATATAGCAATGCATTTGTCTCAGTTTCTACTATGGAGTCTTTTTGAGAATATAGTTGCTTACGCACATCTTTATTTCGGCTCAAACGTTCCCCTACCTCTGCCTGCTTGGCCAAGAGAAGATCTCTTTCTTCTTTTTTCTTATTCCGGTTTACAGTTAAGTTTTCTAGATTATCCGATTTTTCTTCAGCAATCTGTTCTCGCAACGTTTCCAATCTAGCATTTTGGGTATCAATTTTTTGTTCTAGCTGTCGAAAGCTTTCTTCTGCTTTTGTAAAATCATTCTGCAGTTTTGAATATGTATCCTCATTTTTCTGAATGATACTCATAAGCATTTCAATACTTTCATACCGCAACGATTCCTGAACTGTCGCCACCTGACCCGATAATAGGCTATTTTGTTGTTTTAATTCATTTTTTTGACTGGTCAAAGATGCTAATTTATCTTGATTTTCTTGAATTCGTTTCCCCAGTTCTTCAAGTTGCTTTCGTAAATCTTTTCTTCTAACCTGTCTTGCTTCTAATCCTTGTATTATTTCATCTAAATTATTCAAACTGTCTCTTGTTTCTTTTACAGTATTCGGAAGTTGCTCTTCTATTTGCTCCAAATCTTGGATACCCAATACTTGTTTGGTGCGTTTCACCAATTGATCCTTTAATACTTCCATTTCTTTTCTTGAAGCAGCAGTTTTTTCACTGTGTTGTTGTAAATCCCTTAGCGCTTTTTGAGCCTCTTTCTGCATTTGGTCAATTTGTTCTTTTGTTCGTATTTCTTTGGCTTTATGGGCTAAATTTGGATGTTCTGTCGCACCACAAACAGGACACGGTTCTCCTTCAAGTAGGTTTTCCGCCAAGGTACCAGCCATATTGGCCAAATAGTCATGATAAGCCTTTTGATACTTCTGGTTTACACTCTTTTCAATTGCCTCAACCTGCCTGTACTGCTCCTGTTGAACTTTCAGTTTTAAATCCACCTTTTGGCAATCTTTATGAAGTACTCCAATTTGCTCTAGTTCATCTAGCGTTCTTTGTAAGGCCTTTTTGCTAGCCATGTTATGCTCGATTGCTTCACCGACTTCACCAATATTCTCTATCTCGTTACGAATCTCCACTACCGATTTTTCGTAGGATTTCAAATGGGTATCCAATATTTCAATATTCTTTTCGACTTCAAATAAGGAACGTTCAATAGTTTTCTGTTCAGCTTGTTTACTAGCAAGACGAGTATACTCCGGTTCATGATTTTTAAGGGTTGTAATTTCTGTCCTCAAGGATTCCAATTCTGGTATTCTTGTCTTTGCTTGTTCATAGGTTTCCTTTGCACCATTTCTTTGTTCAACCAGAGTTCGTAAATATATTGTCGTTTCTTCAATTTCCTTTTGGACTCTTTCCTCTTCCGCTAGTCGTCCTATCTTTTCATCTAACAATCTAATCTGGGAGTCCAGCGTCTGTACATCTAGTCTGATATTCTCCATAGCTACACTATCTCGAGTATCCAAATTAGCAAGTATTGCAAGCATATTGTCTAAATTATGGATCGTTCCCTCTTGCAAGATTGCTTCAATTTGAGTAAATTCAGGCAATTCTTCTGTTATGGAAACCTGATTCATGGTTTGAAGAATTCTAGACTTCAATTCTTGGTATTTATTCTCCCATGCAGCGGCTTCATTTTTAAGACTATCTTGAAAATTTTTGAAACTCTCCGTATTAAAAATCTTACGAAATATTTCTCCCTTATCCTTAGTATTAGCATGTAGTAATTTCAAAAAATCGCCTTGAGCAATCATCACAATCTGACTAAACTGGTTGCGGTCTAAACCCAATAATTCAGATACTTCACTAGTCACGTTACCACTGCCGGTTATGGTCTTGCCATTTGGATAAATGAGCGTTGCATCGGCATTTTCTGTCGTCATTCCAGAACCATTTTTCTTTGGACGAATATATCGTGGATTGCGAATAACTTTAAATTCTTCTCCCCTGAAAAGGAATTCTAGTTCGACAAATGTCTTCTTATCTGGTTTCGCAAAATCACTGCGAAACATTTCACTTTCTCTCGTGTCACCACTTGCCTCACCATACAAGGCGAAAGCAATCGCATCAAAGATGGTCGTCTTACCGGCACCTGTATCACCAGTAATCAGATAAAGCCCACTTTCGCCGAGCTGTGATAGGGGTACTTCAATTGTTCCCGCATAAGGCCCGAATGCACTCATTGTCAGATGAATTGGTTTCATGGCTAAACCTCCTCACTCAGAAGCTTAACAATAATATCTCTTTTTGTTTGATCCATTTTTGTACCATTTTGCCTCTCATAAAATTCTTCAAATATCTCTAATGTATTGGATAATTCAATCTTCTCCATTGCCACGCTCTTCCTTGAATCTTCTACACTACTGCTTTCAAATTCAAGCCTCATAATATTTGGATATACCATGCGAAGTTTACCTATGGCATCCATCACAGCTTCATCTGTTAGGGTAATATGATAATAATCGTTTGTATTGATTGATTCATAAAAATCACTTGAAAGAAGTTCTGTGATAGATCCCTTGAGCTTTTTCATATCCCGTATTGGGGTCAGTGCTACCTCTTTCAGCAAAACAGTTCCTTTTTCCCTTAATTCCACGATCGTAACTGATTTATTATGATTCACCTCTGAAAATGAATATTTAAGAGGTGAGCCAGAATAGCGGATTGTAGGTCTTCCCACGTTTTGTGGTCGGTGAATATGTCCCAAAGCCACATAGTCAAAGTCCTTAAAAACGGATGAATCAATATTATCCAATCCGCCAACAGAAATCACTTCTGAGTCGCTTCGTTCGGGTTGAACACCATTGTGCGTTACAAATTGATGAGCAAGTAGCAAATTTCGACTCTCAGGATTAATGTTTGCACTTCGCAAAACCGACTTTACAGCATCTTCATAGCTTCCAATTTCAATATTCTCATCAAACCTACGAACATTGGCTGGTTTAATAAATGGCATTAGGTAAATATTCAATGGACCAAATTTATCCATCACTTCAATACACTGCAATTTACCATTATACGGTTTGCATAAATGGATGCCTTGGTGGCACATGATTTCAGCACAATAGCCAACCCTTTCCGCACTGTCGTGATTTCCGCTTATTCCAAAGACCTGGATTTTCTTTTCTGCCAAATTTGTCAAAAACTGGTCAAACAATTCAATGGCTTCTGCAGAAGGCAAGGATTTATCATATATATCACCCGCTATAATAACTGCCGACACTTCTTCATCTTCAGCAATAGCCAATATTTGTTCTATGATATGCTTTTGGTCTTCCATCATGGGAAATTCATTCACTCGTTTTCCAAGGTGCAGATCACTTATATGTATTACTCTCATTGCGCCTCCTAATATTGAATTGTAAACAGTTCATTTTCCAAAACTACTAGTTAAATTATACACCACAAGCTAGGTGAATAATATATAATAAGCATTTGAATTTTATCTTCTCCAGCCTATCGATACTCCATACCCAAAGAAAAAACCCACGAATGGGTTCTCTCTTTGGGTATGTATGTTTGACAATTAAGTCAAATGTTTATCATTAAAAAAATCGATGGCATCTAATAACTAATATCCCCATAATCAATTTCATCGTTTCCTAGGGCTGTTATAACCTTCTCTAGTTCATCTTTCACTTCTTGTGGCACAAAATCTTCGAATTCATGGAAAGAGGAATAGTAAACAGCATGTTCTTTTACACCTACTCGATAATTCTTTTGTTCTAATGTACCATCCATATATTTTTCATAAGCAAAAATGAAAGGTACCGGAACATCCTTGATAACACTAACCAAAACTGTATCTGGGGCTGCACTGCTTTGGTCACCGCCGGCTCCACCGATGGCATATATTCCACAGTCTTGACAACCTTCTATTGAACCCATTCCCGCTGCTCCCGCGATTGCACCAACATAATCTGCACCAGCATCAATAAATGCAAGCGTTGTTTCTTTTGCTTTAGCTGCATCATCAAAGCTTCCCGTCATAGTTGAAAGAACTTCTACTTCTGGGTTTACATATTTCACTCCAGCCTTGAAACCTTTTACCGCATTTGTTATTGGTGGGATTTCCAGGCCTCCCATAACCCCGACAGTTCCAGTTTTTGTCATTAAACCAGCAATAGCCCCCATCAAAAATCCTTGATGATCATCTGCAATCTGCATACAGGCAACGTTGGGCTCCACTGCTGCCGATCCGTTAATGATAATGAATTGTGTTTCCGGGAATTCCCTTGCTACAATCAGGCAAGCATCCGTGAATTGAGAACCATGTCCATAAATGATATCAAAACCAGCAGTTGCATAGCTACGATATACCTCTTCCATATCAGATTGGCTAACACTTTCGGCAAAAGATATTTCTGCACCATATTTTTCTTTAATCATTTCTAAAGCGCTGTAGGCAGAAGCATTCCATCCCATATCACTAATTGGTCCATTTAAGAGCAAGGCAGCAGAAGGTGTATCTGTACCATCCGTTTCAGCAATTCCTCCATCGAGCTCATTTCCTATATCTACTGAATTAGAACAAGCTATTGAAAAAACAATCATCACAA
Source organism: Clostridia bacterium (assembly GCA_016887505.1). Classification (NCBI taxonomy): domain Bacteria; kingdom Bacillati; phylum Bacillota; class Clostridia; species Clostridia bacterium. Next base: position 598,284 of record CP069393.1, on the reverse strand, counting down.
AACATAGTGATAAAGCAAGAGCAATTTTGATCTTCCTCATAATTATTCCTCCTAAATCGTATTTACTCCCTTGTCCTTTTTAATATTTCGATAAAAATGGGAATAAAACATTTGCTGTTCAGAACAAAATTTGTACAAAAAAAAAGAATCCAAAGATTCTTTTTTATCAATTTGGCTACTAGTATCAAATGTTATCAGAGCTTTTATGAAACAAAGCCCCTGTTACTAAGCAATCACCTTGTTACGACCAGCCTTTTTCGCTTCATAAAGCTTCTCATCTGCCTTTACGATGGCTACTTCAGTATATCCTGCCCGATAGGATGAAATACCAGCAGAAAAAGTAATGCCCTTTAGTATCGGGTTATTTTCTTGTTTTGTCTGGCAATGTTGTAACATCTCCTGTAATTCTTCTAGCTCTAAGTCTTCCGCAAAGATGGCAAACTCCTCACCACCATACCGGCAAACTGGATAATTTTTGAAATAATCTTGGAGCAGTTTAGAGAAAGCAATTAAGGTGTTATCTCCTGTCTTATGTCCATAGGTATCGTTAATATTTTTAAAATGATCAATATCCAAAATTGCGACTACCCCATCCTTCATAGAACATTCGAATAGTTCCATAAAATACCGTCTATTGTACAAGGATGTTAATACATCACGATTGGCCAACCATTTTAATTTATAATAAGCATTTTCCCGATTAGTATTATCCTTTATCACCAGAATCCTAAAACGGTCTTTTTGACCATTTCGAATTTTAGAACCGAATATACGCCCGTTGTAATGTATATTGGTTTCAGCTTGCTCCAAGTCAAACTCCTTGAAAGGTTCAAAGCTCTTTAACTTATCTCCTTGTTTACTAAGCTGTAACATATTGAAATTTTTGCTCGCTGCTGCATTATAATCCAGGATACAATCTTTATCATCTAAAACGATTACTGCTTCATCTATGGCATTCAAAATATCCTTTTGGGTTAACGGCAAGAGGTATAAAATATCATGCTCGTATAAACCATAGGCTATTAGAATCCCAATTAATACATATGAAAATATTGTAATATCGATATTTTTAGGTCCTATGCCAAACAAATAGGCTAAGGATACCACCATCGGCATCGAAATAGCATAAAAAACAAATCTAGTTTTTCTACGATAAATTCCTGTTGCACCATGTATATTCTGAAACAAACGATACGTTCCATAGATGGCTACCATGTAAAAGACAAATACATGCACATAGTACCAAATCCCTCTATTCAGTACCAAGACATTAAAACCCCAGGTCTGGCTCAAATTATAAGAAGAATAGTAAAGGAAATGATATGAATTGGTCCAAACCAAAATCAAGGTTAAGATATTTTGAGCTAGCAAAAATAGCATAACGTAGCTACTGGCAAAACGCTTTTCATCCAAATATTCTCTTATAAAATACATAATTAAGACAGGGAAAAATGATATGCCAATATATTCAATTTTAACCCATAGCAACATCGTCCCAACGCTACTACTCATAATTTCAAATGCATAACCTATGGTCTGTATGCTCATAGCAAGCATCAATAAACATAGAGCTTTGGCTCCGGGTATGTGCCTTCGTTTATATCCATAATAGGATAGATTTAATAATATAGCCGCAGTAAACAATAGTACTGCGGAAAATTCTGTATTTAACATATTCCACTTTCACATTAACTTTTTCCTGATTATAACATAAAGAATTCAAAATATAACTGCAAAAAATCGTATTAAAAAACAATATCCCAGAATGATTTTTATACAATGCATCTTTCTAGGATATTGCCATTTATTTAATTCTAAAGGAACATTTTTTTGCAACCTGTTCCTTTCTTGAAAAAAAAGGCTATTGCTAATACTTCCTTGTTGTAACCCCTAGTGTACTAGCTACAACATGAGGATGATCTAATAACGGTAGTAATTCATCTACGCTTCCACTTACAACCAGTCCTCCAAAACATTCATAATCATCGGAAGATGCCTGTCCTAAGCCTGTATTTTGATATACTCTTTTAAATTCACTCGTAAATCTTGTGTCCTGTTTCATACCCATTTCTAGATTTCTTCTAAAACTATTCAATGGCTCTTCATACGGTTCCCCATTTTCTGAATATGCTTTTACACCATATGCTGTCTCTTCGGATCGTACTCGATTGGGTATCTGATGTTCAATATTACCTTCTTCTGTTTCTTGAATATACAAGTGTGCTCTAGCTTGTTCTTCTTCCGCTTCATCCAAATCAAGTACCCAATACCATGCAATCAATTGCGTAGGAAACATTTCTTGGATATCCGCTATCGAATAATCTCCATCTAGAGATAAGGCGACTTCAATTAGCATATCCTGATCCATGTCTTTCAATAGTTCCAAATCATTGCGATAGGAATCATACTTGATGAATGGATAATAAAACAACATTTCTCGTTGTCCCAACTCATTGTAGTGCACATTCTCCGCATCATCCTCGGTATAGCTTCTGGACAAAATCGCAGGAGAAAAACTACCAGTCCAATCCCCTCTATAATCTTGCGTAAGTCCATAACTGTATTTCAATAATTCAGTTGGGACTACTTTTCCGCCTATTATCTTGTAAGTTGATACTTCCGTATATCCTCTGAAGAACTCTTCAAATCGACTACTACTACCCAAATATTTATTGGGTGCAGAAATCATATTAAAGGCTTCAGTCGCCAATTCTTGTTCTTGTCGCATTTCATCAATTAACCAATTATTGACATGATTTCCAACCAAAAACAACAATAAAAAAACCAACAGGCTTATACCTAGGTTTCGAAATATGGATTTTGTCTTGGCTTTCTTTAATATTTTTTTCCATTTCTCCTCTTGCTCTAAGTCATCAACTTCATACATATCATCCATCAGTTTATACTCTTTTTTCGTATGATTTTCCATCTTCTTTCTCCCATCTGTTTTTTAATTCCAATCTAGCTCGGTAAAGATAAGTACGTACTGTTTCAATTGGCATATCTAAATATTCGCCAATTTCCTTATAGCTAAGTTCCATTTGTACGCGTAACAGCAATACTTCTTGCATGCTCTTGTTTAAACTTCGAATCGTTTCGGCAATTAGCTTATGATTTTCACTTTGTATTAGTTTCTTTTCTAGTGATTCAGACTGTTCTTTCAATAAATACTGGCTGAATCGATCTAAATCTACTGTTCCATATAAGGTCTGTCTTTTATTCTTTTTTAAAAGATCATAATAACCATTTAGGGCTACTCTAAAAAGCCAAGACTTGAGGTTTTCAGGCTCAATACCATCAAAGTAAAGGATTGATTTGTAGATAGCTTCCCCCACTATATCTTCTGCAATTTGATACTCAACACCTATACTTAGCAAGTAGCGAAATACTATGTTGGCTTTTTCAATAATCAATTGTGCTTCAATATTGTCCATTACCATTTGCCTTTCAATGAATTGAGATCTCATATATATAACGTATGACATCAAAAAAAGTATACAAAATAAACCATTAATATGATTTATATTTCAATTGAATTACGATACCTAGACATAATAATACAAGATAGCCCACGGCAGTGCATGGCTATCTTGTGTCAAAGTATAATTTCAAACCATTCGTTCTATAACAAGTCTAGATAATCAGGTATAACATATTTTGAAATACTTGATCTATTACATTCACTATCCAATTATCGGTCCTGAATAAAAATAATGATACAGTAGAACTACTATTAGCAAAAAGGCATATTGAACATGTAACTTTCTTAGCTTTTCATTATCTGTATTTTCGTTTATCATACCCACCACTGTCGTAGTGAGTACAATTATCCATAACAAAAACCCGCTATGGTTAATGATCAATTGATTGCCTTGTGCTAAATATCCATGTACCAATCCAAGCATCAGCAAAGCCATCGCTGCAATTTTATGAAAACGACTGATTTTGATGGTAATCAATTTCATGCTTGTGGTGATATTTCTACCCTTCCAACTAATGTATCGCTTGATTAGGAATAGCGAAACAAGGTAAAGGATTAAAACAATATTCAACCAACCTAAAAACGTTGCCACGTTTTTTCCACCTTTCACATTTACAGTACAAAACCCAACATTTCATACTCGTTTACTTAGGACGTAATCCCTATAGCGCTAGCAATTGTTTCGCTAGTTGACATCAAATCTTCTGTTCCCATTTTATGGATATCCCGTTTACCACTCACTCGGCAAAATACACGTAATTCTTCTGCTAATGTATTATATAAATTTACCAAGCCATTCACTGATTTCTCATGTTTTAGCAAAGTCCTTAGTTTCTCATCCTGAGTAGCAATTCCTACTGGACATTTTCCCGTATGACAAACTCTTGCTTGAATGCAGCCTATGCCGATCAAGGATGCTGTTGCAAGCGCTATAGCATCAGCACCTAACGCTAACCCCTTAGCAATATCTGCACTCGTACGGAAGCTTCCAGTCGCCACAAGGGATACTTCGGCTCCTTCTTTTGCCATAACAGATTTGGCCCTTGGAATTGCATAAATGGCTGGAACACCCACATTATCCTTTAGGAATCCTGGAGAAGACCCCGTTGCTCCTCCACGGCAATCTATGGTAATGAAGTCAGGTTTTGCCTTCAAGGCAAAACGAATATCCTCTTCTATTTGACCAGTTGCAATCTTAATGCCTACAGGAATATCAGGATTGATTTCACGAATCCAATTCACCACTTTGATTAAATCGTCTATGGTATCTATACCAGAGAACCGCCCAGGCGATACAGAATCTTGTCCTGGCTTTAAATGGCGGATTTTTGCTATTTCCTCTGTTACTTTTTCCGCTGGCAAATGACCACCAACCCCAGGTTTAACACCTTGTCCGATTTTAATTTCTACAGCATCTGCCTTTGCTATAGCCTTTTCGTCATGAGAAAATTCAGCGGTCCCCAGTTCATAGATATAGTGCTTTGCATTTTCGCGTTCAAGGGCCAAATATCCACCCTCACCAGAACAAATTGCTGTATCCACGATTGATGATCCTACTGCTAAAGCCTTTTTGGCTTCCTTTGAAATAGCCCCATAGCTCATATGAGAAATATAAAATGGGAGGGAAAGCCTTAGTGGTTTCCTACAATTTTTTCCGATCACAGTTGCAAGTTTTACCGGAACATCCTCATTTAACGGCATGCGATTCAGTTGTGCAGCTTTAAAAAGCACTGTATCTAATCCATCATACGGTTGTAGTGTACTCATAGCCGTATTTTCACTTACACCTTGTTGGACCATGTTGTGTACTATTTCATTTGCTTCTAAAAGCATTGGTTTTTTATGCATACGGTTTGCCGGGGTTCTAATCAATCCGGTATCATCATAACCTATATACCAATGTTCCCCACTACAAAATGGCTTATTTTTAGAGCTACCACAGCGACACACCGCATAATGCTCTTTCGATGCCAGTTCATCCTCGTGGTCAAATTCCACAGAGCCCGATACATAATACGGTCCCCTAGCCACAGTTTTAATGCTGGGCTGTTCTGAATATTCATCAAACAGTGTGCCATCAATTGAATAACTTAGAGCTCCTGACGGACATTTACGGATTGTTTCAATTATTTTTTCAACACATTCAGCATCCGGATCGATCCATGGTTCTTCATGCATTCTGAATACTTTTGGTAGTTCATCTGTGCAAAAACCTGCATGAGAACAAATGCCCCGATCATCATGTATCGTAATTCCATGTCCGATGTAACTAGACTTTTTTCTTTCTATTCTATTTGGAGCTTTTTCATCATTGAAGTTAATTTTAGCATGATTGCCATCACAAAATGGACTATTCTCTGAGCCACCGCAACGGCACAATGCAACTGGAGTATCAATAGAAACCTCCCGCCCTGTATCTGCATGAATACTTTCTAAATCTTGAATGACCAAGGGTCCCTTATTCACAGTCAAAATTTTCGGTTTCTTATTCATATATTCCTCCCCTAACAAATCTGCAATCGTTTTCTTACTATTCTTAGTACTTACAGTAGAAATATAATTCTCCTATGCTAGTCTCATTTATATTATACATTTTAAATATCTGAAAATCCAAGTTCAAAGGCCTGAAAATCTAGACTAGTCATAATATAATTTTCAAAGACAGAATTATACATCACATATCTTCAAGCTCCATACATTTTAGGAAGAATTATAATAAAAAAGAGGAGTGATGACATACTCATTTCATCACTCCTCTTTTTGTCTCTTAATCTTATTCGCTATACTTCCCTAAGAATAAGATACTATTTGAATCCTCATCATAAATTAAAAATAGAAATGGTCGATCTGCTCTAAATTTTTTTGGACTCTCCATAGCAGTTTCTTTCAGGTCAACTACAGTTGCAGCTGCTGCCTCACTTCCCTGCTCATTTACTTCAATAAAGGCCTTATGCAACACATTTGAAATATACAATCCATCCCTCATGCCGGAAAAATCAGCATCAGAGGTAAAAGCTATATTCATGCCCAAGTTTTTAAGAGACTGATTCAAATTTTTAGTTCCATATTCCATCTCAAACTTAGGTATTTGCAGTATCATATCATCGACTTCATAAAAACTTTCTAGAATTGTTGAAAATATCTTTTCATCTAATCGGTTGATCAAATTATCGATATAATCTGTTTCCTTTGGAAGCAGAATAATCATACTTCGATTTTCATCTACATATGGAATACGAACTGCTTCCATATTTTCATTTTCCATATACCATACCGTTCTCTTGTCATTCATCATTTTAACGGTACTAGTTTGACCATTTTGCTTATAGAATTCTGCATCAAAGGTACTATCCTTATCAAACTGTTCAGCCCAATCTCCTTTAAAATAAATTGCGTTTATTAGATAGGCTACTGCATCTGAAGGTAAGGGTGGCGCTATCATATCGCTAATTTTTCCCTTTGTAGCTTCTTCAATCCAGTTATTGATAGCAGTTGCTGAATCTGGATCATTGAAATCCAGATAGTCTAATCTTGCGAGATATTGTTTGGCTATAACATCCAAATAGTCAGTCTTTATTTCTTCGCCTTCCCGAATCCATATGGAATTTTTCAAATATAACTCCGTATCTCCTTTATGATTATCTAAATAATTTTGGTAGTCGGCATAGGACTGATTGATAGAGTTCATATCTAATTCCTGATAAGACAGCATTTCTACCATTTCATCACGCGTCTCGCCTTGTGAACCATTTAAGGCCATACTAAGAGCTATTGAAATACTTAAGGGAGAAAATAACACGTTGCCATCTTCCTCTTCTTTGTTGAGCATCCTTAGCATATCAAAGGAAAAAGAAGTGTTGGCTAAAGAAAGTTCCTCATTTACAGTTACCTCACTTGGTTCAATGGCTTCTTCACAGCCTGTGAATCCTAATAGCATGACAAGAATAAGTACGATGTTGACTATTTTCGTATTTATCTTCAAAAACATAAAACATCCCTCCTTACTCTTCTAGACGGTAGCACTACAATAATGTTTCATTTACGCGCCAATTTTTGTCCATTATTCCACAGCTACACAATTTCTGCCATCAGATTTACACTGATACAACATCTTATCCGCTCTGTTCATTAATTCTGTTGGGTTCTCTCCTTTTCGAGATATTGCAGCACCGATTGAAATGGTTATTTCAATGGTTTCTCCTTTATAATAAACAACCGAGTTTTCAATCATAACTCTCATCTTTTCTACAATCTTCTTAAGATAGTCTTGCGAAACACCAGGAAATATCCCTGCATATTCTTCCCCACCCCATCTACCGATTAGATCACTCTTTCGTCCAATGCTAGATAGCACCTTACCTGTCATCTTAATTACTTCGTCTCCAGCATCATGGCCATAACAATCATTGACTCTTTTAAAATTATCAATATCAGCTAAAATTGCACCAAAAGGAATATCTAAGTCATTTTGGTTCAATTGGTTTTGTTGCAAAAAGTCACCAATTTTTCTTCGATTCGCTAAACCAGTCAATGCATCATAATGAGCTAATATTGTCAATTCTTCTATACTTTCCAACAAACTGAAGGGTTCTTCTTGATCCGTAAAAATCTCAATAGCACCTACAATTTCCTGATCGTCGTATATGGGTAAAGTCTTGATACTGACCGGAACACGATAGCCCTTCTTATGCCGGAGATAAACTGGAGCTTGTCTGTCCTTACCATCTTCCATTGTCTTTACCAGGGGACATGCGACCTGGCAAAGGCCTATGCCTTCTTTATCAATATGATTCAAAATATTATCATAGCATTTGCTTCCTACCACCTCGTCACTCATATAACCCGTGATTCTTTCTGCTGCTTTATTCCAGAAGCTTATGGTGCGATCGGTCGTTACAAAATAAATTCCGTCATCAATCTTGTTTAATAGCTTTTGGTACAAATCTCTTTCCTTAAGCGCCATCCCTTAGTCCCCCGTTAGGCTTTATGTAAGCCTTTTAATTGTTCCCTTTTTTTCCTAAATTCAATAATTGGTAAATCTGCTTGAATTAAATTTTCATGCATATTAAGCTCACTTTTTATCGGCTTTTGATAAACAACTACTCTTCGGTCTTGGTGTAGAACCACCCTATTCCCCACCTGCATGATTTGAGTCAACAGTTTACCTAGTAATGGAATACTTACTTTCTTTTGATATGTTCGTAAATATATTCGAGTATGGTTTTCATCAACGGGTACAAACGCTGCCAATATTTTTAACGAATCAGATATTCTGTTCTGCCAGATATTGGGAACTTGATACTGCAATGAAAACAATTGTTTGTATGGTCTTATCTCATCCGGTTTCAAAGGAGTAACAAGTCCATCATCCTTCTCATTTTTCACATAGAATGTCATTTTCTCTTTTTCCCAAATAACCACTGGGCCATGTACCAGTGTTTTCTTAGTCCTACCTATCGTTGTATCGTGTACAAAAGGCAAATGAGCTACATCTAGTTGATTTTCTATCGCTCTCGTATAGTGGACTGGCCAAACCTCCGAAAACTCACCATAAATGTAACCTGATTCTAGTTCTTCAAAAAAGGGTATATCAGATGGTGCTTCTTCTTCCTTGCCATAGAATACCCATAGAAATCCATATCGTATTTGAGTTTTAAAATGATTTATATGGAATCGCTCATTAACTACAGAATGCTTACCCAAGGCTGGTATTATTCTCACGATTCCTTTTTCATCATAAGCAAACCCATGAAATGGACAATGAAGCAAATCACCTTTTACTTTTCCCCTTGATAGGCTCGCCCCACGGTGGCAACACTGATCCGTTAGACATACGTAGGAACCATCCTTACGTCGCCACAAAGCAAGGTCTATGCCAAAACACCTGATTGAAAGTAAACTCTTATTCTTCAATTCTTTTTCTGAAAGCACTGCATACCATCGATTGGGTATCATAACTGTCCTTTCCATACTAACCTAGCAATAGTAAGTATAGTGAAAATTCAGAATATACTTATTATAGCATTTACAGCTAAATATCATACTCATACTTCTATACCATCCTTATACGAATTAGGGGAGCCTGTCGGCTCCCCTAACAATTATTCCTATTCAACAAATCCTCCATCGTGCAAGAATTCAGCAAACTCTACAGCGTCGGCTTCTTCTTTGAATAATTTCATGTATGAGATATCATTGCTTGCGCAAAAATCTGCTACCACATTCATCATTTCCGTTGCTCTTTTACCCTTAATACTCTCTTTATCTAAATCAGACATAAAGCCCAATTTCATTAGATCAATAAAACTATATTTTCCAAGTTTGTCTTTGCTGAATACCCTTACCTTGTCTCCTGCTCTTGATTCTAAACGGCAAAGACCTCCAGCGAAAAGTTTTTTATCTAACAATTCTTCAGAAGGAAACCAATTGTCATCTTTAAGTGCAGCTTTTGCTTCTTCTTCATTCGTAGGTAGAGTGACCTCAGTTGATATTCTGCAATCCTTATTATTCCCATCTGCATCCAACATACAACATTCTATACCATATCTTGTCTGATAAAACCTGTAATTATTTTCTCCATTTTGGAATTTAAACATCTTTTTCCTCCTCAATTTTTTTGAATACGTTTTCGTAACTCTGGCTAATATACCAATTCTATTTTTCGTCGCCATTACCTTCTTTTATCAATCATATCATTCGTAAAGTAACACTCTATGCTACACAAGGTAACATAAATAATTTCGAACCAGAGTTTTTTTGTTAATTCATCATTTCTGGTATTTAAAAAAACGTATTCCAACAGGAATACGTTTTCTATATTTTTAAATTAGTACTGGATTTAGACTAGATAGATCTTTTAAGCTATCTAAGTGAACCTCTTCAATCTTTCTAAGAGGATGTTTACCATTTACATCATGACTACTAAGATAAAACCAAAGCATCGGCTTGATAATCTTTAAGTCTCTGGAAATTAAAAAATAATAACAATTAACCCGGTTCCCATGTTCTTTCATCAAATCACAATCACAGGTTTCAGTTCGAACAGTTCGCAGAGTCTCTTTAATTGTTCTTTTCTTCATATAAGGGAATACTTTATTCTCAGCTATTTCTTTGGGACATTCAACCCAAAACAAGTCATTATGTTCAGAAATTACCGAATCATTAAATTTATCACAATTCGGCCATACCATGGTTACTCTCATAGACACCTCACATCGTCTCTATTACTCTTCAATACCCTACTAGCATTGATACTGTTTCCACTTTAAGCCCCCTAATCTGTATTTTTGAACATATATCCTTCATTAGAATACTCCAAAGGAATCGTTTTGTCCACGTTCTTTAGTTTGATGTGCAAGATATTATATTGCCATATAAAAATTTGACACTTATACCCCCCGGATGTATTATAGTAACAATATTACAGGGAGAGGTAGAATCATGTCTAAGAATGCCAATGATAATTCGAAAAATAAACGTCCGATAATTCAGTTTATCAAATGTCCAGAATGCGGCTATAGCACTAGCACCGTATCCTTTGGAGAAACGCCACAAAAGAGCTGTCCCAATTGTAAGACCATGATGGAGCCAATACCTATGCCCAACGTAAACAGAGGACCAGTCCCTAGAATTGACCCTCTTCTATGCATGGGATGTAGTAAATGCCAAGATGTCTGCCCTATGGGTGCCATTGACCTGACTGATAAAATTGCAGTTATTGTGGATGAGCGATGCATTGGGTGTAAGAGGTGTGTATCTGTCTGTCCTTTTTCAGCTATTTCTATCCCAAAGTGATTTGAGCGTAATCACTTATCCTCTATCTTTCTAAATTCTATAGTCCAGTGTATTCCGGTTCCTATATTATAGGCACGTGCAAAATTTCCTTGATTGATGGCTACAGCCACACGGTACAGTGAATTAATATAGATAATTGGTTCACTTGCATAAACGTCTGCAAAAGATTTACCAAATGTTATTCGGTTATTATAGACCATGGTTGGGCCATTCTTTATGATAACTTCTATCTTATCTTGGTATTTGAAACCCATCTCATTGAAATCTTCCCATAAAATATTTGTCCACAAAGATCCAAAACGCACATCCAATATATCAATGCTCCCTTGGATGCCATCCTCTGTTTTAATTACTTCTCCAAGTACTACCTCCACAATTTCTGTTACTGAAAGCTCACGTCCAACTTCTTCAAAGCTTATAGCCTCAGAAGCTAGCTTGGCACCAGTGTAGGCATAGACATCTCGCCCATGAAAAGTATGGGAATGTTCTGAGTCCTTACGTCTGTGTTTTGACTCTTCAATTTCCCTCACTTCTGTAATTCCAACAAACTTTTTCAAATGTGTCAAAGTACCGTTATCTGGTGTTACAATTAGCTGACCTTTAGAAGTCTTTGCAACAACACTTTTCCTAGAAGAACCTACACCAGGATCTACAACAGATACAAAAACAGTGTCCGTTGGCCAGTATTCAAGAGCTTGAAACAGTCTGTAACTTGCTTCCCAAATATTGAATGGTTTAATATCGTGTGTCAAATCATATGTTTTTAATTCTCGATCTACCTCATGAGCTACTCCATACATTGCAGCCACCGCACCGTCAACCAAACCAAAGTCGCTTTGGAAAACCAACAGTTTATTCATTTCAAATTCCTCCTACCCCGTGAATCATTTTCGTTTAAACTATTCTTGGCAACAGCTTTCAAGCAACATTTTCTGCTTTTCCTAATTCCAATGTCCATCCTGTGCCCGATTCAATGCCAAACTGTTTTTCAAAGCTTCCTTGGCTCACAGCCAAAGCAATGCGCATCAGTTCGTTATTGTAAATAATGGGTTGTCCCTTATCTGTAAAGCCAAAAGATTTTTCAAAAAGAAGTACATCATTAAATCGTTCTTTGCCTTCAAAGAATATCTTTAAATGCAGATAATCCCCATATTCAAATCCCGCTTCATTCATTAATTCTAATGGAATATTTGTCCAAAGATTCCCAAAATTTGGGTCTCCAATCTCAATATGGCCAAGCAGCACACCATCTTTTATTGTTGGAACATTTATTTCATGTTCTACTATTTCAGCTACAGGATAGCTTGGACCAACCTCATCAAAACGAATGATCCCACTCGCCAGTTTAGCTGCACAGTACCCGAAAAGGTCTCTACCATGGAATATTGCTACACCCTCTGTATTCTTCCCCTTTAGTCGATTGACTGACTCATCTATCTCTCGTATCTCCTCTATTCCCACCCATTTCTTCAAATGTGTCAGGGAACCATTATCTGGTGTCACCACATAGTACCCGTCTGTGGTTTTTGCCACGGCTGCTTTTCTGGTGGTGCCAACACCTGGGTCCACTACTGAAACAAAGACGGTACCTTTCGGCCAAAATTTCATAGATTGAAACAATCTGTACGATGCACTCCACGTATCGTATTGGGGTATCTCGTGGGTTCCATCCATAATTTCTAGCTCTCGATCAACGCTCTTTACGACACCATACATGGCGCAAACAGCACCTTCCTTATAGGTAAAATCGGTTTGAAATACTAAAATCGGTTTCATATTCCCTCCTAAACGAATGGATTAAAAAATCTACTTTGATTTACAAATACTGATACGGCAATGGTTAATAAAAAGATGGCGGTTGAAATTGAAATAGCAAGGAAATCTTCTCTTGTCATCCTGCGTTGATTATACCAAGTCCTCTTATTATGTTTTCCAAATCCACGAAGATCCATGGCATTGGAGATCATTTCAATACGATCTAACGTTGAAAAAATCAAGGGTATTATAATTTGTAGAGAATTTTTAAATCTTGTACCTAGTTTTGTCTTAGAGGATAAATTTAATCCTCGTGCCTGTTGGGCTTGACTGATATCGTGATATTCTCGCTGAACATCAGGAAAATAACGCAAGGTCAATTCTACTGCATAGGCTGCCTTGTAGTGGACACCCACTCCATTCAAGGAGGAAGCAAACTCACTAGGATTGGTGGTCAATAAGAAGATGATACCGAGCGGTATGACGGATGCATATTTGATCAGTTTGGTTACTTGATAGAATAATTGCTCTAACGTTATAGAATATCGTCCAATAAGATGCACAAGTTCATGACGAGTTCCATAAATTTCGACACCATATTCAGGAGCAAATAAATAAGTTATTATTGCATTTGTAATGACAAATATGGCTACATAGATTACCATAAGGCGAATCTGCCGATATTTTATTAAAGATATCTTTAAAATAGCCAAAGAGAAAAACATAACAAAAAGAATGACTCGTATATCATAGGAAAACATTACTGCAAACGTGAGCAATAGAAAGCAAATTAGCTTGGTCATACCTGATAAACGGTGGACAAAGGTATCTACAAGGTTGTAGCTAAAAAGTTTCATTTTCATGATTACGCAGCCTCCTTTCCGCATCAATAAAGGACTGAACAAAGGCTGTCTCATCGGCAATTCCTACCATTTGAGCTAGGTTAAACAAAGAGGTTTCTTTCAAATTTGCTTGATTGATGATGTCCATATCAGTAAGAACAGACGAAGCACTCGTATCAGCAATAATTTCACCACCAGCTAGCACAATGGCTCTAGGTGTATATTCAAGCATCAGATGCATATCATGGGTAATCATAATTACGGTCACCCCTGTCTGATTGATTTTTACCAAAAATTCCATTATTTCACTGTAGTGCTTGTAATCTTGACCAGCAGTTGGTTCATCCAGTATTAATATATCTGGGTTCATCACCAATATGGATGCAATCGTCACCCTTTTCTTTTGTCCATAACTTAGTGCTGAAATTGGCCACTTAATAAAAGGAGCCAGTCCACAAACCGTAAGAACTTCCTGAACTCTAGACTCAATTACGTCCTCTGCTACTCCTCTCAAGCGCAAGCCTAAAGCAACCTCATCATAAATCATTGGTTTCGAAATCATCTGATTGGGATTTTGCATTACCAATCCAATCGTTTCTGCTCTTTCCTTGATGCTTAGGTTACGAATATCTTTGCCTTTTATGAATACCCTTCCCTCGTCTTCAGCCTCAAAGCCACAGAGTATTTTGGATATGGTTGACTTGCCAGCACCATTTTTTCCTACAATGGATACCATTTCTCCTACCTTAATATCAAAACAAATATTCTTAAGAATAGGGGTTACCCCATCATATGAAAAGGATATATTATCCATAGTTAGAAGGGATTCACCCTGTTTTTCAGGTGTCATTTTAACTTGTCTATTAAACCAATTCTTAACATCCTCTGCAACGCGTTCTGTCTTGATACTCGTAATTTGACCCGGCAACATCTCCGGTGTTACAGATACACCTGCCAATTTCAAGGCAGTGACATATAAGGGCTCGCGAATACCAGTATTCGTTAGTGTGGAAGAAGATACCAAACGATGAGCATTCTCATCAGCAATGATTCTTCCTTCATTTACAACGAGAATTCTGTCAACATGGCGATGTAATACATCTTCGAGGCGGTGTTCTATAATTATAACTGTCTTACCGGAACGTTTTTGAATATCATCAATGATTTCAATGGCTACTTTACCTGTCAAGGGGTCAAGGTTAGCCAGCGGTTCATCAAACAGCAGTATATCAACATCATCAATCATGACACCTGCCAAAGAAGTCCTTTGCTTCTGACCACCTGAAAGTTCAAAGGGAGAACTGGTCAGTAAATTATCCATATCTACCATTTCTGATACTTTCTTAACTCTTTCGTGCATTGTTTCATTATCAACGCAGTCATTTTCCATGGCAAAGGCAATATCCTCTCCCACTGTCAAACCAACAAACTGACCGTCTGCATCTTGGAGCACCGTACCGATCATTTTCGATAGCGTAAATATATCCAACTCGTTTGTTTCTTGATTCTTGATTGTCAAAGAGCCCGTGCTATTGCCTTTATATGAGAAGGGAATCAAGCCATTTAAACAATGACCCAGTGTACTTTTGCCGCTTCCACTGGGTCCAACTATCAATATTTTCTCACCTGGGTAAATATCCAGATTTATATCATAGAGGGTCGGTTCTGCCTGACTATAATACTGGAAGGTGAAATTTTTAAAGGAAATGATTGGTTTATTCGTCATAAAATACTCCTGCCTTTTCCTATTCCTTGGTCAAGCTACCTTCTTTTGTTCTAGTTTGTGCATAAGCAATCAGTAACAACGTTCCTATAACTCCTGCACTAATCGAGTTCATGACTGCGGCAATGATGCCTTGCGTAAACACAAGATTCACAGGTTCTGCATAAATCAAGATATCCAGCACAGGGGCAACGATAACCCAAGCAATTAAGTTGCCAATAATTTGAATTGCATTAAATCTTATGATGTCCTTCGTTCCAAATATACCTTCTTCGACAGAAGTTTTCTTAAATGCAAAACCAAAGATAAAGCCAGCAACACCAGATGCGATAACCCAACTCCACCACGGTGATCCATACTGAACAGCATCACTAAGAGCATGTCCAATAAAAGCAATCAAGGCACCCGCAATGGGTCCAAATAAGGTAGCAAAAAAAGCCCCTAGACCATAAGCTGTCTGAAAACTAGTCTCAGGCACGGGAGAAGGCACTTTAACATACATAAATAAAAGCATAAAAATGGCAGCTCCCAAACCCGTAGCAACAATGGTTTTGGTTGAAACTTTAAACATATCTTTCATAGCTCCTCCTTGAACAAACTATTTTGATTATCTGTTATTCCTTTTTCGTCCTAAAAGATGAAACCGTCATAACGGATAAACCAATCCATACTGCATTCTTTTAGATATCACAGATAAATTTCAAGATTTTAGAGGATTATCCTTCCAAATTTGCAAAATAGATCTGCTAACAATGGTAAAACATCTTAATCTTCTTGACTGGAGCAATATATTTTTGCAACTTGCGCCGCTAATCTTGCATTGTTATAAACCAATTGTATGTTGGTATTTAAGCTCTCTCCGTTGGTAAGGTCTTTAACTCGTTTAAGAAGAAAGGGTGTCGCGTCCTTACCCTTGATGTCACTGCTTTTCAATTCTTCAAGTGCCATATTAATAGCACCTTCTACCCTACCCTTCTGTTCTTCATATTCTTTGGGTACTGGATTGCCAATCAGCATGCCACCTTTTAGTCCCATATTCCATTTTGCATGCACCATTTGGGCTAACTCCTCAGGTGTATCTACTCTAGCATCTACTGCAAATCCGCTATCACGAAGATAGAACGCCGGTAAATGATCGCATTGATAGCTAACAACTGTAACGCCCTGCGTTTCCAAGACCTCGAGCGTTGCCCGGATATCTAGTATTGACTTAATCCCAGCACTGATTACTACAACCTCAGTCTCTGCTAGTTCCATCAAGTCAGCAGATATGTCAAAACTTATATTTGCACCCCGGTGCACGCCACCGACTCCTCCTGTAGCAAAAAATTGAATGCCTGCCATCTTGGCAATAATCATGGTTGTAGCGACAGTAGTCGCACCGTCTTGCTTTCTGGATACAACCACTGGAAGATCCCTTCTGCTGACTTTAACTACTTGGTTAGCATTTTTACCCAAATACTCAATTTCATTTTCAGATAGTCCAGCTGTCAGTTTACCCTTGATAATTCCTATTGTTGCCGGAGTGGCGCCTTCCTTTCGGATAATTTCCTCGACGCGTAATGCTGTTTCAACATTCTGAGGATAGGGCATACCATGAGATATGATGGTCGATTCTAGAGCCACTACTGGTTTATTGCTAAGCAAAGCTTCTTTAACCTCATTTGATACTTTTAGATAATTAGACAACTTGAGTTCTCCTCTCCATTTCCTCTACACGTTCTAAGCTTATTTCTGGATTTATTGTTTCTTCACTCATACTTGTTAAGGCTGCACCTGAAAGAGCAAAGTCTAACATTCTTTTGGTATCGTAGCCCTCATGGAGGGCAAATACCAATGACGCTAGAAACGCATCTCCAGACCCATTCGTATTGACAACCTTATCTACCCTCGGTTTCAAAAAATAGCTATGAACTTCATCAGCATAATAGATACCGTCTTTCCCTAAGGTAATGATAATTTTTTCGACTCCTCTTTCTAAGAATTCATCTCCAGCTTCAATGATTTCTGTTTTGGTTTTTATTTGATGGCCCAATATTACTTCTGCTTCTAGTAGGTTTGGTTTGAGTAAATATATATTTGCAAGCACCGGTATTAGTTTCCTCGCCTTGGTTGTTGAAACAGTATCTGCTACAATTTTTGTTTTTCTTAAATTTTTACAAAGATAGGAAATACTGTCTTGTGGAAGGTTGGCTTCTATGACTGTGATCTTAGAATTATCAATTTTGGGCAACCTGTTTTTGAAAAAATTAACATCCAAGTTGTTCAGAATCTCCATATCCGAAACTGCCACTAATAAATCTCCATCCAAATCATTTACATAACTATATATGGACGTACTTCCTGTCTTGCTTTGAATAATATCCTTTATATTGATATTACGCACTAACGCATTGCGTATGATTCGCTCACCAAACGCATCCTCTCCAACTGCACTAACTAAACGTACATCCATACCCAAGAGTGCCAAATTTTCACTTATATTCCTTGCTACCCCACCCAAAGCCATCGAGATATTGCCTGGATTAGAATCGTGCATAACCATACTACTTTTTGGCATGGCATGGATATCCATATTCGCACCTCCAATTACTGTAATCGGATGACTTTCGCTTACGATATACCCCTTTCCAAGCAAGTATCCTTTTTTGGTCAAATTACTGATATGAACACCGACAGAGGCTCTCGTAATATCCAATCTTCTAGCAAGTTCATTTTGAGATACCACAGGGTTTTCTCGAATCATTTCCAGTATTTGTTTTTCTCTAGGTGTCATTTTGCCCTTTCTAAACATATATTTATACTAATTTGATATGTTTATTGTAACATGGTTACTAGGTAAAAAAAAGAGCCTCACCTGAGGCTCTTTTTTCTATTCATCTTTTAGTACTTCATCCAAAAACACTCTCGTAATTGTAGGATCAAACTGTGTTCCCATCTGCTTTTTAAGCTCTTCTTTTGCTACTTCTTTTGTTAGGGCTGATCTATATGGCTTATCGGTTATCATAGCCTCATAGGCATCACAGACAGATATAATTCGAGACATCTCTGGGATTTTCTCACCATACAGTCCCTGTGGGTAACCTGATCCATCATACCACTCATGATGAGATAATATTACATTGGCTACATCACCCAAGGTCGAAACATTCTGCAGAATTCGGTAGCCGACTTCTGGATGTTTGCGCAATTCATGCCAATCTTCTTTCGTCAATTCTTTTGTTTTATCCAGAATATCTTGTCCTACTGCAATTTTTCCTATGTCGTGAAGTCGTCCAGCAACTTCTGCGTCTTTTTGGAATCGAGCATCATGACCGAGTGCCATACTTAAACGTTTGGCATAATTTGCCACGCCTTTCGAATGTTCTTCTTCTCTTGGACACGCATTGTACAATGAATTGATAATAGTCCGCAGCGTAATATTCTTAGCACTTGGACTGTCGTGCATTTTCTGGCGATACATGGCATCTTCTGCTTTGCGGAAAATATCCTCAAAATCCTCGTCTTGACTTTTTTTCACAGCCAGCCCAAAAGAAATCGATAAAATTCCTGTTTCCGTTACCACTTCAGACATATTATTTTGGATTCGGTCAATGATATTCAGTGTGTCCTTGTAACCGGTATTTGGTAGCAAAATAATGAATTCATCTCCACCCCATCTAGCCATAATATCTTCTTTTCGAAGAGATTTCTGCATAGCCTCCGAAGCTTTCTTTATGAGCTCATCGCCAGAAAGGTGGCCAAAGCCATCATTGGTAATCTTCAGTCCATTTACATCCCCAATTACAATACCCAAAGGCATTTTTCTCGCTACATTTAATCTCTTACATTCTTCTTCAAAAAATCTTCGATTATAGACTCCGGTTAGACTATCATGATAGTTTAAGAACTCAATTTTTTTGCGTAGCAATTCTTCCGATGTTATATCATCAAGATACCCTAAAATCTTCTGTTCTTTGATTAAGACCGTTTTTAATCTGAAAATTCGTTTCGAACTGTCCGGTTCAATATACTCAATCGTTAAATCCGTTTCATCATCCTCAAATCTTGTTTTTAAAAAATGTTCATGAATCAGATTGCCTTGCTTATCATCAAATAAATCCGTAATTCTTCTGCCCAACATATCGTTTCTCTCAGCCTTAAATAACTCTGTGATCTTAGGATTGATTTCCGTAATACTCTCATTAAAGTCAATCACAAAAATTCCATATGGTGAAGCACTAAGGTAGAGTTTGCAAGTTTCCTCACTATCTTTCAATTCCATTTTGATTCGCGCATTTTCCTGCAGTTTTTTAATTACTTGAGAAATCAGCGTTAATACCAACGGGTACAAAAGAATGACTGGAAAAGCAACCTTCTTGGCAATATTAAAACCATGCACCGGCAAAAGTAATAAGGAACTAACCATCAATACATGAACAATTAGCCCTAGAAGATAAAAATCTAAAATTGAGCATTTTTTAGTCATGATTTTTTGATAGCGAATTTTTCTAAATATAAGGCCACAGACTGAGGCCAAAATAATGGTCAGTGAACCGATATAGGCTCCTACTCCACCTAGCGTCAATCTGAAGATAACGGTTATGATGCTTGCCACTAGTGTGGGTACTAAACCAAAGAAGAATCCAGTCACAGTCAAGAGAATTGTCCTAGTGTCAAAAAATACACCAGGTAAAAGGAACATTGGATTGAGCATAAGCGAAATGCCGACGATACCAATAAATAATCCTGCACCTATCATTTTGACTATTCGATAAGGTTCATCCTTTTTTAGTGTTATATTTGCAAAGAAAAAGCTTAATGTTATAAGTAAGCTGGCATTATAGAAAATACCAACAAAAAAATCACTCATAGATATACCCCAATCTCTTAGATAGTGCGTCAATTATTTTCACGATTTATATATTATCATAAATACATGAAAAATAACCAATTTAATCGACAAAAAATTGAATTCGTCTTAATTCAGGAGTCAATTAAGTGGATTTCGTTCTTAGCTGCACCAGGCTGCAATTCAATATGGTTTAGAAAAATGACTATATCAACATTAGAATCCGCAATTATCAATAAAAATTGGCAGCTAGATTTAATCCATCTGCCAATTTCTTTTATTGATTACAATTATTGAATAGACTCTTTATCATCAAATCTTTGCGTATTTTTCCTGCGTGGAAAACATTCCCTGTATTCATGTTGTAGATAGTAACTTCTGCAGGAGAATGAATATCTAAATCCATTTTATAAAAATCACGTTCAGCCGCTAAGAATAGTTTTTTAAACAACGTACCATAATCTTTGCTGTGTTCGGTAACCAATTGTGGAAGAATTTTCTCAATTTTTTCATCTTCCCAACGTACCCAAAACTCAGATTTTCCACCATATAACAAGCAGTCATTGATTTTTCCCATCGCATCATCATCATCAAAGACAACTGGTGCAACGACACATAATCCTCTAGAAAACTGTATCGTATTCAAATCAAAACCTTTGGCAATCATCTTGTTAATTGTCTGTTCCATAATTCGTGCTGATACTTGCACACTAGCTACAATACAGGTAGTATTGTGCGCCAAAAGATAAACATTTTCTGGTTTTACCTTACAATCTGCAGCAACCTTTTCAGCCATGGCTTCATCTGGTAATTCATTTGCTTGAACACCGATTACAACCTCATGATGATGGTCACGGTAATCTGTATACTCAAAACAATGATCCTCTTTCAGTGCTGCCTGTGCTCTGGCTGGTCCTGAACCAATTGCAGCAAAATCTCCCGAACCTAAAGGATAACCTGCGATTTGCGAAGCCAAACATCCCAATAATGGATTGTCGCAATAGACTTCAACAGCCGGCACACTGTATGTCTCACTAAGTTGGTAGTCATGATAATTACATGTTCCTAGACAAGCCATATTGATTTCTGTAAAGATACGTGCTGCTTCCCATCCACCAGGTACATTGATTCCCATGTCCACAACATGAGCACCATTTTTCAATTTTTTGTATTCACATCCTAGGGATGCTGCTCTTTTAATTAAGTCTTTAACCATTGGCATGGCATTCTCGTTAACACTAATCATTTTTTCACCTCATTTTTAAAAAGGGATGCCTAAGCATCCCTAATATTAAAGTAATTCTTCCGACCTTGCCAGAATCTCTTTTATCGCATTCAGGAAGCGAGCAGCTGGTGCGCCATTCACAATCCTATGATCGTGTGTCAAACTAAAGTTCATAACGTGGCTCATGAATATACCACCATCTTTTACAACTGGCTGTTCTACTAGTGTTCCAACACCCAGTATTCCGCTTTCAGGTGGATTCAGCACAGGTGTGAAGTACTTGATGCCAAACATACCCAAGTTGGTAATAGAGAATGTACTTCCACTCATTTCATCCATCGTTAAGGCATTTTCCTTGGCTCTCTTTGCTAAATCAGCCAATTCTACAGCAATCGCGCTCACACTCTTTTCATTTGCGTTTTTAATGCTTGGAACTACTAAACCGCCAGGAACATCAATGGCTACACCAATATTAATTTTATCCGTAGTCACGAACTCATTTCCAACGATGCTAGTTCTCAGAGATTGGTGCTCAATCATAGCCATCGCCACAGCCTTGATTAAAATAGCTGTGTAGCTAAGTTTCACATTGTTAGCCTTATAGGCCTCTTTGTGCGCTTTATAGGCTTTCACCATATTATTTACATCCATATCCATAGAAATGGTAGTCTGTGCTGTTTCTTGCAAACTACTCATCATGGATTTGGAAATTACTTTTTGCATTTCTGTCATCTTAACACGGCTGGCTTCAGGTTTTCCAAAGCTCATGCTTGGTAGGGATGTTTCTGCTGTACAAGCATTCAATTTACTTGCGGTGCCTGCTGCAATTCCAGCACGTATATCTTCACGTGTCACCATACCATGTCTTCCAGTGCCTTTTATGCTACGAATATCGATAGCCAATTCTTCTGCTAATACCGCCGCTTTGGGGGTAGCCTTCACATCTTCATTTAATGCCTTTGCAGTTGCAGGAGCGGGTTTTGCTGCTCCAGATGCAATATAATTTCTTACATCTTCCCTGGTGATATCGCCATGTCTGCCCGTTCCGACTATTGCCCGGTAATCGATGTTTTCTTTTTCTGCCAAATCCAAGGCCTTAGGTGTAATACGAACTTCACCAACAGGTTCTCTTGTTTCCACTTTTGCTACTGGTTTTGTCTCTTCTGCGGGAACTGCTTCATTCACTACAGGAGAGCCCTTTGCTTCTAATAAACCTGAAATATCCGCATCTTCATCAGCAATGATTGCAATGGGTTCACCACAGGCTAAGGTTTCTTCAGCTTGTGCCAAAATTTTTCTTACGACACCGCTGACTGGTGCTAGCAACTCATTGGACAATTTTTCGATGGCAATTTCACCGATCGCATCGCCTTCTTCTACTTCGTCGCCTTCATCCACAAACCATTCAGCTATGGTGCCTTCTTCCATATTGGCTCCATAACGCGGCATTTCTATGATTGTTCCGTCTGTTCCACCGTTTCCACTAGCTGTGGGAGCTTCACTTTTATTTGCATCAAAATCCGATACATCTACTCCGGCTTCACCAATTATAGCGATTGGTGCTCCACATACCAAGGTTTCTTCCGTTGCTGCAATCAGTTTAAGTACCGTACCACCAATCGGTGCCAATAACTCATTAGAGAGTTTTTCAATGGCAATCTCACCAATTGCTTCTCCCTCTTCAACTTCATCTCCAACTTCTACAAACCATTCTGCTACGGTGCCTTCTTCCATGTTAGCACCATAACGGGGCATTTCTACTACCACATAGTTTCCTGAACTAGTGGCCGTACTTGCCTCGTCCGCATTGTTGCCTAGTAGGCTTGAAATATCTTCATCTTCTTCACCAATAATGGCGATTGTTTCTCCACAGGCTAGTGTTTCTTCTTCTTTGGCTACAAGTTTTAGTACCGTTCCTGTAACGGGAGATTCTAGATCGTTTGATAATTTCTCGATAGCGATTTCACCGATAATGTCGCCTTCTTCTACGGTGTCGCCTTCTTCTACCATCCAGGAAGCCACGGTACCTTCTTCCATATTTGCGCCATATCTTGGCATAGTAATTACCGTTGCCATATTATCCTCCTTAATCAAGGAATCGCTAGCGGAGTTTTCCCGCCAGCGATTTACCTAATATCGTAAGGTTTGACCTTACATCAATCTATCTATCTTAAAATGTCATTACTTCGTGGCAAGCCTTGATTACTTCGTCATACTGTGGCAATACATAATCTTCTTGTACTGGTGCAAAAGGCACAGGTACATCCAAGGATGTTACACGTCTTATTGGTGCCTTCAGGTATTCGAAGATATCTTCTACTACCATAGCTCCGATTTCAGCGGCATAGCCCATTACTTTAGGTCCTTCTTGTACCACAACCAAACGTCCGGTCTTAGCAACGGAATCCACAATGGTTTCCTTGTCTAGAGGGAAGATGGTCAATGGATTAACGATTTCTACGCTGATGCCTTCTTTTTCTAATTCTTTAGCAGCTTTTTCTGCAAAGGCCATCATGGTCATAGCTGCGACCATTGTGATGTCAGTTCCTTCTTTAACCACTTTTGCCTTATATAACTCAATATCATAGAGTTCTTCAGGCACTTCAGCTTTTGTATTGTAAAGCAATTTATGCTCTAAGAATACTACTGGGTTCGGGTTACGGATTGCACTAACCAAGAGTCCTTTTGCTTCGTATGCGTTGGATGGTGCTACAATGACCAAACCAGGGATGTTCATCAACCAAGGTTCGATACATTGTGAATGGTGATAAGCACAACGAATTCCTCCGCCAGTTACCGCACGAACCACAATTTGTGCTGAAGCTTGTCCATCATACATATAGCAAAGTTTTGCTGCATTGTTGACTAATTGGTCATAACAAACACCAACAAAATCAGCAAACATCAATTCAGCTACTGGTTTAAGGCCACAGACAGCTGCACCATTACAAAGTCCTAAAATGGCTTGTTCTGAAAGAGCAGTGTCATATGCACGATGAGGCCATTTCAGCCAAATTCCTTTGGTAATACCAAAGTCACCGCCCATTTTAGCTACGTCTTCGCCTAAAATAAATACTGTTTCGTCCCGTTCCATCTCCTGATGCAGGGCTTCGTTTATAGCGCCGGAAAATGATATCTTTCTAGTCATTATCTTCCCTCCACTTCACGGTCCATGTAAACAAATTTCACTGCATCCTCAGCTTTGGGTGAGGGTGATTCCAAAGAGAATTTTACATAACCTTGAATTTCTTCTTCTACTTCAGCATGCAAAGCATCCAGCTCTTCTTCTGAATAACCGTGTACTTCCATCAGCTTTTTCTTGGCTAATACTAGTGGACATTTTTCCTTCCACGCTTCCAATTCGCCATCAGGTCTGTAGGCTGCGGGGTCTCCGGAGAAGTGACCCTGCCAGCGATAGGTCATAAATTCAATCAAAGTTGGGCCTTCGCCTTTTCTAGCACGTTCAGCAGCTTTTTCAACCACTTCGATTACAGCTTCGATGTCGTTTCCGTCTACTGTAAAGCTAGGAACTTCATAGCCTTCGCCCCAAGTAGCCAATTGCTTTTGTGGGTGTGATTCTGTGTAGTGTGTAGAAATTGCATACTGGTTGTTGATCAAGCAGTAAATGATTGGCAATTTCCAAGTAGCAGCCATGTTCATGGATTCGTGACAGGTTCCTTCTCCCAAAGTACCATCTCCCATGAATACTGCTGTTACATCAAGATCTCTATCGTCAGACTCCCAGCCTTCCATCTTGTTTGCTTTACGGTAATAAGAATCAAATGCTGTTCCTAAGCAAGTTACTACTGTTGAA
The DNA here is from genome assembly GCA_016887505.1 of Clostridia bacterium. Taxonomy (NCBI): domain Bacteria; kingdom Bacillati; phylum Bacillota; class Clostridia; species Clostridia bacterium. The sequence continues at coordinate 572,819 of CP069393.1, read as the reverse complement.
CCTTGAATGCCATTGAATCCCATATTTCTTGCATCCAAATCATTCACGTGCATTGAACCGCCACGTCCGTGGTTGATACCGGTTTCTTTTGCAAAAATTTCAGACATGCAGTTTTTTCTTCTCTCTTCTGGAGAAGAAAGAACGATAGCACCATGGCCACGGTGGTCAGGGAACTTGTAGTCAGTTTGCTTTAGTGCTTCTACTACACCAGCTTGTGCTGCCTCCTGTCCGATGGACAAGTGGATGAAACCAGGAATGGTTCCGTTTTGTGCGTACTTCTCAACTTCTTCCTCGAATCTACGGATTAGTACCATATCTCTATATACTTTCCATAGACGATCTTTTGTTAAAGCCATAACTTTACCCCTTTCTCTCTCTTTCTACTTAAGAAACGTCTCACGAATAACATCTTTGTTTAGCTTACCGCCAACAAAACATTTTCCGGTTCGAACATTGTGTATCTGTATTTTCGCAATGGAGTGGAAATCGTGATCAATATAGTAAAAATCTTTGCCTGCTGCTTCAAACACAGCCTCAAATGGTTCAGGATAATACGGCGAGGATGTATTGGAAACTAGTTGGTGTACAACCTTGGCAATTTCCACATCGTCTGCATCCACCCAAAACTCAACTTCTCCGCCATATAGAATAGCATCATTGATACGACCCATCGCTTTCACTTCATCATTTACTACTGGTGCGATGGGACCACTACCCCAACAATTTACAACTTTTTCTACAGGGAAACCCTTTTCATGCATTTTGTGACAAACCTGCTCTAAAATTCTAGCTGTGACCTGAATAGATCCAACCAGACAAGCGCTTGGCGCGAGTAGCAGATATACATTTTTAGGGTCTACACCACATTCTTTAGCAACTTCTTTCGCAATATCATCGGAAGGAAGTTTTATGTCCTGGATGCAAAGAACCACTTCTTCATTATGGTCTCTGTAATCTGTCATCTCAAAATACATATCACTTTCAACTACAGCCTGTGCTCTCGCAGGACCAGATCCTATGGTTGCAAACTCGCCTGAGCCCAACTGCCAACCCGCAATTTGTGAACCCAAGCAAGCGATGAGAGGGCTTTCGGTAAAAATTTCCAACCCTGCAAATGAAATCTCATCGTCTAGTCTCCAACGACCTAACTGTACTGTGGCCATATCTCCTGTGGTTACACGAGTAAACAGAAGTCCAGCCTCCCAGCTTCCTTTTACATTCAATCCCATGTCAATCAAAGTTGCACCACAATCCATCTTATGCACTTCAACACCAAGCTTTGCTTCGTAAGGTATTATTTCCTCTTTGACGATTTTAGCCGCCATTTGGTTGATACTTACTTGTTTAGCCATAATACCTCCTAGTAGTGGTTGCCAAATACGTCAATAGCTGCGCCTTTGATAGGAGCTGCTTCATCTGAAGCTAACCATGTAACTACTTTTGAAACTTCAGGTGGCTGCATCATATCTTCTAGAGGAATGGTCACAGATGCATGTTCATTCATTCTAGCACGAGTATACTCTGTGTTGGTCATGCCCAAATATATGGCATTCACATTGATGTTATCGAATTTAACTTCTTCTTGTAAGGTATGCGTAAAGCTTACCAAACCGCCTTTAGCTGCAGCATATCCACCAAATCCTGGGAAATATACTTTAGCAGATGCTGATGCAATATTAATAATCTTGCCATATTTTCTTTCAAGCATATAAGGAAGACAAGCTCTGGTACAATAGAAAGAACCATTCAAGTCCACATTAATCTGCAAGTCCCAGTCAGCTTTGCTCATCTCAGATACTTCTACTGCTCTATGTACAGCTGCATTGTTGATGAGAATATCAGCTGAGCCAAACTTAGCTACCACTTCATCCACCATAGCAACCACACCCTCGTAGTTGGTGATATCCAAGACATAAGTAGCAACTTTGCCACCTTGTTCTTCAATCTCAGATGCTACATTTTTTAAAGTGTCTGGATTCATATCCACAGCAATTACTTGTGCGCCGTCTGCAGCAAAATCCTTGGCATACTGAGCACCAAGTCCTTGTCCTGCTCCAGTTACGATTGCAACCTTACCATCAAACCTTTTCATACATACCTCCTCGTGGTTTCCCACTATTGTTTTTTTGCAAAAACTATTTAAGATAGATTTCGTGTGTCTTTAGGCAATTACAGACATGTCGTTCAAGAAATCCATCTACATCATCGATACGTTTTTGTTCTACTATTTTCAATAAAAGCTTGTGATCTTCTATAAGAGTGATGAGTGATTCAGGATTGCGTAACACGGATTCCTGATAATAGGCTTCGTGTATACTAATGCTTTCCATCACATCTAATAGCTTCGGCAAATCTGCCGCTCCATAAATATGATTGTGAAATTCATCAGATAGGCGAGCATACTCATCTACATCTTTATTTTTAATAGCCGATATACAATCATCCAAATTCTTATTCAAGGCTTCAGTATCAACCTCTGTTCCTTTTTGAATAATCTGTTGCAATGCCAGTCGTTCCAAAGCAGAGCTGATTAACAATATTTCATTGATTTCCTCAAAGGTGAGTTCCTTCACTCTAAATCCCACCGCGGGTAACATCATTAAGTACCCTTGTGAAGTAAGAATTTTCACTGCTTCACTTACAGGAGTTCTACTAACCTTCAATTCTTCAGCTATTTCAACAACAGTATACGTCTTATCTTTAACCATCTCACCAGAAAAAATACGGTCCTTCAAAACCCTATATACGTATTCACCTTTGGTCAGACAATGGATATTCGCAGTCATAATCATCTCCTCCTGTATGATGCATGCAACATACTGTATTAGCATTATACCGTAATTATCTCTAAATGAAAAGACCTCTAGAACAATAACAATCGTTAATTTTCCAATTATTGTTATATATTGCTTCGACTATTTCATCTTTTGAGCCACAACGGATCTACTCTTAAAAAGGCTCAAATCTTCCCTACACCAATCAACTAGTTGATCCCTTTTTCTTCCTTGTCAGAATCTAAATTTTTCCTAGCCTCATCCTTCCCTAGCGTGAATGCAAAAAGGCTAAGAATGATAATACCGGCACCTACAAACTGTTCTGGCAATGGCAACTCATCAAACAGGAAATAGGCTCCAATAATGGATACTACTGGAACAAATAGTAACATCGTAGCGGAGAAAGAAGCCTTTATGTATTTGAGTGACCAAGAAAATATGCTATGTCCTAGGAGTGTCGGAAAAATAGCCAAATATAGGAATATCAGGTAGTTGCTTTTGGGAAAACCTGTAAAGGTTCCTTCCATAATCATTGTACATGCTGCTAAAAAAATGGAACCAAAAAGATAGACTACAAAAGTATAGTTCAAATTGGAAATAGTACGCCGAACTCTTCTACCAATTAGCATATAAATGGATAAGGTCACTGATGACATCACCGAAAGTAGAATGCCTATATATTCATTTGATGCAAAGGATAAGGAACGGTAGGTTAAGAGTATTGCACCTACAAAGGTCGCCATCACACAGATTGTCTCTTTCTTCGTCATCTTGTCGTTTAGAAAAAGATGCCCTCCCAAAAGTGTAAAAACAGAACTAGCATCTACTATCACTGTAGCATTTGCCACAGTCGTATAATCCAGGGCGACAAACCAGCCAAAAAAGTGTACCCCCAATATTAGTCCACTCAATATGGATAGCAATAGTTCCTTTTGGGGAAAATATGTATTTCGGTTGTTTTTGGCTACCACCACGGGAAGCATAATAAGCACTGTAAAAAACAATCTAAAAAAAGCAGTTGTAATCAAAGGTGCACTAGCTGATTTTACAACAAGGGCCACCACTGACACAAACATCACACCCATTACTACCATCAATTTTACAAATTTAGTATCCATACCTTATCTCCTGCCTCTTTACAATTATGTCAAATAAATTTAGTCAAGCTTATCCTTCTTCAGCTCGTATCATTAAACAAACTTAATTCAATGTTCTATATCTTTTTTACAATATGCATATGGAATGCATCCGCAAATTCTAGGTATTCAGTATACCCTTCCACTATGGTGACCAACTGATGACCTGACTCAGCTAGAATTTTCTCATAATATTTTTCTCTTTCTTGCCCTTTTTGCATGAAATTACATAGAACTCCATCCGTTTTTAATTCCGATAAAATCCGTAGCAACAATTCTTTCTCTTTTTTTCGGTCTTTAGTATAAAAATGAAACATTGAATCTAATAGAACCATATCATAAGACTCATCAATACGATACGTGTAAACATCTCCAATTATTCCTCTTACTGCCAAATTTTCTAGCGCTGCCGTTCTATTCATTTGCGAAATGCCAACACTTGATATATCTACACCCGTTACTTGGTATCCCATACGAGCAAGCACAAGAGAATCTCTGCCCTGACCACATCCTAAATCAAGCACCCTGCACTTCGGTTCATAATTGGAAAAGAAATCCACTAGTCCCGAATAGGGTTTACCAAAATAGTTTTCATTCTGGTAATGCTTGTCATATACAACTTTCTTCATTTATTATCTCCCTATATCTCCGCAACATAAAAACTATCCTAGCTTTATCTTCGGTGAATTTGCTAAGCCTCCTTCAACTGTTTTATATATCTAAAAAAACCCCTTCCGAGGAAGGGGTAGACCTTTTGTGTTGCCACGATTCTATTCACTTGCTGTCAGTTATTGCATCTCTTCTCTAGTTCTTTCGATGATGCAACCAGCGTGGTCGAAAATACCGCCGAGTGGCGCACTGGGTTTCTTGACAGTTACGCTCACTTTAGAAGCTGGCGTATCAGCAAACACTTCTTCAATAATACGGTAGGCCATGCGTTGAATCAGCTTGTGTTCCTCACCTTCAACAACCTTCTTAGCTGCCTTAAACAGAGCCACATAGCTTATTTCCCAAACAAACTCATCTTTTTCACACATGTCGGTCATATCGATTATTGCTTCAATATCGATGATGAACTCTTGTCCAAGTTTGTTTTCTTCTTGAAAATAACCGTGTGTTCCCCAAAACCGCATATCTTTGACAAACAATACATCTTCTTTTCTCATTTCATTTTCCCCCTCATTGTTTTTTGCTATAATACCCATAGAACCTCAAAGGAGGACTTCATGAATATTCGTGAAATAGCAAAACTCGCAAACGTTTCCGTTGCTACTGTATCAAGAGCAATGAATAGACCGGAAAAGGTTAAGCCGGAAACTTTGTTAAAAATCAGAAAAGTCATGCAAGAAAACAACTATACAGGCAATCCATTCGCGAGAAACCTGATTAATAGCAGAACAAAAAGCATTACTCTTCTAATCAATAGCATCGATAACCAATTCATGATGGATATCACTCAAGGTGCAGAAAAAGTTCTGTTCGAAGCTGGCTATATGCTGAGCATCATCAATATCAGTAAAAGCATGGATAAGATGGCCAACTTTATGGATTTTCTACAAGAAAAACGACCCAACATTTTTATGGATGGTTTAATTTTAGCAGGTTCTTATCTACATGAAAAGGATTATTGTAGCTCAATACAAAGCATCCTTCAATGTCCTCTAGTAGTTATTGACAAGGGCCCCCTTGAAAATATCACAACCGTATATGTGGAAGAACGAAGCGCTATGAAACAAGTTGCATCCCATTTTGCCGAATCACAAGTTCAAAATGTAGCTATTATTCCTGGTGAAATGGAATTTTTATTCAGTAAACGCCGTTGTGACCTTTTGGTTGAGGAGCTCAAAAAGAAAAATATTACCGTACTACCAGAAAATATATTCTCTTTCCCTATGGAAGATCCTGAAAGTAGCCGAAAGGCTGTTCTTTCTATGAAAAATTCTATGCCACAAGGAATCTATGCTGCCAATGAGGCTTTGGCTATGGGCACACTAAGAGCACTGCATGAATTGGGCCTCCTTGTTCCAGATGAGGTTTCCGTTGTTGCAGGGGAAAATTCAAAGTATAACGATGTAATGATTCCATCCCTATCATCCATTTCATATCCCAATATTGAACTTGGTGAAATGGCTGCACATGAGTTACTTCTCTCCATTGAGGATGCATCCAAGGGATCTAGGAATATTGAACTTCCCACTCGCTTTATAAAACGCGAATCATAGCAAGTAACATCTTAACAAGTAACATCAAATCTGTTACGATTACTAAGATATCATATTGAGGAGGAAATAACATGTTGTATCAAAGTACGAGAGATGGCAAAGCGACCCACAGTGCCGCAGAAGCTATCCTGGCTGGTCTGGCCATCGATGGTGGACTTTTCACACCTGATAGCATTCCAAAACTCTCGCTTCAGCAAATAGACAAAATGAAAGATCAGTCCTATCAAGAAAAGGCTCTGTCCATTTTATCGCTTTTCTTAGATGACTTTCCTAAGGATGTACTTTCAAATTGTGTGCATAATGCCTACAATGAAAGATCATTCGATCATCCAGACGTTGCGCCTTTAGTCAAATTAACAGAAAAAATCAGCGTATTAGAACTTTACCATGGTCCTACCTGCGCTTTCAAAGATATTGCACTGCAAATACTACCCCATCTATTAATGAGTTCAGCCTCATTGCAAAATGATGATTACACCTATGTTATCCTTGTCGCAACCTCTGGTGATACTGGTAAGGCTGCTTTATCCGGTTTCAAAGATGTAGACCATACTAAAATTTTAGTCTTCTATCCTGATGCTGGGGTCAGTGAGATACAAAAGCTGCAGATGATTACCCAAGAAGGTGACAATGTAAAAGTCATTGCTGTCAAAGGCAATTTTGATGATACCCAGACTGGTGTTAAAAAGATTTTTTCAGATGAAAACTTGCGAGCTCAGCTAGAAGAAAAACAGTACCGTTTTTCTTCCGCCAATTCTATCAATTGGGGACGCTTAGCTCCACAAATCGTTTACTATTTTTCCAGTTATTGTGACCTCCTTAAACGTCAAGAAATTGAATTAGGGGAAGAAATAAACTTCGTGGTACCTACTGGCAATTTTGGTAATATCCTAGCTGGCTATTTTGCTAAACAGATGGGTCTTCCCATCCACCGCCTAGTCTGTGCTGCCAACAAGAATAACGTTCTAACAGATTTTATCAATACAGGTGTCTATGACCGAAACCGTGCCTTTAACAAAACTATTTCACCATCCATGGATATCCTAATATCCAGTAACCTCGAAAGGTTGTTATTCCTTATTTGCAAGGATGCAAACAAGGTTCGCGGCTATATGCAAGACCTGTCAGAAAAAGGCATTTATCAGGTAGATGACCAAATGAAGAAAACCATACAAGAACTTTTCTGGTCGGATTGTAGCAACGATGAAGAAACCATCCAAAGAATCAAAACTACTTATGAGGATAAGGGGTATTTAATGGATACTCATACAGGCGTGGCAATGGATATATATCACAAATATCAAGCCAATACTGCCGATGAACATAGAACTGTTATCGTATCGACAGCTAGCCCTTTTAAGTTCAATTCCTCGGTTGCCAAGGCAGTACTTTCTGCCGACTTAGTCAGAAATTCAGATGAAATTACGCTTTTGACAAAACTATCTGAAGAGTCAGGGATGCCCATTCCAGCTGGTCTCAAAGATCTGGATAAAAAGCCTATTCTGCACCAAGATGTCGTAGAAAAAGCAGACATGCAAAATAGTGTTTCCGGTTTTCTAGAAATATAAGATAAAAAAGCATAAATAAGAAAGAGACGTGGATTCCACGTCTCTTTCTTATTTATCCCCCCCTACTCAACAAGTGTTGAGTTTGTCGCACCTTAAGCGACTATTGTTAAACCTTACGGTTTTCAATCCTGTAACTGGAAAAATAAATATTTCATTTACTTTTTTATATTGTACACCTTGTCTCAAATTAATACAAATACCTAGCCCTTCAACTACTTTAAAAATCTAAGTAGTTTTGAGTTTCCGGGAAATATCCTTTACGAAAGCCCTTTAGCAATTTTGCGCAATAGGGATCTTTTGCCGTCAATGCCTCCGCAACCAAAGCATATCCTCTTACTCTTTCATCCAATACATTGGCAATACAGTAATCTAGTCCCTGCAAGATACACATAATCATAAAGGCATGATTGGTCATCTCATCAACTGGAATTCCATGGGATATATTACTAAGGCCAATGCTGAAATGCACCTCAGGATAACGCTCCTTGATGGCTCGGATAGCATCAAATACCTCCAACCCCGCAGTGTCGCCCGTTCCGATAGGCCGTACAATTGGATCAACTATGATGTCATCCGGTGATACGCCGGCACCTAGCAATGCAGGAATTAAGTTGTCTGCAATACGAATCCGGTCTATTGCACTAGCTGGCATCCCTTGATCATCAAGTAGAAGGCCTATCACCTTGGCCTTGTATTTACCAATCATCGGTATGATAGCATCCATGCGTTTCTTTTCTCCAGTAATGGAGTTAATGATAGGTTGCTTCCTGTTTTTTGCAAGCGAAAGCCCTCTTTCAATAACTTCTGGACTAGGGCTATCAATGCATAGTGGTAATTTACTAACTTCTTGAACCTGGTTCACCAACCATGTCATCTTCTCAACCTCGTCACCGATTCTAGTGCCACAATTAAGATCGATGTAACTAGCGCCAGCATTTTCAAGTTTTACAGCCAATCGTTTTATATAGTTGGAATCACCTTCCGCAACGGCTTCTTTGATGCGCTCAATACTAGTATTTATTGATTCAGCAATGAATTTCATAGCTCTGCATCCTCCTAGTTTTTATTATACTATACACCTATCCGGCTTAAGTAAACCACTTCTCCCCATATGTGCTAGGTTTGAATTCTTCAATGTATCGTAAAGCATCTTTGGAATCACTGGCCACATAGTAAAATTCCCGGCAGACTTCTTTGGCAAATTTAAGAGAAATAATCTGTTCAAAAAAAGACAGTAATTTGCCATAAAAATCATTGGTATTTAATATGACGATGGGCTTTTTATGATATTGGAGTTGTTTGAGAGTGATTACCTCCAACAATTCTTCAAGTGTTCCATAACCACCAGGCAAAGCGATGAAGGCATCAGCAGAGTCTTCCATAATGGCCTTTCTTTCCCGCATGGTCTTAGTCACGTGCAATTGCTGGCAGTTTTCAAATACAATCCCCTTGCGATTTAACGCTTCTGGTATCACTCCGATTACCTTGCCACCAGATTCAAAGGTGCTTCGGGCACAGGCCCCCATTAGACCTAAATCCCCGGCGCCGTAAACTAGGTCATATTGTTTTTCTGCTAGCAACTTACCTAAAATCTTAGCCTCCTGGAAATAGGATTCTTCCAATCCTTCACTAGAAGATGAATATACACAAATTTTCATCACCTAAACCTCCAAAAAAAGCCCGGTTTCCCGGGCTTGGTTTCTTATGAATGAATAGACATCCCATGAACTGCCTCAGCAGCTTCCATAACACTTTCCGACAATGTGGGATGTGCATGGATGGTTTTTGTCAGTTCTTCAACGGTAATACCTTTTTCTACAGCTAATACGCCTTCTGCAATCAAATCAGTTGCATGAGGGCCCATAATATGAACACCTAAAATTTTATCCGTAGCCTTATCTGCAATTATTTTAACAAAGCCATCATTGTGTCCAATACAAAGCGCTTTTCCACTAGCTTTGAAATCGAACTTACCGATAGCAATTTCGATGCCCTTCTCTTCAGCTTCTGCTTCAGAGATACCTACGGTAGCAATTTCTGGGCTGGTAAAGATACAGCTAGGAACTACATCGTATTTCATGGCTATTGCTGGTCCATCTTTAAACATATTTTCAACACAAACGATACCTTGGGCACTTGCTACGTGTGCTAATTGTATCTTGTTGGTTACGTCCCCAATAGCATAAATATTCTCAACATTGGTTTTTAAGTATTCGTCAACTACGATTTCACCACGCTGACCAATCTCAACCCCAGTTTCCTCAAGACCCAAACCTTTAGAGTTGAAGGTTCTACCGATGGAAATTAATGCTTTTTCAGCTTCTACTTCTTTACCACTTTCCAAAGTTGCTTTGATACTTCCATCAGCAACTTCAACGCCAGTAATAAGCTTGCCTGTAGAAATCTTGATTCTTTTTTTCTTGAGCATCGTAGTCATCCGTTTGGAAATTTCAGGATCTACCATAGGCAGGATTCTGTCCAAGGCTTCTACAATGGTCACTTTTACTCCAAGTTCAGCATAAATCATGGCAAATTCACAGCCAATGACGCCACCGCCGATAACCAACATACTTTTAGGAACCTCGGTCAGGCTTAATGCTTCCTTAGACGTAATTACATTTTTACCGTCATAGCTAAGCGCTTTAATCAAGGCAGCTTCTGAACCGGTTGCCAAGATGATATTTTCAGCTTCAACAGTTTGTGTACCATCTGGTGTAGTTACTTCTACTGCATTCTTACCAATCAATTTGGCTGTTCCATCAATTACATCAACATTGTTTTTCTTCATTAGAAATCCAACACCGCCAACCAATTGGCTTACAATCTTGTCTTTACGTTCCATCATCTTTTTGAAATCAAAGCCTACACCTTCCACTTCGATACCGAAGCTAGCTGCATTTTTGATGTCAGAAAGTACTGATGTGGATGCTACTAAAGCCTTGGTAGGAATACATCCAACATTCAGACAAGTTCCTCCCAACCATTCTTTTTCTATCAATACTACTTTTGCTCCCAATTGAGCAGCGCGAATTGCTGCAACGTAGCCACCTGGGCCACCGCCGACAACACATAAATTATACATCTTTTTTCCTCCTTATTTATCACATGACTACATGTATTATATGACAAGTAGCTTAAGCAAACAAGGAAGATTCATAATAATCTCTTGAGCTTAAATCCCAAATGGTCAGCAGATACCAAATGATACTGTACACCATGAAGCTCCCCCTCAAAAGCAATCCGAGTCATCGCACCGTGCAAATGCCCATATATGCAAATTTTCACACCATATTCTTCCAACAGTTTAGCAAATTCATTCGGTACACCACTTGCACTGACTGGTGGATAATGAAGCATGGCAATGATGGGTTTGTCCTTGTCTGCCTTGTCTAGTGACATTTTTAGACGCAATAGCTCCCGCATATAGACCTTACGGTCTTCAGGACTAAATTTGTCATCCATTGGTACACTCCAACCCCTTGTTCCACAGATTGTCCATTCATTGTAAACATAAGTATCATTCTGAAGAATATGCATACTGGGGTGCATTACAGCTAAGAGCTTTTTTTTACTTTGCCACCAAAGATCGTGGTTTCCCTTAATCAAAACCTTCTGCCCAGGCAATTTTCCAATAAAATCTAAATCGGGCACGGCTTCAGCAAGTTTCAACCCCCAAGAATGATCACCTGGCAGCAAGACCAAATCGTCATCGCTCACCTGCCCCAACCAGTCTGTTGCAATTTTTTGAGAATGATTCTCCCAATTATTTCCAAATATATTCATGGGTTTATCTGTCCCCAATGACAAATGTAAATCAGATATCGCAAATATTTTCATTATATTTCCCTAATTGCCCCTTCATGAAGCCAACTACTAAGTCTTTCCAAATCTTCAGTATATTTTGAAGCTAATGCGCGATTATATATCAGACTAGCAGGATGATACATGGCGTAAACTTGTCTATGAAGTATATCTGAATAAAGCATCTGTCCGTGAACATCCTTCATGGATATTGTTCTTCCCAAGCACCATTCCAAAGGTGTCTTACCTAGCGTTACAAGCAGCTCTGGTTCCAATATTTGTACTTCTTTTTCTAGAAAAATAGAGCATTCCTGCACTTCTTCCCTACTCGGCTTGCGGTTGGCATACAAACCATAACGAGGCCTCTTTGATGGCTTTACTGGGCGACATTTTACCAGATTACTAACATACAATACCTTACGTTCTAGATTAATAGTATGCAAAAAATCATCAAGAATTTCACCAGCCTGACCAGAGAATGGACGTCCAGAAATAGTAGCCTCATGGCCTCCTGGTGCCTCTCCAATCAACATAAGACGAATTGTATTTTCCGGTATATCATCAACCACCGGCATAACTCTCGTTTCACATAGACTGCATTTCCTGCATTCGCAGATTCTTTTATGTAGTTCCATCAATTCTTTCATACTCTTCTCCAAAAAAATACACGGACAAAGCCCGTGTATCCAATTACTAAATTTCTACAATGATGGGTAGAACCATCGGTCTTCTTCTAGTCTTTTCGTATAGGAATCGGCTCACTTGTTCTCTGACTTTATTCTTAATACCACTCCATTCGTAGACACCATCTTTTTTCAGATTATCCAGTGTCTCAACAATGCGTTTTTTAGTCTCATCCATCAGTTCTTCCGATTCGCGGACATAGACAAAGCCTCTAGACACTACATCTGGACCACTCATCAATTCAGACCCCTTCTTAGAAAGCCCAATCATAACGATGACAATCCCATCTTCTGAAAGCTGTTTGCGGTCCCTTAATACGATGTTTCCAACATCGCCAACACCCAAACCGTCTACCAATGTTCTTCCTGAAGATACACGTCCTGCAATACGCCCTTTTTCCTTGCTGAGTTCTATAACTTGGCCGTTGTCTGCAATGAAGATATTGTTCGGATCAACACCAGTTTGTTCAGCAAATTTTGCATGGGCTACTTGCATACGGTATTCTCCATGTACAGGTATGAAATATTTAGGCTTAATCAGGTTTAGCATTAGCAACAAATCTTCCTTGCTAGCATGTCCACTCACATGCATATCACTTGCTTTACCATAAATCACTTTAGCTCCTAGTCGAAATAGTTGATCAATCGTTCTCGAAACATATTTCTCATTACCAGGAATCGGATTCGCCGATATAATGACCGTATCCTTTTCGTTGATTTCTAATTGCCTGTGATCACTTAAGGCCAGTCTTGAAAGTGCACTTTTCGGTTCACCTTGACTTCCCGTTGTGATAATAGTTACTTTATTGGGTGGCAATTTTGCCACTTGTTCTACTTCAACATAAGTTTTCTTTGGTACCCTTAGATACCCTAGCTCTCTTGCAACTTCAAAAATATTGACCATACTACGACCGATTACAGCAACCTTTCGGTCAGTAGCAGCTGCGGCATTCACAATCTGTTGCACTCTATGCACGTTGCTTGCAAAACTAGCAACAATAACCCGGCCAGTTGCTTCCCGAAACGCTTCAAGTAGGTTCCTACCTACCTCTTTTTCGCTCATAGTACTACCGCTACGCTCTGCATTGGTGCTATCTGACATAAGAGCAAGCACACCCTGCTCTCCTAGTTTTGCCAACTTGGGCAAATCCATCAGTTGACCATCTACCGGCGTCTGATCAAATTTGAAGTCTCCAGTATGAACGATGATACCTTCTGGTGTGTGCACCACGATACCAACTGCATCTGGAATACTATGACTCACGCGGAAAAATTCAATCTTAAATGGTCCTTTTTTTACCATGCCCCTAGGTTTTACGGTATGAAGTTTTGCTTGTTCCAGCATCCTTCTTTCCTTCAGTTTTCCTTTAACCAGTCCCAAGGTAAAACGGGTCCCATAGACAGGCACCTGAATCTTATCCAATACGTACGGAAGCGCACCAATGTGATCTTCATGTGCATGCGTCAAGAAGATCCCCAACAGTTTGTCCCTATTTTCCTCCAGATAGGTTATGTCTGGAATGACAATATCGATTCCCAGCATGTCGTCCTCGGGAAAAGTCAATCCAGCATCTATCAGGATCATTTCCTCACCATATTTGATGACTGTCATGTTCTTTCCGATTTCACCCAGACCACCCAATGGTATTATGGAAACTTTATTTTCGTTTTTTGACACTCTAATCCTCCTAATTCATTATTTATCCGAACAGTTATCTTCATCTGATTATAAAGGATAGATGTCATAAACACAAGAAAAAAACAGGCCTAAGCCTGTTTATAGTAATTTATATTTTTCTAAAAGTTGTTTTACAAACTGCTTTGTATCTTCCTCTGGTCCTACGATTGGCAAGCGGTAATTATCCTCAAGCAAGCCCAAAAGACTAGCGGCATATTTAACAGGTATCGGGTTGGTATCGATAAACAAACCTCTAAACATTGGATATAGATTGAAGAATCTAGCCCTAGCTTTGTCTGACTCTCCCTTACGGTAGAGACTGACCATTTCTTGGATTGGTGATCCGATAATATTCGAAGCAACAGATACTACACCCCTACCCCCAACAGATAGGATAGGCAGAGTTAGTGAATCGTCACCTGAATAGATGGAAAAGTCTCCACTTGTTGCCATACGGATTCTAATAATATGATCTAGACAGCCACTAGCGGCTTTAAGGGCAATAATATTGGAAATTTTTGACAATTCAATTGTCGTTTCTGCGTCCATATTGATACCAGTTCTGCTCGGTATATTATAAAGCATACATGGCAATTTAGTTGATTCAGCAATGGCCTTAAAATGCTCATATAAGCCTTTCGCATTGGGTTTATTGTAATAAGGTACTACCAACAGTAAGGCATCAGCACCTGCTTCTTCTGCCATTTTGCTCATTTCTATGGTAGCTCTAGTATCATTACAACCTGTACCAATCATCACCGGAATTTTAACCACATCCTTGACAGTCTTTAGCAATGTAATTTTTTCCTCGCAGCTAAGAGTAGGACTTTCACCCGTAGTTCCTGCCACTAGAATTGTATCTGTACCTGTATTTTCAAGGTGTTTTGCCAATTTTCTAACCGCTTCAACGTCAAGCTTTCCTTGGGCGTCAAACGGCGTCACCATCGCGGTGACGACATTTCCGAAATCCAACATTATTCCTCTCCTTATAGCATGTTATATGCAATCAATTGTTCAGCAATCTGCACAGCGTTGGTAGCGGCACCCTTTCTTAGCTGGTCAGCGACCACAAAAAAGGATAAACCATTTTCAAATGCCAAGTCTTCTCGCACGCGACCTATGTAGACTTCATCTGTATCTGATGTAAAGTAAGGCATAGGATAAACATTATTTTCTGGGTCGTCTTGTAGAATAATTCCTTCAAAAGAATCAAATGCATCTTTTGCTTCTTGTGCACCAATTTTTTTCTCTGTGATAGCCAAAACTGATTCAGAATGGCTTCGCATAATTGGCACTCGTACTGTAGTCGCAGTAATACGCATATCTTCGTCGTGAAGGATTTTTCTAGTCTCATTGACCATCTTCATCTCTTCTTTGGTATAACCATTATCCCAAAATACATCAATATGAGGAATCAAATTCATGCCGATTTGGTGCTGAAATACCTGGACCTTTGGTTCTCTATTTTCCAATAAGTCACGCGTCTGATTCTCCAACTCATCCATGGCTTCTTGTCCCGCGCCTGAAACGGCTTGGTAAGTAGAAACTACTACACTCTTGATTCGCGAAATATCATATATTGGTTTTAAACCAACAACCATCTGTATGGTAGAGCAGTTGGGGTTGGCAATTATTCCCTTATGCTTTTTGATATCCTCTGGATTCACTTCAGGTACTACTAAGGGTACTTCTGGATCCATACGGAAAGAGCTTCCATTATCAATAACTACTGCTCCTCTTTTCACTGCTTCTTTTGCAAACATGGTACTCGCTTTGCCACCTGCAAAAAGAGCCAAATCAATATTTTCAAAAGAATCTGGGGTAGTTTCTTCAATTACATAATTTTTCCCTTTAAAAGTCATGACCTTACCCGCCGAACGGCTGGTTGCCAACAACTTCAGGTTGTCTACAGGAAAATTTCTTTCCTCCATAACTTGTAAAATGGTTGAACCTACTGCTCCTGTTCCGACAACCGCAACATTATAACCCATTTTTCTATATCTCCTTAATCTTTACTATAATTTATACTCTGATTCATCTTCGATGACTACCGGAAAGGCTATGCCGCCGGTATCATCTCTAAAACGCTTGCTGATTTTTCTTTGAGCAATCAGGGGTAGATCTTTAAACTCTCGATAATCAAAAGATGTCCCATCCTTGGTCAACTGTTCTTTTAGAGCTTCACATTTTGAGCAATTTTTTAGACCTACTACTACCATCCTAATTCCTCCTATAATAGTTTTTCTAAACCTACAATCAATTCTTCTTTGTTACATACTTCTCGAATGCCCAATAAAACACCTGGCATAAATGATTCTCTATTTATACTGTCATGCCGTATGGTAAGAATCTGTCCTAAACTGCCAAAAATAACCTCCTGGTGCGCAACTCTGCCAGGTAATCGTACCGAATGAATCGGTATGCCATCATAGTTAGCTCCTCTTGCTCCTTCTAACAATTCCTTTTCTTCTGGGTGGCCTTGCTTATGACTCTTTCGAACTTCTGCAATGGCTTTTGCCGTAGATAAAGATGTTCCAGAGGGTGCATCCAACTTCTTGTCGTGATGATATTCAATAATTTCCACATCCTGCATATAGGCAGCTGCTTTTTTACTAAACTCCACCATCAGAATTGCTCCAATCGCAAAATTCGAAGCCAAAAGGCCGCCTAATTTTTTTTCTTCCATGCGATTGGAAAGATCCTCTGTCTGTTCTTTACTAAGTCCTGTAGCTCCAATCACAGGGTGAACACCCAAATCGATGGCTGTCGAAACATTTTGGTAAACCACTTTAGGATTGGTAAAATCAACCATAACATCTGGCTTGGTGTCCTTGATTGCTTGCGCCAAGTCCCCGGTGATGATAACTGAATCATCTCCTGTTAAATCAATCAAACTTTTTCCAATATTCTGGGTATCAACTGCAGCTACAACGGACATATCTTCCGCAAGTGTAACCGCTTGAATAACCTGCTGGCCCATTTTTCCCATTGCTCCACATACGAGCACGCGTATATCTTTCATTCGTTCCTCCAATAAAAAAACACAAGCATAAGCCTGCGTTCTCAACAGTTTATGCTCATCTAATGCACTCCACCTAAGGTGACAGCACTACACCTATTCGATGTAGAACCAGCAGATTGTTTGCACCAATCCACTTCGGCAAAGTCACCTTTTCTAAAAGTATCAACGCTTGCGGCTCCACTTTCGTACTAATTGACCTTGCTCCTCAAAAAATGAGAACTCGTTATTCATTTAAAAGTATCAAATATGCTTTAGACTGTCAAACCCTTTTTAGGTTTTCTTTATAGACTTGGCATCGAATATCTTCCTCTGTTTCTAGCCGGTAGAGCGTGCAGAGTTGCATTACGCGTGAGCTAGTCCTTTCATCCAAAGCCTCCGCTAAACCATCAACAGATAAATTGGATGTAATTATGGTAGATAAATTATTACTTGCCCTATAATTGATTATATTATAAATTCTACCTGCTGACCAATCAGTATATGTATGCGCTCCCAAATCATCTAAAATTAACACTCGGACATTTCTAACTTGATTCATTAAGTCCATTTCTTGATTTCCCTTTTGGTTAAAGGTAGCTTTAATTTCATCCAAAAAGTCTGGTACAGATATGAACAGCAGTTCGATATTATGTTCTAGCAAACGATTAGCAATACAACTTGTTAGAAGCGTCTTCCCACTTCCGACAGTGCCGTAAACATACATTCCTTTATGTTTTTTCTTATTAATGACACTATCTGTAAAAAGTTTAGCCGCTGTTAAACACTGGGTTGCTAATTGGCGGTAGGTGACATTGCTGTTTGTATCAATGCGATATGAACTATAATACTTTATTTGAAAATCATCAAAGCTCTTATGCAAGTATTCACCAGCCAACCTAGCATGTTTGAATTGGTTTTCAAAGCGTTTCTTATTTACACAATTGCATATATAGGCTTGCCCATCTTTATAAATCAAGCCCCTATCTTTGCAAATCGGACATTCGTACTGTACTTCCTCTTTTTCTTTTGGGCTATTCTTTATGGTTTCGCGCAATTCTTGAATTTTTTTTTGCAAAATATCTTTCATGCCTACTCCATCATGTTAACGACCAAATGATCATATTTGGACTTCGCTTTTTCCTCAGTAAAGTTCTTACTAACCCGGTTACTTTTTGTCTTTTGTCTACCACGAGTTTTCTGATCTTCCATTCTAGCCTGCTTTGCAGTTCGAATACCTTTTCTCTCCCAATCTCTTAAAATAGTATCAATATATTTAAAATTCAGCTTGTCTCGAGAGACAGAGCTTCTAAGTGCTTCTAGGACTAGATTTTCTGTAAATGCATCTCCCTTGATCCACTCAACAATATAGGCTCGTTCTGTATTGGTAAGAAGCCTACCGAATTCTTCCTCAAAAACTGTGAAAATATCTTTTTCTTTGGGCTCTCGACTAGGATGCTCTTTATTGATTTCTTTTTCTGCTAGCTCTTTAAGAAGTCTTTCTTGATAGATTTCCCGTTTTTTTTCATTTACGGCAGAAATATGTCTGCCCAATTTTTTGAAAAGTGGGTCACAAGAAAATATCGGAAAAAAAGTTTGTTCTTCCAATGAATACTCTCGTTCTATTGAAAGACATTCTTTTTCCATCAGAGAAGCAATCAGTCCCTGTACTTCCTGCATATCTTTTTCCATTAAATCGGCAACATCTGCCAAATCCGGATAAAAATCATTCTTTTTTTGCCCAAAGGCAAACAGAAGCATAAGAACGACTAGTTCTTCTTCGGTAAGACCAATTTTTTTATAACTCCAAATTAGATCATTTGGAATGCCGATGGTACCTTGTCTAACCACTCTGTTGAAAACGATATCTTTCATCTTAATCACTCCCTATTTCATATTATAACACGCTTTTTTCAAGAGTGAACTACACGAATTTCAATACTGCATAAAAGGCGAAAAAAAAGGTTTCTCATAGAGAAACCTTGGCTGGGCTGGCTGGATTCGAACCAACGAATGCCGAGACCAAAACCCGGTGCCTTACCGCTTGGCGACAGCCCAATGCTTGGTGGAGGAAGCAGGATTCGAACCTGCGAAGGCGTTGCCAGCAGATTTACAGTCTGCCCCCTTTGGCCAGCTCGGGAATTCCTCCACATTATGGAGCCGACGATGGGACTCGAACCCGCAACCTGCTGATTACAAATCAGCTGCTCTTCCAGTTGAGCTACGTCGGCAAAGATATTAAGTTTTTGTTACTTTGGTCGGGGCAAAGGGATTTGAACCCCCGACCCCCTGATCCCGAACCAGGTGCGCTACCAAGCTGCGCTATGCCCCGACGACAAGATACATTATAAGGAGTTTGCTTAGCTAAAGTCAATAACTTTTATTGAAAATTTGAACTCTGTTACAAAAAAACACCCTAGGGTGTTTTGGCTGGGCTGGCTGGATTCGAACCAACGAATGCCGAGACCAAAACCCGGTGCCTTACCGCTTGGCGACAGCCCAATGGTTGGTGGAGGAAGCAGGATTCGAACCTGCGAAGGCGTTGCCAGCAGATTTACAGTCTGCCCCCTTTGGCCAGCTCGGGAATTCCTCCACGTGCAGCTCCGATAATCGGAAACTTTATTATATTTTATTTTAAAAAATGGCGACCCCGATCGGATTTGAACCGACGATCTTCGGCGTGACAGGCCGACGTGTTAACCACTACACCACGGGGCCGCGATTTTGGTGACCCGTAGGGGAATTGAACCCCTGATACCGCCGTGAAAGGGCGGTGTCTTAACCGCTTGACCAACGGGCCATATTATAATGTGGTCGGGGCAGAGGGATTCGAACCCCCGACCCCCTGGTCCCAAACCAGGTGCGCTACCAAACTGCGCTATGCCCCGACGACAAGACTTATTATATGGGCATAACTAAGCAATGTCAATATCAATTTTCACTTTTAGAAAAAATTGCTAATTCCGCTCTCCATTATTGATAGATTCACCTCTCGGTCTTCCTTAGAATCATAGGGCAACCATTGTATCCTGGCATCTCTTTTAAACCAGGTATACTGTCGCTTAGCATACCGCCTAGTATCCCGTTTCATCAGCCTTACAGCCTCATCCCAATCAATTATTCCATCCATAAACTGTAGCATATGTCGATATCCTAAAGTATTCATAATCTTATGTTCTCTGGGCACACCTCGCATCAAAAGCCCTTTCGTTTCTTCTAAAATTCCTTGTGCTAACATTTCCTCTACTCTCGCATCAATGCGTTTGTAGAGTACCGTTCTATCAACTTGTAGGCCATACCCTAGAACATGATAGTATGGCTCAGACTTTATTTCATCCACTGTAGCATAATCCATCTCTAAACGCACTAAAGCCCGGATTACCCTTCTTACATTGTTTTGGTGATAGGTTTTAGCAGCCTCAGGGTCTTTTGCCGCCAAAAGGCGATGCATTGCTTCCTTACCCTGTTCATCCAATAATTTCAAATATTTATTTTGTATCTCAATTTGCTTCTCATCTGGCTCATTTTCATAATGATAATCATCTACAACACTCTTGAAATAGAGTCCAGTCCCCCCACAAAGAATGGGGATTTTTTCGCTTGCAATCACAGCCTCAACTGCTCTTCTCGCAGACTTCTGGTAATCATAGGCCGTGAATTCGTCAACTGGGTCACAAACATCCAACATATGATGGACAATCTTTCGACCACTTGAAGCAATTTTTTCTCTCTCCGTGACTTTTCCAGAACCAATATCCAAGCCACGATATAGCTGCACGGAATCACAAGAAATAATTTCTCCGCCCACTCGATCTGCCAATTCAACTGCCAAATCACTTTTTCCTGAGGCTGTTGGCCCCAGAATTGCAACAACTTTATTCTTCATCTCATCAATCCCTCAGGAATAGCTTCGCCAATTCCTCTTTACCTAACTTTATCACAGTCGGTCTACCATGAGGACAGGTGTATGGATCTTCAAGTTTACTCATCTCTTTAAGCAAGACCGATACCTCATCCAAACGAATGGAATCACCAGCTTTGATAGCTCCCCTGCACGAAGCCATCTCCAGCATTCTCTCTTTAATGCTTTCCTGGTCGTTTTCTAAGGCATCTAGAAGCTCTTCAAATAGCAATTGGTAGTCCATCCCCTTAAGACCTGCTGGAACCCCTCGTAGGAGGAATTCATCCTCTCCAAACAGCTCCACCACGACTCCTAAATCAGAGAGTCTATTAATTTGTTCCAACATCCGCTCTTTTTGATCGTAACCAAGAATCAACACCACTGGTTCCAGTAGAAACTGAGCAGTAAGTTTTTCAGCACAATAAGCCTTTTTTAGAGACTCGTAACGCACCCTCTCGTGAGCAGCATGCTGGTCTAATAGATATAACTGATCATTCTTCGTCAGCACCACATAGGTTTTAGCTATCACACTAAGAACCCTCATGCCTAAAAATTCATCATGCAAAGGCAAGTCTATACTCTGCGTTCCAGAATTTGCTACTCTAACATAGGGGTTTGGGAGTGCTTTTTCAAATACCATTTCTTCTTGTACTTTAGGCTTTTCCGGCACCAATCTAAATTCTTTTGCAGGCTCTTTTGAAAAATCTTTTTTTGCTAGTTCATTCAAATCGGTCGTGGTTGGCATGATCTCTTCATTAGCCTGTATGAGAGAGCTGTTTTGACCTAAACCTCGTATTTCACTTTCATGTGTCAACGTTTTTTGAACACAAAGAGATAGCTCTTTTTTTAGAGCTTGTTCCATAGAGAATTTAACTTCCATCTTGGAGGGGTGAATATTCACGTCTAAGGCTGCAGGATTCATATTTATAGATAATATCCCTATAGGGTACTTTCGTATTGGTATACGATGTCTATAAGCCTCCTCAAGTGCATTCTGCAGTACCTTGGAACGCACATATCGTCCGTTTACAAAAAAGATTTCCATATCCCTGGTTGCTCTATACAAATAGGATGGAGCAATTAGGCCTCGAACACTAAAATAATCACTATCTTCTTTTACCTCAATCAATTTACGAGATAATTCTCCCGGAATTAAATACGCTAGAGTATCTCGCAAGTCACCCGATCCTCTCGTTTTGAATAAGGTTTTTCCATCAGATACAAGCGTAAAAGCAATGTCGGTATGGGACATAGCCAATTTCTGAACCAAATCTACTATTGCACCTTTTTCAAGGTGGGGTGACTTCATAAATTTTTTTCTGGCAGGTGTATTAAAGAAAAGGTCACTTACGGTTATACAGGTTCCATGCGACATGGCAATCGGCTTCGTTTTAATACTCTTACCACCATGTAGCTCAATACAGTTTCCCTTGGCTTCCCCTTGCACTTGAGAACATAAGCATATCTTAGAAACGGAAGCAATACTTGGAAGAGCTTCTCCCCTAAATCCCATCGTTGTAAGTTCAAAGAGGTCCTGGGCCTGGCGTATTTTACTAGTAGCATGTCGCTTAAAAGCGAGTGATATGTCCTCTTTTTCCATACCTATCCCGTCATCTTCCACTTCAATTTTGGACAAACCACCTTCCTCGATTTCAACACGGATACTTTGAGCACCTGCATCCATTGCATTTTCCACGAGTTCTTTCACAACAGAGGCCGGTTTTTCTACCACTTCACCTGCCGCAATCTGGTTCGCAATTTCTTCTCCTAATATATATATCTTACCCATGCCGGCTCACTCACCCTTCACTGCGTTCTTTTAGTTCATACAAAACATCCAATGCTTGTCTAGGGCTTAAAGCTTCAGGATTAATTTCTTTCAGAAGTTCTATAGCTGGGTTTTCCTCTTTCCATTCAAGTTGTTCACCATTTACATGCATACTTTTAATCTCGCCCTGCTCCAATTGTATCAGCTTCTCACTAGCCCTATTTATCACTGCAGAAGGTAAACCAGCCATGCGTGCCACGTGAATTCCATAGGACCGATCTGTCCCGCCTCGTACTACTTTTCTAAGAAACAGCACGTCATCGTCCTTTTCCTCCACCGACATCGACAAATTGACTATACCTTGGTAAATTTCCTCTAAGGCAACCAACTCGTGATAGTGAGTAGCAAACAGGGTTCTAGAACCAATTTGGCTGTGGATGTACTCACTAATTGACCAGGCAATAGCCAGACCATCAATGGTTGAAGTACCTCTTCCCACTTCATCTAAGATAATCAAGCTTTTGTTTGTAGCATTCTTCAAAATATTGGATACTTCTTTCATCTCAACCATAAAGGTGGAGTCACCACGTGCCAGATCATCACTTGCACCCACGCGAGCAAAAACCCTATCTACCAGTCCTAGTTCCATAGCCTTTGCAGGTACAAAGCTACCAGCCTGAGCCATGATGCATAGGATGGCAATCATACGAATATAGGTGGACTTGCCGGCCATATTAGGACCTGTAATAATCCCCATCATTTCCTGATTGGGTGCAAGGCTACAATCATTGGGTATAAACCGTCCTTCTGCTAGCAGTTGTTCCACTACTGGATGTCGTCCTTCCACTATCGTAAGGACTGATTCCTCAACTAGTGTCGGTCTTACATAATCCCCAGCAACTGCTACCTCGGAAAAAGATAGGAAAACATCAAGCATAGCCAATTCTTCCGCTAGTTTCTGAATTGTTGCACAATGAGAACGGACTTTTTCTCTAATTTCTGTAAATAGCGTATACTCCAACCAATACAGTTTATCCTTAGCATGTAAAATCTTGTCTTCTAGTTCCTTCAATTCTTCCGTGATATAGCGTTCTGAATTGGTCAGTGTTTGTTTGCGTATATAGCGGTCCGGCACCTTATCAATATGTGACTTGGTTACATCAATGTAATACCCAAATACCCGATTGTATCCAATCTTCAAAGACTTAATCCCGGTTTCTTCTTTTTCCCTTTTTTCCAAAGAAGCCAAAATATTCGTTGTTTGGGTCGATATCGTTCGTAGTTCATCAACATCGGCATTGTAACCTTCAGCAATAATGCCACCTTCTTTTAAAGATATTGGTGGATCTATGGAAATACTTTCTGCCAATAGCGCACACAAGTCTTCAAGGACTTCCATCGCTTCTGCATACGCTTGGAATGGTTGTCCCGCTTCAATGAGTCTATTTTTTACATTCAACGCTGCTTTTAAACTAATCTGCATAGCTAGAAGATCACGGGCATTCGCTCGTTCATACGCCACTCGTGTTAAAATCCGTTCTAGATCGTACACTTCTTTTAATACTCTGGCCAAATCTTTTCTTAAAAACACATCATCCACCAATTGGCTCACGTATTCCTGCCTTCTATGAATGGCCTCTAAAGATAGGAGTGGACGTTGAATGACTTCTTTTAGTTTACGTCCTCCCATGGCTGTTTTGGTTTTATCCAATACGCTAACCAATGAGGTTTTTTGATCGGCTGTTCTTAGGCTACGGACTATTTCCAAGTTTCTTCTGGTGCCCACATCCATCTGCATGGCCTCTGCAAGCGTGTATACATGGAGTGTATTCATGCTCCCCATACCCATTTTTTGTGTATCGTTCAAATAAAACAAGAGTACAGCAGCCGCCTTATGTGCACCCAAATGATCCCACAAGCTCTGTTCTGCATTGCTGATTTTTTCAATTTGTCGATGCAGTGATTCGTGAAAGGCACCTCTTAATTCGGTACAGTAATATCCCATTGTCTTTATTTCCTGCATCCTGTCTTTGGTAAGACTATCTGCATCCAAAATAATCTCAGATGGCGCTATTCTTGCTAATTCATCCCGCACTTCGTTCCATTGAGATAAGAGATTAACCTCAGTGGCATAAAAGCTACCCGTACTTACGTCGCAATAAGCAATTCCCAGCCGATTTTCTTTGGCCGACAAACAAGCAAGATGGTTGTTTTCCTTTCCTATCAGAGCATTTTCCTCTAGGACAGTACCCGGTGTGATAATCCGAATTACCTCGCGTTTCACAAGGCCTTTCGCGGTTTTGGGGTCTTCCACTTGTTCACATATTGCTACCTTATGACCAGACTGGATAATTTTATGTATATAATTATTAGCACTATGATAGGGCACACCGCACATTGGGACTTTTAGGCCTTCACCGCCACTTCTAGCAGTAAGAGCAATTTGTAGTATTTCCGATGCTTGAATCGCATCATCAAAAAACATCTCATAAAAATCCCCCATGCGGAAAAAGAGAAACTCATCCTTGAATTTCTCTTTGATTTCCTTATATTGTTTAAACATGGGTGTAAGTTTTGCCATTCTACTCTCCCTGTCTGATTTTTCCACGCAAGCTCCAGGTCTTAGCTCCAGTAATTTCTACCATTCGTAGTTGATGAATATCGGATGGCTCACCAGCAAAATTGACTACCTTGCCACCTCTTGTTCGACCAGTTAGAATTTTTTCGCTGGTCTTACTAGTTCCCTCAACTAACACTTCATATACCTTACCCAACATTGCAGTGTTTTTTTCAAGAGAAATTTGGTTTTGTAAGGCCAGCAAACGATTAAAACGCGCCATCTGTATATCATGCGGTACCTGATTTTCCATGCTAGCCGCCGGTGTACCTTCCCTTGGTGAATATAAGAAGGTATACGCTAGGTCATATCTAGCTTTTCTCACCACGTCCATAGTATCTTCAAAGTCTTTTTCAGTCTCTCCAGGAAATCCTACAATGATATCGGTGGTAATTACCGGTTCATCAAACCGCTTGTATATTTCTTCTACTGTAGCCAAGTAACTTTCCTTCGTATATCCGCGATGCATTTTTTTTATTATTTGGTTGCTGCCAGATTGAAGAGGAAGATGAAACTGTTCGCAAACATTTCGTGAATTTGCAATAGTCTCAATTAATTTTTTAGAAAAGTCCCTAGGATGAGAGGTCATATACCGCAGGCGATAATCTCCCAAGGTATCCAAGTGATTTAGCAAATCGCTAAAGTCTGGCTTGTCTTCTAGTGTTTTACCAAACGAGTTTACATTTTGCCCCAATAGCATAATATCCTTGTAGCCTTGATCTAAAAGGCCTTTCACTTCCTTACTGATATTCTCTATACTCCGGCTTCTCTCTCGGCCACGAACATAGGGAACAATACAGTATGTACAAAAATTATTACATCCATAGATAATATTTACATAAGCCTTAATTTTGTCTTCACGTGCTGCAGGCATGGTCTCCTTAATCCCATCGTATTCATCCCAAACTTCCATGATGGAGTATCTAGAGCGCTTTGCTTTTTCTACCAATTCTGGAAAGCGGTGAATATTATGAGTACCAAAAATAATATCCACTCCCTTAAAATGCTGTTTAATATATTTCGCGACAGATTTTTGTTGAGTCATACAACCGCCGACAGCCAATATAAAATTAGGATTATCCTCTTTTATTCTTTTGAGAACCCCTATTCTAGTGAGCACCTTGGCTTCTGCCTTTTCTCGCACACAACACGTATGCAATACCACCAAATCGGCTTTTTCTGACTCATGTGTCCGTTCGTATCCCATCGCTTCAATCATTCCAGCCAGTGTTTCCGCATCATGCTCACTCATCTGGCATCCCCAAACTTCTATGTTATATAGCACTGTATTTTCCCCTTAGCTTCCTTAGTCTCTTCCTACGATTATATAATAAGTAAGTCTAGTTCTAAAGTCTAAACCACAATGTTTCTTCACCCATTATTCAGTAGTTGACTTTTCTACTACCAAATCATGATTCTTGCTCCTATAAATAGTAATAGCAAGGCATGTACTATGGCCTTTGTTGCTACGACCACTTAACTAAAAAAGGCACAGTCGTATAACGACTGTGCCGAATATTTGAAAATAAGACGAATCCCATCTACAACGTAATATGCTACTGTTTTCTGTAGTTTGGAGATTCTTTGGTAACGTAAACATCGTGAGGATGGCTCTCAATAAGACCAGCACCAGTAATACGGATAAACCGGGAGTCTTTTTTAAGACTTTCAATAGTAGCACAGCCGCAATAGCCCATACCAGCTCTAAGTCCACCAACCATTTGGTATAGCGTTTCAGATACATATCCTTTATAAGCTACTCGTCCCTCAATGCCTTCCGGTACCAGTTTTTTAGAATCAGTTTGGAAATAACGATCCTTACTACCGCTTTTCATAGCTGCGATAGAGCCCATACCTCGGTATGATTTAAAGCTTCTTCCTTGATAAATTTCTATCTCGCCCGGGCTTTCTTCCGTTCCAGCCAGCATACTACCTAGCATTACCGTCGAAGCACCTGCAGCCAACGCTTTAACAATTTCTCCTGAATATTTAATGCCTCCATCGGCAATGACAGGCACACCATATTTTGCTGCCTCTGTAGCACAATCATACACGGCAGTAATCTGAGGAACACCAATACCTGCAATTACCCTAGTTGTACAGATGGAACCTGGACCAATACCTACTTTTACCGCGTCGACCCCTGCTTCAATCAAGGCTCTGGTTCCTTCCGCCGTAGCCACATTACCAGCGATCAGTTGAATCTCTGGATAAGCCTTTTTAAGTTTAGTCACCAATTCCAAGATACCACGGGAATGTCCATGAGCTGAATCAAGGACAATCACATCAGTTCCTGCATTGACTAATGCCTCCGTACGTTCCATCACATCGTTCGATACACCGACTGCAGCACCGACACGCAGCCTACCTCTTTCGTCTTTTGCAGAGTTAGGAAATTTAATGGCCTTTTCGATATCCTTAGTAGTAATAAGTCCCATTAAAACGTTATCATCATCAACCAAGGGCAGCTTTTCAATCTTGTACTTTTCCAAGATCCTCTTAGCCTGTTCAAGATTGGTACCAACAGGAGCTGTAACCAAGTTTTTTGAGGTCATGGCATCCTTCACCAAAGTCTCATAGTCATCCACAAAACGCATATCTCTATTGGTAAGAATACCAACCAACTTTTTGTTTTCATCTACGACTGGAACACCCGATATCCTATATTTCGCCATCTGATTTTCCGCTTGCTGTAAGGTATTATCTGGATTAACGAAAATTGGATGCGTAATTACACCATTTTCTGATCTCTTAACAATATCCACCATGGTCGCTTGCTCTTCAATTGGCATGTTCTTGTGAATGATACCAATACCACCTTCTCGTGCCATAGCAATGGCCATACGAGCCTCAGTCACTGTATCCATGCCAGCACTCATGATTGGCATATTCAGCTGTATTGTTTTTGTAAGTTTCGTTTTAACATCTACCTCGTTGGGTAGAACATCCGACTTGGCTGGAACAAGAAGGACGTCATCGAATGTCAATCCCTCTTTTGCAAATTTATCATCAAACATCTTCTTCCCCCCATTTTCTATATTGTTGTAATTATAGCAGGTATCGCAACAGATTCAAGGAGTATTTAACTCGTTGAACCGATTCCACCTTCACGTTCATATTGCAATGGCTCGTCATCCTCCGTTACGAGGTACTTAATAAACATGGACTGTGCGATTGCCTTGCCCTCGGGCAGAAAGAAAGATTCCTCCCCATTGTTAACCATCGATACCAGAATATGTCCCTCATTGCTAGGGTTGTCGACATAATCGGCATCAATCCATCCTTGGATATTTCTAAGCCTGATTCCATGTTTAAAACCGTGTCCGCTTCTAGAATTAACCAGTAAAACCTCATCATCTTCCATATATACCTTTATCCCAGTAGGAACAACCACCTTTTCACCTGGTTCAATATATACATCTATTGGAGAATACAAATCATAGCCTGCAGATTTACTTGTGGCACGTTTTGGAAGTTGAATTTTACCATAAGATGTACCCGGTACCTGCTTTTCCCAAGACTCCGGACTTATTTTGCTAAATCTTCTCATTTCATTTCCCCTTCTGCTCGGCAAACCAGCGTTCTATCATTTTTTTATTCTCATTAGAGCCAATAACAGCAAGTGCGTATTTAGCAGGGTCTAATAGCTTTGTCGCCATACTTTGAACATCATCGAAACTCACTTTTTCTAAATTGCTAATAATCTCATCTTCCTCAATGATACGTCCTTGCTCCACAAGATTACTTCCAATCCGTTTCATCTTTGAGGCAACGGATTCATTGCCCATGATGATATGGGCCCGTATTTGGCTCTTGGTACGGTCATACTCACTTCTTTCAATACCATTTTCCATCATATCCCGTAACATACCATACATCAGTTGAAGTACTTCCATAGCATTCTTATGCGAAGTGCCAGCATAGATACTCAACACACCTGCATCTTGAAAGGATTGATTATATGAATAAATTGAATAAACCATGCCTCTTTTTTCTCTAATTTCTTGAAATAATCTAGAAGAGCCACTTCCGCCCAATATACTATTTAGAATAATCAAAGGATAATATTCCGGATCTTCCTTTTTAGCACTTAAGACACCCATGCACATGTTGGTTTGTTCAATTTTTTTAGTCTGATAGATTAACCCATCGCGCACTTGGGAAAGTGGTTCAAAACTTCTTTTGTATTCACCACGTTTGTCTCCAAATAAGGCTTCAATTAATTGGATGATTTTTTTCTCATCTACATTTCCTGCTACCGATACTACGATATTATCGGAACAATAATAGCGGTCGTAATACCCTCTCACCTGTTCTTGGCTCAAGCGTTCAACGCTTTCAACTGTACCCAAAATACTTCGACCCAGTGGATGACGGGGGAATATTTCAGCCAAAAGCAAATCGTGCACTGAGTCGTCTGGCGTATCCTCATACATCGCAATTTCTTCTAAAACCACTTTCTTTTCTCTATCCAAATTTTCTTGTGTGATTGTAGAATGATAGGTCATATCACTAAGAATATCCAATAGCAAATCTAGATCTTCCAGTAAGACCTTTCCATAAAAGCAAGTATATTCTCTAGATGTAAATGCGTTGAGTGACCCTCCCTTCTCTTCAATTTCTTCCATAATTCCCATTGCAGAACGTCGCATCGTCCCCTTAAAAAGCATGTGCTCAATTAAATGAGCAATCCCATTTTCTTCTGGCCGTTCCCAACGAGAACCTGTTTTTACCCATATTCCAACAGAAACAGTCTTCGCTGTTTCCACTTTTTCCAGTCCGATGCGTAATCCGCAATCACTTTCATATAGTCTTATCATGTATTTCCTCACATTCTATTCATTGTTTTCATCTTAGCACGAAGCCTACATCTTTTCTAGCATAGTTGTACTTGCTACAGTATAGTTCATACGATACAATAATTGGTAGTCAACAAAAGAAGAAGGAGAAAGATTATGCCGATTATTGAAGTAAATATCAGAGAACAATCCTACGAGACTAGAAAAGCGATTGCGAAACGGATTACGGATGTTATTGTGGAGGAAACCAACCACCCGGCTCATGCCGTTACTGTACTTTTTAAAACAGCAAACCCTGACTATGTATCTAGCGGTGGTGAGATGTTGGATGAAATCCTTAAAAAGCAAGGCTAATGACTCAGAATAATTAGTTTAAAACGAAGCCTATATCCTTTCGGATATAGGCTTCGTTATTCATCTCTTCAAATTTCAACCGTATCTGTTTATCAGGGTTGTTCAATTCATTCACAATAAAGGAAAAGCGAACCAACGGTTCGCTTTCATTCTTATGCTTCTTCTGCAACACCAGTATCAAATACAGGCTGTACTGCTTCTTCCACATCAGTTTCTTCTTCAGCTGAAACCTTGTTGTAGTAAGCTTGTACTACAGTCTCTTCTCCATCAATTAAGGATTCGATGGTATCTGGTAATTTCAAATCGCTAACTAGAAGTGGTACGTGCACTTCTAAGGTAGCTGCATCGATATCAATACTTTGAATGATATCTTTGGGCAAGCAACTCACTTCAAGTTCGTTGATGTTCTGACCCAAAAGAATTCCATCTTTCGTCAAAGCTTCCACGTTGGTGATGTTGATAGGAATGCGGATTTTAACTTTCTCACCAGCAATCAGGTGATGGAAGTCCACATGTGTAATTTTCTGTGTCAAAGGATCTCTTTGCACATCTTGAATATAGGTAGGTACTGTTTCATCTCCCAATGACATAGTCACCATGGAATTAGGGCCATATGCCTCAATCACCTTATCGATATTCTTGCGTGGCATTTTTATGCTTCTTGTTACTTCTCCACGTCCGTAAAGAACGGCAGGCACTATGCCTTCCCTTCTAAGTTGTCTGGAACCAGTTGTTCCGGATTTTTCTCTTAATTCTACATCAATCTTTGGTACTGCCATATGTATTTCCTCCTTTGTGGTTAGCTCCTGCTAAGCCGCGGTATAAATTGAATGGCGGTCTGCACTCTATATTACTATTCTTTCATCTTAAATTCAACCGTTTTGCATGTTTTTCCGCGCAACGGACAACATCAGTTTCAAACGATTGAGTTGATTGACCTTGCTTGCACCAGGATCGAAGTCGATCGGTGCTATGTTTGACATTGGATATCTACGACGAAGTTCTTTGATCATACCTTTACCTGTGACATGATTCGGTAGGCAGGCAAAAGGTTGAATACATACTATATTGTTTACATCGTGATTCAGCAATTCTACCATCTCTGCTGTTAAAAACCATCCTTCACCAGTGCGATTTCCCAAGGATAATATTGGAGAAGCGCCTTTGGTTAATTCCTCTAAATTTGTAGGAGGATCAAATCTTTCACTAGCCGCTAGAGCCTTGCGCATGCTCCTACGATACAATTCCATCAAAGCCACACCCATCATCGCTAGATTACGATCTTTCTTCGTCCCAGCTAGTTCCTCATAATCATACACTTTGCCATGTAGGGAGTATAAAAAGAAATCTAATAAATCTGGCACGATGGCTTCGGCGCCTTCATCTTCAATACTTCGCACAATCTGGTTATTCGCGTAAGGGTGAAACTTAACCAATATTTCCCCGACTACACCGACTCTCGGTTTTTTCTCATCGGTAATTGGAATAGAATCAAAATATTTCACAATTTCCTTTATATCACGCGTGAACCTAGCAATATTCCCTTTTTTTAAAGTCTTTTCTGCTTTTTTACTAAACCGTATGACCGCTTTATCTGTTTCTCCCTTATTCTTTTCATATGGGCGGATACGATTCGATACACGCATCAACAAATCTCCGTAAACTACTGCAATAATCATGCGATGTACCATCGGCAAGGTTAGCTTAAAACCGGATGATTTTTCCAAACTTCCAGATGCATTTAATGATATAACCGGTATTTTTCCTAATCCTGCATCCTGTAATGCTTTTCGGATAAAAGCGATATAGTTGGTTGCCCTACATCCGCCTCCTGTCTGTGAAATGATAACGCTGGTCTTATCTAAATCGTAGTCTCCAGACAATAGTCCTTCCATAATTTGACCCGTCACCATAATAGATGGATAACATGCATCGTTATTTACATACTTAAGACCTAGTTCCACTGCTTCTGCATTAACAGGAGGAAGTCTTTTGGCTCGATAACCTGAATCCTGCAAAGCTGCTTCCAATAGGCCAAAGTGAATCGGGGACATTTCTGGAACCAAAATCGTATGTGTATCCTTCATTTCTTTGGTAAACGCTGCATACTCTACCTTCGGTTTAACCCGGTGAGGGACAAAATCAATCTTTTTCCTTTCCTTCATAGCTGCGATGAGTGAACGAATCCGGATCCTTGCTGCACCCAAGTTATTGATTTCATCAATCTTCACAACCGTATATATTTTCCCAAATTCTTCTAAAATTTCTTGTACTTGATCCGTAGTAACTGCATCCAGTCCACAACCAAATGAGTTTAACTGCACCAATTCTATACTTTTATGATCTAGTGTGAAACTAGCAGCGTTGTATAACCTAGTGTGGTACATCCATTGATCAACGATTCGCAAAGGCCGTTCCACCCTGCTTCTATGAGCAACGCTATCTTCACTTAGAACAGCAACACCCAATGTATTAATCATCTCAGGAATACCATGGTTTACTTCAGGGTCAATATGATAAGGACGTCCTGCCAACACAATCGCTGGCAATTGGTTTTTCTCAATCAACTCAACAGCCCGGTCTCCTTCAAGGCGTACATCTTGGTTATAGTTTTCTAATTCAGCATAGGCTAAATCCGTAGCTTTATCTATTTCTTCAGCACTTAAAGCAAATCGTTCACCCAAACTTTCCAACAATCGTTTCTTCATTCTTTCCGGATGAAAGATTGGCAGGAATGGATGAATAAAATCAACATTTTTTTCTCTCAAAAGGTCCATATTGTTGTCAATAAGTTCAGGGTATGAAGTAACAATTGGACAGCTGAAACGGTTATCTGCATGCATATCCTCTTTTAAGTCGAATGGTATGGATGGATAGAAAATGAAATCCACCTCTTTTTGTACCAAATCTGTAATATGTCCATTGGTCAATTTAGCCGGATAGCAAAGTGATTCTGATGGAATGGTTTCCATGCCCATTTCATAAACTTCTTTTGACGATCTTCTAGACCGAACCACCCGGAATCCCAGTTCTGTGAAAAATGTATGCCAAAAGGGATAATGTGAATACATGTTTAGTGCTCTTGGCAAACCGACAGTACCTTTTTTTGCCTCATCTGGAGACAAAGATCGATAGGCAAATAGCCTTTTATACTTGTATTCATATAGGTTGGGTAATGTATCTTTTCTCTTGTCTTGTCCCGCCCCGCGCTCACAACGGTTGCCCGTGATATATTCTGACCCATCGCTAAAACTATTCACTGTTAATAGACAGTTATTACCACATAATCCACAACGTCGCATACTCGATTCATATGTGAATTGTTCTAGGTCTTCTTTAGATAGCATTTGGGTCGTTTCACCCTCTATCCAACGTTCTTTAGCAATAAGGGCTGCACCAAAAGCGCCCATGATGCCAGATATATCGGGGCGTACTGCTTCACGGCCTGTAATCAATTCAAATGCTCTTAGAACTGAATCATTGTAGAAGGTTCCGCCTTGAACTACAATCTTATCTCCAAAATCTTCTGGGCTACGCACCTTGATTACCTTATATAGTGCATTCTTGATTACTGAATAGGAAATTCCAGCAGAAATATCCTGCATAGAAGCGCCTTCTTTTTGAACCTGCTTGATTTTGGAATTCATAAAAACGGTACAACGTGTACCCAAATCTACCGGCCTTTTACTGGTAATCCCTGCTTTACCAAATTCCTTAACATCCATATTTAATGACTTGGCAAAGGTTTCAATAAAGGAACCGCATCCTGAAGAACAAGCTTCATTCAATTTAATGGAATCAATCACACCATCGCGGATCATCATGCACTTCATATCTTGGCCGCCAATATCTAAAATAAAGTCCACACCTTTTAGAAAAAAGCTTGCAGCCTTTTGATGAGCAACTGTTTCAATCTCACCAATATCCATATGCAAAGCCGCCTTGATGAGTCCTTCACCATAACCAGTTACTGCCGTCTTCGCAATTTTGACATTTTCCGGTAGTTTTGAAAACATATCCTTTAAGATACGCACCGTATAAAGAAGTGGAGTACCCTCATTGTTTCCATAATTGGAATAAAGCAGCTGACCTAATTCATCCACCAAAGCAATCTTGCTAGTCGTGCTACCCGCATCGATTCCTAGAAAGCAATATCCTTCCGCTTCCTCTGGACGTACTTTGATAACCTTCGTTTTTTCATGTCTAGCTACAAATTCTTCATATTCTGCTTCGTCTTTGAACAAAGGTCTTAAGACTAGGTTTTCATTAGAATCTTGATTCATCAGTTCTTCAAGCTTAGGCAGTAGGTCTTTGAAGTTTACTTCAACTTCCTTTCTTGAAGTTAAGGCCGTACCAATGGCCACAAAATACTGTGAATCCTGTGGAAAGACCACTTGTTCTTCTGTCAACTTTAAGGTTTCAATAAAACGTGCCCTTAGTTCACTTAAAAAGTACAATGGTCCACCTAGAAATGCTACATTGCCTTTGATTGGCCTTCCGCACGCTAGCCCAGAGATGGTCTGGTTGACCACAGCTTGAAAAATAGAACGAGCTATATCTTCCTTTGCTGCCCCTTCATTTAAGAGGGGTTGAATATCGGTCTTCGCAAATACACCACATCTCGATGCAATGGGATAAATTTGTTTGGCATCAGCAGACAATTCATTTAATCCATTCACATCTGTCTTTAAAAGGATTGCCATTTGGTCAATAAATGCTCCTGTACCTCCGGCACAGGTTCCATTCATCCTTTGTTCCATGTTGGTTCCAAAATATGTGATCTTGGCATCCTCACCACCCAATTCAATGGCTACATCAGTTCTAGGTATCAGTTCTTCAACTGCTTTTGAGCAAGCAATGACTTCTTGAACAAATGGAATATTCAATCTCTCTGCAATGGACAGTCCTCCCGAACCAGTCATCATCAAGGTCAACTTATTTCCTTCTAGAAGTTCTGTGTTATCTTTATATGTATCGTGCAGTAGCGTAACTACGGTCTCACGAACATTGGCAAAATGCCTTCTATATTCTTTGTATAGTGTTCTACCTGTTTCATCTAGTAAAACAATCTTGACGGTAGTAGAACCTACGTCGATTCCTCCGTGAATCTTTTTCATGTATATTCCTCCATCCTCTTTCATCAAACGAACAACGAAAGAACATGATTGCTATAATCCAGTCCTTTATTTGTTAAACGAAAATGCCCTTCTTCATATAGTCCTAAGCCCATTTCTAAAATTTGAGATGCTTGCTCACTATAATAAA
Organism: Clostridia bacterium; assembly: GCA_016887505.1. Taxonomy (NCBI): domain Bacteria; kingdom Bacillati; phylum Bacillota; class Clostridia; species Clostridia bacterium. Next base: position 537,255 of record CP069393.1, on the reverse strand, counting down.
ATTGGAAAGCAGCACCATGTCTATTTTTGAATTCCAAAAGATCTAGTCCTGCAGTTAGGCGCAATGCTAAAAATACTGTTTCCTCGCGCTCCATTTTCTCACTAATTTTTTCATTTGTCACGTTGAAATGATATTGTCTGAAATCTGCTTGTAAATAGTCTGCCAATGAAGTTCCATTGGTGGACCGAATACCATCATATCTTGAAGTAGCTGCTACACCAATTCCTAAATATGGCTGATTCTTCCAATAGACCGTATTGTGTCTAGAATGATAACCTCTTCGAGCATAATTGCTTATTTCATAGCGCTCTAGGTGGCTTTCCTCAATTAATTGACGTTTAATATTATCGATACTTTCCATTTCCGGTTCTTTTGGTAGCAAAAGTCTTCCTTCCTCATTCATACTATAGAAGGGTGTATTCTTTTCAACTTTCAAATCATATATGGACATATGGTTTATGGGTAAGACCAGCAACTGACGCAACGACGATTCAAAGCTTTTTGCCGTCTGTTTAGGTGTATTACACATCAAATCTGCCGAAACAGAAAAATCCAATTCAAGCAATGCGTGTAAAGTCTTGATTGCCTCATTTGCGCTGTGAATACGTCCCATCTCCTGAAGCTCTATATCGTTTAGAGATTGGACCCCCAATGAAATACGGTTTACGCCCAGTGATTTCAGATTATTCATGCGTTCTAGACTTAACGTTCCAGGATTGGCCTCAATGGTTATTTCCGCATTTTCGCACAAGGTAAGACGTTCCTGCAGTTCTTGAACCAACCATTCCAAACCGCCTTTGTATAGGGCAGTCGGGGTTCCTCCTCCGATATAGAGCGTTTGGAGAGGTTCTTCAAGAAACTTGTGCCGTTCATCAAGTTCTCTAAGGAGTGCACTTAAATAAGCTTCTTGATTTTGCAATTCGCATCCTGCGAATGAAACAAAATCACAGTAGAGACATTTTTTTTGGCAAAACGGAATATGTACATATAACGATCTTGCTTGCTCTTTCAAAATCTAATCCTCGTCTCCAATGGATAAAACGGACATGAATGCTTCTTGGGGCACATCTATTCGTCCTACTTGCTTCATCCTTTTTTTACCCTTTTTCTGTTTTTCCAACAATTTCCGTTTTCTAGAAATATCGCCACCATAGCATTTTGCCAAAACATCTTTGCGCATTGCTTTAACACTCTCACGAGCAATAATCTTATTGCCAATGGCAGCTTGTATGGCTACTTCAAACATCTGCCTAGGTATGATTTTTCTAAGTTTTCGAACCAATACGCGGCCTCGTTGGTAGGCATGTTCTTTATGTACAATGCAAGACAAAGCATCCACTACTTCACCTGCCAACAACACATCCAACTTAATCAATTTCGATTCTTGATAGCCAGCCAGTTCATAGTCCAAAGAAGCATATCCTTTGGTTCTGGACTTTAATTGATCAAAAAAGTCATATACAATTTCTGCGAGTGGTATGGAATAATGTATGTTTACCCTTTCAGTGGTGATGTAGTCCATGTTGAGAAAATTGCCGCGTTTATCCTGGCATAATTCCATCACTGCTCCTACATACTCACTCGGTACCATGATACTAGCCTTAATCATTGGTTCTTCAATTTTTTCGAGCTTTGTAACATCCGGCATCAGAGAAGGGTTATCAATTTCAGTCACGGTGCCATCGGTAAGTGTAATCAAATATCCTACACTAGGGGCTGTAACAATTAGGTTGATTCCATATTCTCGTTCAAGTCTTTCTTGGATAATCTCCATATGAAGAAGTCCTAAAAATCCACAACGAAAACCAAATCCCAAAGCTTGTGAAGTCTCGGCTTCAAAAACCAAAGAAGCATCATTTAATTGAAGCTTTTCAAGAGACTCTTTCAAATTCTCGTACTGGTTGTTTTCCACTGGATACAATCCACAGAACACCATAGAAGTTGCTTCACGGTACCCTGACAAAGCTTCCTGAGCTGGATTATCTAACAAGGTAACGGTGTCGCCTACCTTGGTATGTTTTACATCCTTAATAGAAGCACAGATATATCCTACTTCCCCTGCAGAAAGCTTACCTATCGGCTTCATGGCTGGGGCAAAAATGCCCACCTCAGTCACATCAAAAACACCCTTGTTTTTCATCATGGTGATCCGATCACCTTTTTTGACGGAACCTTCAAATACTCTTATGAATGGTATTGCACCACGATAGGCATCAAAATATGAGTCAAATATCAAGCCCTTCAATGGAGCATTCGCATCTCCTTTAGGTGCTGGTACGAAATCACAGATGGCATCGAGTATTTCCTTGGTACCTTGGCCTGTTTTGGCTGAAGCCATGATTGCATTGCTGCAATCCAATCCGATTACTTCTTCTATCTCTTTTTTGACCCTCTCCGGCTCAGCAGAAGGCAAGTCAATCTTGTTGATGACCGGAATGATCTCTAGGTCATGTTCAAGCGCCAGATAGACATTCGCTAAGGTTTGAGCCTCGATACCTTGAGCAGCATCTACCACCAGCAAGGCACCTTCACACGCCGCTAAACTACGGCTGACCTCATACGTAAAGTCCACATGTCCCGGGGTGTCAATCAGATTCAGTTCAAACGTTTCCCCAGAATCTCGGTTGTAAAGCATTTTTACAGCCTGCAATTTTATAGTGATTCCCCGTTCCCGTTCCAAATCCATGGAATCCAACAACTGAGATGTCATATCTCTTGATTCAACGGTTCCTGCATATTCTAAAAGTCGGTCAGCAATCGTAGATTTACCGTGGTCAATATGGGCTATAATGCAGAAATTTCTAATGTTTTTTTGCATGGTAATCCTCTCTTAACTATTTATTCCTTTTAAATCGATTGGTCACTATTTGTCTTACTTGGATTTCTTCTTCCATCTTGAGCAATCGTGCTAGCAGCATAAATACCATAAAACCTGCTGTTACTCCAACAACGGCAACGAGTGCCTGAGATGATTTATTACTTATATCTAACCATGTTTCCAAGATGCTATTGCTAGTCCAAATTACAAGGGCCATCCCAGCACTTGCGATAGCTGTGTTCTTTAGAGTTTTTAGCATCACTCGACCACCTAGCGGCCCCGATTTGCGTCGCAAGAAAAGCAACATTACGCACATATGCAAAGTCCCAGTCATCGAATAAGCAAGCGCTAGACCTCCGTGTCCCATGGGTCCAATTAATAATAAACTAAACCCTAGATTTACCAGCATAGAGAAGGAAGAAATAATCACAGGCGTTTTGGTGTCTTCTAAAGCATAGAAGGCTCTAGACAATACGTGAATAGCACTATAAGCCAAAATCCCTGCTGAATAAAAAACCAACGCGATCGTCGTGGCCTTTGTTGCAGCGGCATCAAAAGCACCTTGTTGATACATCATGCGAATTAGTGGCTTACCCATAATAGCCAAACCTACAGCAGAAGGCAAGGCGAGAAATATCACGTTGTTCAGCGTTTTAGTTAGGCTACTGTGGTATCTTTTCATATTCCCGATAGCTACATATTCCGTTAAATTGGGAAATAAGGCAACGGCCATGGATATTCCTACCACAGCAATTGGCAATTTCATAAGACGCTCAGCCAATTTTAAGGCTGCAATCATACCACCATCTAAACCACTTGCTAGATTCTGCGTCACGAAAAGATTTAAATAGATCACTGATTGTCCTAACAAAATGGGAACAATCAAGGCTAAAATTTTCTTGACCCCGGGATGGCTCAAGTTCAAGCTTCGTATATAACGTACACCTTTCTTTTTAAGAACAGGTATTTGAACCAATAAATTGACTAAAGAGCCAGCAACTACGCCTATACTAAAACCTATTATACCCAGCTTACGCACCAGTAAGGCACCAACCAAAATAATTGCCACATTGTATAACAAGCTACCGAGTGCCGGCATCTTGAAATGCTTGAATGAATGCAGTATTCCTTGTGCCATGCCAGCCATGGACATAAATATTACTTGCAAAAACATAATTCTGGTCATTCGTATTGTTAGTTCCATATACTCTGGTTCAAATCCTGGAACTATTAATGCAACCAATTGAGGTGCTAACAAATATCCAATACCAACACCAATCATTAGTAGCAAAAGAATAAAGTTAAATAAAATGCTGGCAACTTCCCAGGCTTCCTCCTCTTCTTTTCTTGCGATATAGCCTGAAAACACAGGAATAAAGGCAGAAGAAAGAGCCCCACCAACCAGAAGCATATATAAAAAATCCGGAATGGAAAAGGCCGCATTATAAGCATCTGTTATACGGTTTTGGCCAAAATATGAGTAGATAATAATGTCCCGTAAATACCCTAGAATCCTTGACAAAACCATGATAATCATTAGGAATCCAGCGGTTTTAGCAACTTGTTTTTCTTTCGTCAAATGATCCCCCCCACTTTCTCCTAATCATTATATCCATACGGTATCTCTTCTACAAGAAATACCTTTTATCCACGTTCTATCATTAAGTATAAACGCGGTTAATCAAAATTATATCAAAAAATTCTCCACAATAGATAGTTAATTCGCACTACATAAGAAAAGAAGCCACTCATCTATTCCTTCTATTCCCAAGCACCATTGCGACTTGGTTATTGGGGGAATGTGGTGCTTCTTTATCTAATTAAAACCCTGATGTCCAATATCTAAATTATAACAACTCCACCACATATCTTAGGAGCCAATGATAGAAGCTCTCAATAGATTGCGTCTTATGAAATTCTCATTATTCGTTCCGCACGGGGGATAAATTTTGCTTGATGCTACCATTTATCTAGATTGAAGTAAAAAGATTCATTTGTTCTTCTTGCATTATACTACACATAGTGATAAAATACCTTTTGTTGAACAATAAATGTAAATAGGAGGTGAGAGGCGTGCCGAACATTAAATCAGCGAAGAAGAGAGCTTCTCTTGCAAACGAAAAACAACTGAAAAATGCATCTGCGAAAGCTAATATGCGTAACCGTATTCAGGCATATCGCGATGCAGTAGCTAATGATGCAGACAACAAACAGGAGCTATTGGTGAGCGCTATCAGCTCTATCGATAAAGCAGCCAAAAACAAATTGATTCATAAAAGAACTGCTGACCGCAAAAAATCAAGACTAGAAAAAGCATTAAATGCTTAGAACAAAAATAGCACCTATTGGTGCTATTTTTTTTGTCTTTTATTCAAAGCTTGAATCGTCATCCTTTTATACAAATCTGCTCTCACTGCCCAATTTAGAATCTGGTCCAATGATGCCTCATCAGAATTGTCCCATTCCTGCTGCCAAGTATCAGAAACTTCCTTTTGCACTTTGCAAAACAAAGCATAAACCTGTTCAAAATCCTCTTGCCCAGTTTCCTGCTTCAGTAATTCCATGAAATCCTTAATCTGATACAGCGACATAACATTTTTCAAGCTATAGAGAAGTATCATCTGCATCATCTGATTCTTACCATACCGTTTTTTATGTGGTTTTTCGACTACCCCTGATTTCACATAATTGTTAATCATAGTCTTAGTAAGTACAGAATCCTTATCCTCACCAGCTAGATGTCCCAACTTGTCATTCAATAATCCTGTTACCTGATCCATATATAAATCAATATCTGGCAATTCGTTTATTTCTACGGTGAGCATTCTTTCTTTCTTTTCTTGTTTCTCCATACTACCTCTCTTTCAAACATCATTATACTATAAATTTTCAATAACATGGAATTTTATTCTATCTATTGACTTATTGGTTTCTTTATACCATTATATTCATATGATTACATCTAGTTTTAATTACTAGTTATACGAAGGGAGTATAATAAATTGAGAGAACCAATCAACAGCCTAACCCATCTAGCCGGAGTATTTTTATCTCTTCTAGGTGCAATTCTGCTTTTAATAAAGGCATCTAAAAGTACTATTCCTTTTTCCGTAACTTCTGCCATAGTATATAGCTTAGGTTTGTTGCTCCTTTATGGTGCGTCTAGTTTATATCATGCCTATACAGGTAAAAAGGAAAACCTAGAGAAGCTTCGCATCTTAGACCATAGTATGATTTATGTACTTATAGCAGCTAGCTATACTCCTCTTTGTTTAGTCGGTATAAGAAGTACGATGGGTTACATTCTACTTGCCTTCATTTGGGTTAGTGCATTGGCAGGTATCATCCTTAAATTGACCTATTTCTCAGTTCCACGTTGGTTATACACTGGAATCTATTTAGTCCTTGGTTGGTCAGCCGTCATTCTCGTCCGTCCTCTATACCAGAAACTTCAACTTGCAGCCGTAGTATTCTTATTAGCAGGTGGAATCTCCTATTCTATTGGAGCCATAATCTATGCCCGCAAAAATAAGCGAATCCAAATCGCTGGGTTTGGTTTTCATGAGATATTTCATTTATTCATACTTCTGGGAAGTATTTTACACTATATAACCATCTATGTTTATACCTATTAAGGGGCATTACTCCCCACTTAAAGAAGTGGTGGCTTCTTGAGTAATATCGGTAATGTAAAAATTGATTTACTCCCCTTTTGCTTCTCATTTATAAGTTGAGAAAGCTAAGTTAAGGGAGACTTCTCAATCAATACGTCAAAAGAGCCATCATTTTGATGGCTCTTTGTATAAATTCCCTATTTTCTTACTTTCTTTAGCTATGGCTTTTCGGAGTCCTTCCGGTTCTAAAACCTGCACTGTTGAACCCATACTGAGTATCCATGCTACTATTTCCTGTTGACCTCTCATGGTTGCCTTAAACAAGATTGCTCCTTCATCCGCTACTTCCTCAATAATCTGAGTATCAGAATAAATCGTCTCCCTTACTATTTGTGCCATAGGACCCCAAATTTTAAGTATCAACTTTATTTCTTCCCCTTTGAATATCCCTATACAATTCTTCATATAATCTGACACTGAGAAACCATCCTTTGGCGTAAAGGTTTCATCTAGTAATTCAATATGGTTAGCCCGTCTTAATTTAAAATCCCGAATATCCTTTCTCAATTCACAGTATGCAACTAGATAGATTTCACCTCGATAGGTATACGTACTGTAAACATGAAGGATCCTACGATTTGTGGTTCCACTTAGAGACTTATAGTTAAGTGCGATCTTCCGCTTTTCACGTTTCGCCTTAATAACACAAACCAACTTTTCTCTTTCCTTATCCGGATTGATATTTGGCCTAGCTCCACTTACAATATGACTGCTTTGAACTATGGGTTCACTTTCTGCATGTCGTCTTTTTTCCTCAACAAGTTGAAGTTTTCGCAATAAGGAACTTATGTTTTTAGACTCCACATGGTGGCTACTTCTAAGTTCTCCTTCCACCAATTCCAGAGCTAACTTTTCTTCATCATTAAGATTCAAACCCAACAAGCTATTTTGAAAGTCTCTGGGCAAATAATAGCCTCCATACTTGCCACGCTTTTCCAATACATAAATACCAGCTCCATCTAGGGCATCTCTATAAATTCGAATCGATTTAGAGCTTACCTCAAGCATCTCCGCCAATTCTCTAATTTTGTAGGTCTTTCCATTACTCAAGATGAACAACATATTTAGTGCATTCGTCACCGTTCCCATTGATTTCTCCTCAACTTAAGATATATATAATAATACCACACAAGCGCACTAATTTAGAATAGCTAGGAACAAGTCCTGTATGGGCTAAGCTACCTTTGTAGTCTCATCAGATGTTCCGTATTGTAATAACAAAAAAACTATCTCCATCTGGAAATAGTTTTTCATTTTAAAATTCTTCCAACTCAAAAAGGTAGGTATCCCCGTCTTGAATTTTTTGGTTATCTACACCATAGAGTCCGTATTCTCCATTTACATAAATTGCCCAATACTCAGATGCGGGATCTGCTTCAAGTCCATTCATAGCTGTGATAAATTTGCCTAGTCCCGTAACTTCGTATTCAAACAGGTCTTGCTCAATTAGAACGTCCGATAATACTTCCGCTTGCGTCTTACATTCAACCAAGGCAAGCTCCTCACCCTGTAAATTTCTAATCTCAATACTAATACTTTTTTCTGCTTGGGCAGGGGCTTCTTTTGCACAAGCTACCATCGTTACAGAAAGTGCAACAACAAGCAATACTTTAGCTAATTTTCCTATATGCTTCATGTAGATTCGTCCTTCTCTCTAGAATTTTCACGAGTAAAGTACCAATGATTAGGCCAGACACCACACCACGTACTACGAAAAAACTACCTGCAATTAAATAGGCCCATAGTGATACTCTTAAAATCAACGATGCTACCACAGCATCTACTAAGCTGAACGTTAGAAAGGCTAAGCCAGCTGCTAATCCATACGATTTGGGTCTGTAGTGTAGGACCAAAATAACACTCAACGCTGCTACTTCCCAATTCAGAACCAACGTCCAATACATGCCCAAACCAAAGATAACATCGATTAGGCTATATATTAAAGTGGCTGACAAAAGTACCCTATACCCACAATATACAAAGCAAACTACCATAAATGCGGTTACAACTTGGAAGTTATAAACAGATATAAAATCACCCAAAGTAAACAAAGAAGCAAATAATGCTGCAAAAGCTACTTCTTTCGCTTCCATACTACACCTCCTAATACTTACCAATCCAGATTAGAAATTACCTGTGTCATTTTATTGTATACGCCATTATGCTCAGAACTCTTTGCCTATCTATCTCAAGAAGAAATGCATAAAACATCAACCGCAACAAAGCTTATTTAACCGATTAGCCAAAATAAAAAGGCCACCTAGGGTAGCCCGAAGTCTAACCCTAGAGATAAATATGAGCAACTTGCGTTTTCCGACTATAACGGTAGCTAGGACTGTAAGGGAATCACACCCTTTTTCCGGAAGTGCCTCTTCTATTATTTTTATTATACATCAGGTTTAATCCGTTGGGTAGCATAGTACTGAAAGAAAATCTTTATTCCTGGTTTATTATCTATACAAAATACCAGATAAATCTACCTCATCTTCATAACGGGACTAGTTCAAATCAAGATTTAGCCAGAAATATCAACTATTCACTTTGCTCTTTCCATTCGTTCTGGGGCACACTATATGCACATACCAGTATAAAGCTCCGACAAAGCACACACCGCCAACAATATTTCCCAATGTAGAAGCGATTAGATTAAACCTTACGAAGCCTAATGCATGCAGATTGGTCAGATCAACCTCCGGGTATAGCACGCTATACTTGGTAATTATTTGGGGTGAATTTTTTAGTACAATTCCGAACGGAATATAAAACATATTGGCTATACAGTGTTCAAATCCAGAAGCCACAAAAGCTGTGATGGGAAAAATCACAGCAACAACTTTATCAATCAAAGTTCGACCGCTGAAACTCAGCCAAACGGCTAGTACTACTAACATATTAGCCAAAATGCCTCTCACAAATATCGTAGAAAAGTCAAGGTTCACTTTTGAAGCTGCAATATTAATCGCATGGTAAGCAAATTGTTCCTTTCCTCCAATCCAAGGACGCGCATAAACGATTAGGGCTACCAAGATTAACGAACCAAGGAAATTTCCTAAATATACTATGCCCCAGTTACGCAAAAGCTCCTTTAGACTAATTTTTCTACTTAAAAAAGAAATGATTAACAGGGTATTTCCAGTAAAAAGTTCCGCACCTGCTATTAGCACTAAAATCAGTCCTAGTGAAAAAACAAGACCACCAAGTAGTTTTGTCAAGCTATCATTGAGACCAGTATCAAAAGTCGCAATAATGTTAAACTCGGATGCCAAACCAATGAATATTCCCGCCATAATCCCCAAGACCAACAGAACTATGCCTTTTTCCTTACCCTTACTTACGCCCACAGAAGCTGCCATTTGGGTTATTTCACAAGGTGACAATAAGTCAAATCCACGTTTAATCGCCATATTTTACATTTCCTCCCAATAATTTATTAACATACAAGTATATTGAAATCAAAAATAATAATATTAGGTATAGGTCATTCTTCTATCACAGACCCATTTGTTTTGGCTTTGCCTGATTGTGAAATTTTTCATATATTATTCTATCATCTTGTGAAATAAATAGCAATCTTCATAGATGCTGATACTCACTTATTATCGCCCCTTTTTTTACTTTCTCTATACCTGTATAGCGATCGTATACAATTAAATGCGCAAAAGTGATTAATAAAAAGGAAAGCCATCAGTAAACTCCGAATTAGGTAAGTGACGAAACTATCCGAAAAGGAGATCGACTGATGACTCATCTTAATTCTAATCTACCCTTCGAAAAAATGCTACTCAAATTCATGACTACTGAAGATCCTATGCTCGCGATGCTTACTTGGCTTTGCGATCAACTCATGCAAGTTGAGTTTGCAGAAGAAATCGGTGCTGGCAAATCTGAGCGCACCGAGACTCGTAAAAAGTATCGCGCAGGATACCGCCCAAGACGTTTTGACACCAGAATGGGCAGCATGTACTTGATGGTACCCAAACCACGTAAGGGAGGCTATATCCCCTTCTTCGTGACTGAACGGAAACGATCCGAAGTGGCTCTGATCAATGTTATACAAGAGGCATTCATCAACGGAGTTTCCACTAGAAAAATCGAGAAGCTTGCCAAGAGCCTGGGTATTGAATCTATTTCAAGGAGCCAGGTCAGTAACATCACCAAGGAATTACAGTCTCAGGTAGATGCATTTCTGAACCGAGAACTGGATAAGGAATATCCCGTACTTTGGGTTGATGCCCTTTACGAAAAAATTCGCGTTGATGGGCATGTTGCCAATATGGCAGTCCATGTTGTTTGTGGTCTTAGAACCGATGGTACCAGGGATATTCTGGCTGTTGAACCCATGTATGAAGAGTCCAAGGCCAGCTACAATCACATGTTTGACTCTCTGAAGGAACGTGGTCTGGAGAAGGTCTGGTTGGTTGTCAGTGATGCTCACAAAGGGCTTGTAGCTTCTGTAAAAGAATCGTTCATCGGTACCACCTGGCAGCGATGCAAGGTTCACTTTATGAGAAACATCTTGGCATATATACCAGCAAAGGAAAAGAAATCCTTTGCTGCGAAACTTAAAAACATATGGCTTCAGCCGGATGAACAAGCTGCACGGTCTTATGCGAACCTGGTTATGGACGAGTACGAATCCCGATTTCCTAAAGCGATTAAAACACTGGAAGAAGGGCTTGAAGACTCAATTAGATTCTACGAATTCCCTCGCATTGACTCTCGAAAGATTTCATCTACAAACATGATTGAGAGACTCAACCGAGAGATCCGACGTCGCTCCGGTGTTGTAGGTGTTTTTCCTACCACTGATTCCTATGTCCGTCTAGTTACCAGTTACCTTATTGAGTACAGTGAGGACTGGTCTACTGGCCGCTCTTATGTTAAACCAGAAACTCTTGAGCTGACTGCTTCCGAACGACAACAAGCAGCTTGACCGGCACAATGCCTAATTCAATACTGATGAAATTGCGCACTTAACTTGACACTAACTGTATAGCAATTATAGCTGTTTAATATTGTCAAGAAAAACAAAAAAAGCTGATATTACATCAGCTTTAGAAATACCATATAATACCCTATAACACTGGTCATATTTTCCTACGATTTGGGCTGCAAATCACGTCTTTTTCGCAATTGTTCTAACCCTCTAGCTGAATTAGGATTCGTTAGAGCAAAAATCTAAAATCAGTTGTTCTAGTAAAACCCTAGGCTCGCCTTTTCCACTTTTCATATCCCAATCTAGCTTTTGGGATTTAAAAAAGTACTCTTCTAAAATAGATTCTGAATAACGATCCACAAAGGGCTCCGCCTTTTTCCAAACGTATGGGTTCACTTTCATTTTTGACGCAATATCTTGACGTAGCACACCACTTCTTTTTAGTTGCTTTCCTTGTAAGAGAATGCGGAATTGCCTAGCAATCATGAAATTGATTTTTACTTCAGGTTCTTTCATTTTCAATAGATTATCCAACTTATTTAGACATGCTACTCCTTGTTTGGCGCATAAAGTATCTATAAAATCAAAGATGCCTGCTTCTGCACTTGCAGAAGATAGTTCTTCTACCATAGACAAGGGGATATCCTTTTGGGTTCCAGCATAAAGACAAATCTTTTCAATCTCATTATCAAGAAGTGCCTGAGAATCTCCTACTAAAGCCAAAAGAGCTTCTGCCGCTGTTGGATCTATGCGTTTTTTTCGAATAGCAAACCGTTTTTTTATCCAAGCAGGTAACTCCCATGGTTTCAAATTATCACAAAAAATCATGCTTCCCTTTTTTGTAAACCACTTGAAAGATTTCTTTCGTTTATCAGCTTTAAATTCCCAAACGATTACGACCGTTATACCGGGTACGGGATTCTCAACCCACTGCATTAATTCATCCAATTCTTCCGCTTTCTTCAGCCAAACTGGATTACGCTGTATTATTACCTTTCCGGTGCCAAAAAGAGAAAGCATATTAGCACTTTCAACCAAGACCTCTAACGGTTCATTCTCAGCCAACTTTTCTACTTCCCGGTCTAACCGGATACAGTCTAAAAGCTCGCGTTCATTTTCATTACGTAAAAATCCATTTTCACCTGCAATAACATATAACGGCTTAGAACCATTTTTACTCAACCAATCTTCAATTTTATCCATTTCATTACCTCATCTTCATTCTCTGAATAGTTTACCACATACAAATCAGTTTTCTAAGAATAATGCATTATCAACATAGCGAAAGAAAAGTTCACCTTGCTCATCCGTTCGGTAAACTGGTACTGCTCGTTGCTGCCAATACTCTATTACTTCTTTATGTGGATGACCATATCGATTGTTTTTCCCACAGGAAACGACAACCAAATCCACATCTAACTGATTAAAAATCGTTTCATCGAATGATCCTCTCGAACCATGATGCGGTGCTTTCATAAGAAATATATTTTCATCTTGAATTGGTTCCAGCAAATTTTCAAGCATAGTGCCTTCCATATCTCCTGTCATTTGAATATACATATTTTCAAACCGAACGGCTAATACCAAAGACCCTTCATTAGACCCCAATTCCTTTTGACAACTTTTTCTATTTGGTGAAATAGTTTGAATCAACAGCTCCTTAATTCTCCACCTGTCGCCACTTGCATGGTAACCGTAGGGAATGCGCTTCTCTTCTAGTTTCTCTAACAGCTCCGTCTCATCTAACATAAGTTCATTTTTAGAAGCAAAACTAAAAGCAACATAATCCACTTCAACACTATCTAGAAGCCTAAGTGCACCACCAATGTGATCTTGATCTGGATGCGTCAGTACTAATAGATTTATATGTTCTAACTTTTTACTCCTTAAAAAGGGAACAACAGCATATTGACCAGCTTGTCTTGTTCCAGTATCCACCAGCATACTGAAATTTCGGTACCGTATCAAAGAAGCATCACCTTGTCCTACATTGATAAACACAATTTCCAAGCCTCTTGCCGGTACCGGAAGGCTCAAAAAAAGAACCAGTAAAAGGATAATGCAGCTAGTGAGTATTTGTTTTTTTCTCGTATACTTTTCTAGCATCTGTGTGCCCAGCCATAATAAAATAGCCAAGCAAGCATAATAGAAGACCATTCTGGGTAAGGATGTTAACGGAAAGCAAAGAATTGTATTTTCCAAAAACCAAGAAAGAATATCTACGTGTTCAAAGACATGAAGTAGAAATCCAAGCAACTTCAAGACTGGTTTTAGACCAATTAGAATTACATTTGCTAAGAAACAAAAGTCCAATATATAGGCACAAAAAACACATGGTAGAAATAGGCTTAAAAACAGTGAAAAAACTGGTGTGAATATGATTCCGATCCAAGAAACACCATAAAAAACAGATTGAAATGGTAAAGAGCCGAGCCATGCACTTAATCCGACCCCCAGTATTCTCATCCCAAACATCTTCTTAAAAAATGGATACAGATACTGAATGCCAAAGGCGGCAGCAAAGGATAACTTGTAACCCACACTATATATCAGATATGGATTCCATACTAATAGTACCATGCCCGCCATGGCTAGAGAAGTCGCAAAGCGTTTCTCCCATTCCAAATTTTCCATAGCAAGGTATATAAAAAGAACTAGGCTTGCCCGCAAAGTTGAAGCACTATAACCCGTTAGTAGACAAAAATACACCAAGCCTGTCGTAATTACTATTGTTCTAGGCCAACCTTTACAGCCTATGAGTGCACAGAGCATCAGAAGTAGGCAATAGTATATGCCAACGTGAAACCCGGATACTGCAAACAAATGTCTTAAGCCTAACGAGGTCAGTAGTGCTAAATCCTCATCCGTGATATTTTCAGTATCGCCAAATACCATCCCCTTCAATAATCCTGCTTGCTCACCAAAATATGAATCTAGCTTTCTGTAAAAACGTTGTTTATGTTGTTCGATTCGGATGGCTAGTGGCTTTTTAACCTGTTCTACCCTTAGGTACTCGTTTTGAGCCAGATTTCCTTGGAGCAAAATATGTTTACTAAAATTATAGCCCCTAAAGTCAATTTGTCCTGCACCCGCGCTAGGTTCAGGTATTTCCAGTTTTTGAGGATCAACGGCAATCTGTTGTCCTAAATTCAATGATTCAGGCAAATTAAGCGATACCTTGAAGTTATGCTCACAATCTTCGGTTTTAAAGATACCACTATAGTATTGCGAACTCCCTTGAAAACTATTTCTAGTTTTTTCTTGCATAGGTTGGGTTAAATACAGCAATATATACTCTTCTTTAGCTATCTTAGATAATTGGCTCATTCTATTATTGCTATAGTACTCTGCATATTTTCCTGAAACCAAAGCAACAATCATGCTTACCAATAGTACAAAGAGCAAGCCGATACATTTTTTGTTGAATCCTTTTTCGTTTGTATCCCATTTTTTATATGTTGTTAATAGTACACTCAAACCTATTGTTAGCACTAGGATTAATAATACGACTGGCATGCGAATTCCATATTTTAATGCTGCCCCAATGCCAATCAACATTGAAAAAAATACGATCTCAAAAAGTGACATCAGTAGACACAGACCAAATCTTTCAATTCTGCCAATTTACCTTCACCAAATCCATCGATTCGCAACAAGTCTTCTATCGCATAAAATGGACTCACATCTTCACGGTATCGAATTATCTTTCGGGCAGTAACCTCACCAATGCCAGGAAGTGTCTCCAATTCTCCTTGGCTTGCTGTGTTTAGATTAACCCTACCATCTAAGTGTTGGTTTCCCCTAGTGGGAACAAAAATCTTTTGTCCATCTGTTACATACATAGCCAAATTCAATCCATCCAAGTATGCTGTGTCTAAGGGTTCCGCCAATTTGATGGCATCATCTACCCGACTGCCCTCGGCCAAATAGTAAACACCAGGAATTGATACTTCTCCTCCAACATGTACCGCCAGTAGGACTTCTTCTTTTTCAATACCCTCGCTATAAGCAATTGATCCACTTTCTGTCTCACCTTCATAGACAATGGCTTGTTCACTCCCCTTCACAAGTTTCACACTCAGTGAGCCTAGACCTAGCAGGGTAATACCTACAACGACGACTACGACTTTCTTCACCTTCCAATCAAGCTGTGATAACATATGAATTTCTCCTTTCTGTCATAGATTCATAAACGAAAAGAAAAATCCTAGTTGGTTCGAATACTAATCGCAATTTTAACCAAAAAAAAGTGAGCGCAGTCAAGTCCACATTTGTGTGTAAATTCCTCGGTAGTTTAGATTAGGCGACTGCAGCAGCCTTTGCAGAATTCTTAGATTCAGAAAACGTCTGGTAGTAAAGATCCATCTCAAAATACTTGCGGCCAGTCTGCCATTTCTCGTCCTGTTCCATGAGTAGGGCGCCAATGAGACGGATAACCGAAGCCTCATTCGGGAAGATCCGTATGACTCGCTCTCTACGGCGAATCTCCTGGTTTAGTCGCTCAATGCCGTTGCTGGTTCGGAGCCGTTTCCTGTATTTTAAGGGAACGCTGAGAACAGCTGTGACATCGGCAAAGGCTTCATCTAGAAGATTCATTGCACGTGATGCTTTGGTTTCGTACTTGTCTATAATCTCATCACGAACTTTGGTGGCACTTTCTAGATCAACAGCTTCATAGAGCCTACGTAGATGTTCTTTCAGTTCTGGCTGCAGTGACTTTGGTGTCAAGTCCAGCACGTTCCTTGAAAAGTGTGTTTGGCATCTCTGCCAGGTAGCGCCCTGGAAATGTTTCCTGATGGCGTTCACAAGTCCTCTGTGGCTGTCCGAAGTGACCAGATGTACATCTTTAAGACCTCGGTCCTTCAAGGATGAGAAGAACTCTCTCCAGCTTGTTTCGGACTCTGTGTCTGCCACCCTGAAACCGATGATTTCACGGTAACCTTCTTGGTTAACAGCCACAGCTACAAGTAGTCCTTTGGAACGGACTCGGTTATCTTCGCGTACCTTGAGGTAAAGGGCATCCACCACCAGGAAGGGATAATGCTTTTCGAGCGGACGGTTCTGAAAATTCTTTACGATGGGATCCAACTTTTCGCACAGTTTAGAAACCATAGACTTGGAGAACTTCCTGCCACAGAGTTCATAGGTGATGTCTTCCACCTTCCTGGAGGATACACCGCTCACGACCATTTGCATCATGGCCAGAAGCAGGGCTTGCTCGCTGCGTTGGTAACGCTCAAAAAGTTCAGTGCTGAAGTCGCCGTTACGATGTCTTGGGACGTGCAGCGTCAGTGTTCCCACCCTGGTGGTCAACTGTCGGTCCCTGTATCCGTTACGGTAAGCCTTCCTTTCGTCGGTGCGTTCGTATGGGGCAGCACCAATTTGGTCATTAGATTGAGCAACCAATACTTGGTTGAATATCTCTTCCAATAGGTTAGAAAAAGCTTCATCTTTTCCATCTGAGACGAAAAGACCGTGCAAGAGTTCTTCGGTTAGGGTAATATTGTACTGAGCCATGATTCACACTCCTCGGTTTAGTATTTGCTAGCACATTTATTGTAACCGAGTTGTGAGTTTTTGGCTCATTTTGTTTTGTCGAGTAGATGCAGGCCTCCTGATAACTCAGTTGAACCTACACCCCTCCCAGAACCGTGCTTGCGCTATTTACGCACACGGCTCCTCATCATAAGATTGACCTTGTTTGCAAAAGCTATTAAATGATACTGATGTATACCTTCGGTCCTGGCAAAGGATTTGTTCTTAAAAACATTTCAAAATTCTCCCACGTATAACTGTTGCGTTGACTTCGCCGATTAATCCACTTAAACATGAGCCATGTAACCCAATACTGATATTTCGAAAGCATTGGACTGTTGTCTGTGATGCCATAATAACGGTAGTGTCCTAAGAGTCTTATCCTGACGCCTTGCAAGATATCACGAATTGGCAAGTTTCGATGCTGCTTAAGCCAATCCTTCATTCTTGCAATAGCTCCCCAGAACTTTTTCTTCTCTGTTTTACGTTTTACTCGGAACTTACCGTTACGACTTCTACCACAGTAATGGGTAAACCCTAGAAAATTGAATGTAGCAGGCTTACCTAATCCTTTCTTTTGTCTGTTTGCATGGGCATATCTACCAAACTCGATGATGCTCGTTTTATTATGCGCTACCTCAAGACCGAATTTTCTCAATCTTTCTTGTAGTTGCTGATAGAATTGCTTCGCTTCATTTTCATATTGAAAACAACACACAAAGTCATCTGCGTACCGAACCATCTCCGTTTCACCTCTATTATGCTTCTTGATACTTTTCTCAAACCACAAATCCAAGATGTAATGAAGATAAATATTCGCTAATAGTGGTGAAATAACCCCGCCTTGCGGGGTGCCAACCAAAGTACTTTGTCTTACGCCCTGCTCCATGATGCCGCTTTTCAGCATGCGCATGATAAGTCTAATGAGTTGTTTATCCGCAATTCTTACTTCCAAAGCTTTCCTCATCCATTGATGGTCAACATTGTCAAAGAATCCTCGAATATCTGCATCCACTACCCAGTTGGTCTTCTTAGTAACCAAGATGGTATTGAGTCCCCGTATTGCGTCATGACAATTCTTGCCTGGACGAAACCCATAGGAGAAATCTAAGAAATCCTGTTCATAGATAACTGTCAAAATCTTATTGACCGCCAACTGAACAATTTTATCCTCATGGGTTGGTATACCCAGTGCTCGCTTCTTATGACTTCCCGCTTTGGGAATATAAACTCGTTTTACTTCCTGGGGTTTGTAGCTCATCTGACGTAGTTTTTGATGCAACACTCTGATGTTATCTTCCAAATTCTGTTGATATTTCTCTTTGGTAACTTCATCGACACCAACACTCTTCTTACCATTAAGTTCCTGATGGCACTGTTTTAACAGTTCTTCATCAATCAGGTGTACTAGACTAGTAAAGCGTTCTTTGGGCTTTGCTTTTGCAATACAGGCTATTCTTGTAAGTTTTGTTTCCAATATTTATTCACCTCTGTGTGTGATTATTGTTTCCTCTACAAGAGCCTTCTGATGTGATTGCCTTTCCTCCACGGGAATTACCCTGCTTCATTGGTACTATGCAATCATCCGACTCCCTGACTCCCATTTATCTTCCTTGCTTGATTATCACTTGTAGGATATACCAGTTTCCTGGAGGAATCAGGGTCTCCCGGGTTGCCACTTATTCGAATCGTATGACATGCCAAGTTCTAAGACTCCGGGGCGCTGACAGAGACTCACCTTAGCGTGTCTGCCAGTTTTGCATTCTGCGTGTGTAAGCGCATCTGCCTATCCCAACTACTATAATTTCGGAGCTCAATCACTTCAACTATCGCTTTCGGCCTGTCACCTTGCGGATCTACGCTTAAAACATATCGTTACCGATATATCTCCAAGATCTCACTACCAGGCTGTTGGCTAGACATTACCTGAATAGGACTCTCACCTACTAGAATAAGCAACCTTGCCCGGCCGCACTACACCATTATATGTACTTAATCGTGAGCGCATAAGCGCTCACGAATATATTAGTTTACTTGACCACAATATTAATCAGTTTTCCCTTAATATTGATAAACTTCTTAATCTCTTTGCCCTCGGTGTTTACTTTTACCAGTCTTCGCTCTAAGACGAGTTCCTTCAAAGCTTCTTCCTTGATATTTCTAGATACTATGACCTTGTCTCTTAATTTTCCATTTATTTGAATAGGGATTTCTATTTCATCAAGTATCATACCTGACTCATCATAGCTCGGCCATGCTTGACTGTGCACAGATCCGTCATGCCCCATCAAATGCCAAATTTCTTCTGAGAAATGTGGTGTGAATGGTGCAAGCATAAGATTCAGTTGTGTTAAGGAATAGACCAAAAGAGGTTTATTCAAGTCCGATTTTTCTGTTTGCTCAATGTAATGGTAGAGACCATTCACCAATTCCATTAGAGCACTAACTGCCGTATTGAAATTAAATCGTCCACCTGCATCGGAAGTCACCTTTTTAATAGTGCTGTGGAGCAATGCACGAAGTTTCTTTTCTTCTGATGTTACTGCTTCATCCTTAGGCTCTACGTTCGCAAAATCGTCATGCAATTGATAGAAGAGTCTCCATGCACGATTTAAGAAGCGATAGCAACCTTCCACACCTTTGTCGTTCCATTCCAAGTCACGTTCTGGTGGAGCTGCAAATAGGATAAACAATCTTGCAGTATCTGCTCCATACTTTTCAATGATTTCTTCCGGGCTAACCACATTGCCTTTGGACTTAGACATTTTAGTGCCATCCATCAACACCATACCCTGTGTCAATAAATTTTTGAATGGCTCATTCTCTTTCGTCCATCCCATGTCGTAAAATACCTTGTTAAAGAATCGGGCATACATAAGATGTAGTATCGCATGTTCTACACCACCAATATATTGATCCACATTCATCCAGTAATCTGATTTTTCCTTATCCCAAGGACGGTCTTGGTTTTTCGGATCAGTATAGCGCAAAAAGTACCATGAAGAATCCACAAAGGTATCCATCGTATCAATTTCACGTACCGCTTTTCCACCACATTTGGGACAAATTGTTTCCTTAAAGGTTTCCGATGTGGCAAGTGGTGAGTCTCCACCAGATTTAAACTCTACATCGGTCGGCAATAAGACAGGCAAGGAACTCTCATCGACTGGTACCGTTCCACAAGTTGGACAAGTGACAAATGGAATAGGACAACCCCAATACCGCTGCCTGGATATTAACCAGTCGCGCAATCGGAAATTAACCATGGGTTCTCCCAGCTCTTTTTCCTTCAGGTAAGCAATAATCTCACCTAAAGCCTCATCAGATTTCATGCCATTGAACCTATCGGAATTGACCATATAGCCTACAGCTGGAAAACTTTCCTTCATGGTTGCACCGTCAATGGTCTCCCCTTCAGGCTGGATAACAACTTTAACCTCGATATCATATTTTCTTGCAAATTCAAAGTCTCTTTGGTCATGAGCTGGTACCGCCATGACAATACCAGTACCATAGTCCATCAAGACATAGTTGGCTAGATAGATCGGTACTTTCTCATTTGTTAAGGGATTAATGGCATAGGAGCCGGTAAAAACACCCATCTTTTCGGTATCAGTAGCGACACGATCGATGGTGCTCTGCAAGGAAATTTTGCGGACGAACGCCTCCACTTCCTCCCTTTGTTCTTCGCTTGTTAAATCGGGAACCATGGGATGTTCCGGTGCTATTACCATATAGGTCACACCAAAAAGGGTGTCGGGTCTGGTGGTGAAGACTGGCATTTCAAGGCCAGACTCACTATAAAATACCACCTCAGCTCCTTCACTACGCCCAATCCAGTTTTTCTGCATCGTTTTGACTTTTTCTGGCCAGCCAGGTAAGAGTTCTAAATCGTCCAACAAACGATCTGCATAATCGGTTATTTTGAAGAACCACTGCGAAAGTGCTTTCTTTTCCACAAGCGATTCACATCGTTCGCAACGTCCGTCCACTACCTGCTCATTCGCAAGTACAGTCGCACAGCTTGGACACCAGTTTACAGCAGCTTTTTTCTTGTAAACAAGCCCTTTTTTATAGAACTCAATAAAGATGCGCTGTGTTTCCTTGTAGTAATCTGGCAAACAAGTCGCTACTTCACGATCCCAATCATAAGCCAATCCCAAACTTTTTAACTGATTACGCATATTTTCAATATTGGCAAGTGTCCATTTTGCTGGGTGAATGCCTCTTTGAATAGCTGCGTTTTCTGCAGGTAAACCGAATGAATCCCAGCCCATGGGGTGCAGTACATTGTAACCTGCCATCTTCTTGTAACGAGCCACCACATCACCGATGGAATAGTTGCGCACATGACCCATGTGCAAATTTCCGGAGGGATAGGGAAACATCTCCAACACATAGTACTTTTCTTTATCAGCATCTTCTGTCGCTGTATACTGTCCTTCAGACTCCCATATCTCCTGCCATTTGCTTTCAATCTCATCAAAATTATAGCGTTCTTGCACTGTTATTCACTCCGTTCCTTAAATTTCTTTATGACAATTCAATCTTAATTGCATCTTTCCATAATCTTTCTAGATCATAGTAGCTGCGCTGCTCTTCTGTAAATAGATGTATAATTACATCCCCATAATCAAGTAAAATCCAATCTCCACTAGTATGGCCTTCAATTTGTAAAGGTTCCATACCTTCTTTCGTCATATCCTCTTCAACGTATCCTTGTAATGCCTTATTCTGTCTTGTACTCTTCCCAGTTGCAAGGATAAAATAATCTGCCAATGGGGAAACGCCTTCCATATCTAGCACCACAATATTTGATGCCAACTTATTATCCAATAATGATGCAATTTTCTTAGCTTTTTCCTTTGATTCCAATGGGTCCTCCTAATTCAATAAAATCATTCCAACAAGCCACCGTATTCTCATGCATTTTCTTATTCTGATTGATGACGTGCAATATACTATGTTTCACACAAGCATAAAAGGCTTTTTCTAAATCATTATATGCTAATTCTCGCAGGCCTTCCACCCCAGGATATACTCTAGTAGGTTCGATCATATCTGCAAGATATACAATCTTGGATAAATCACACATATTGGCCGTACCAGTAGTATGCCAAGTAATGGCTTCCAATATATTTTTATCCGTAACACCGTATTCATTTTCCAAAGATTTCGCTGCAACGGGACCATGCAATAGTACAGGATATTCCTTTTCCATTTTTCCTATTTCAATTAGGTAACGTTTTGCCATTGCAAGAAGCGTATCTTCACTTTCTTCCCGCATAGCATCATGATATATTCCAGCTAAATAAGCTGCCTCCTGATCAATTCCAAATAGTTTAGCCATTTTGGCAGATGTAGTAGCTACCCCTTTTGTATGCTTATAGCGGGCAGAACTAAGTTTAGATTGTAACATATGGTCTAGTTCTTTGCCTAAATTATTCATGATGGTTTCCTTGAATGTATAACCTATTATCCTTTATATATTGTTCCACCGCAGCAGGGAGTAGGTAGCGTATCGTTAAACCGGAAGCCACCTTTTTACGAATATCAGTTGAAGATATTTGAAGAGCTGGTACTTGGGTTACATGTATCTTGTTCTGTAGATATCCAGGAAGATCTTCTAAAAAATCAGACAGTTTTTTTCTCCCGGTACCTGGCCTAGCCGCTGCAACAAATGTGCATAAATTAGAAATGCGTTCCACATTCTTCCAAGATAAGATTTCAATAATAGCATCTGCTCCTGTTATAAAGAATAGCTTACAGTTTTCCCCACAAGTTTCACGTAAGCGTTCCAAGGTATCTACCGTATAGCTGAAACCTTCTCGGTCTACTTCCATATTTGAACAATAGAAGTCTGGGTTATCACTAATCGCTAGTTCAACCATCTCAAGACGTTGTTTAGCAGACGTAACATTCTGGTCTTTCTTGTGTGGTGGATCTCCCGTTGGTATAAATAGGATTTTATCCAATTTCATCGTTTCACGCACCGTTTCAGCAAGCACCAAGTGTCCAAAGTGTATTGGATCAAACGTTCCACCCATAATGCCGATGCGTTGTAGCTTCTCATTGTCCATAACTATCCCCGTATCTGACCGTTCCCATAGATAACATACTTATAAGTGGTTAGTTCATTTAGGCCCATCGGTCCGCGAGCATGCAATTTTTGTGTACTGATGCCAATTTCAGCTCCAAATCCAAACATTTCCCCGTCTGTAAAACGGGTGCTGGCATTGACATACACCGCTGCAGAATCGATTCCAGCCAGAAATCGCCTCGCTTGGTCGTAAGATTTAGTAATAATCACATCTGAATGGTGTGTCCCGTATTGGGTAATATGATCCATCGCTTCATCAAGGTCATTAACTACCTTTGCGGTAATAATGTAATCTAGATACTCAGTTGCATAGTCTTCTTCGGTAGCAACTTCGCTATTTTTTAAATATTTTTGGGATTCTTTGCAGGCTCGAATTAAAACATTATTTTCCTTAAAAGCCTTTTCCAGCATTGGATAAAATTGCTCTGCTACATCTTTATGAACCAAAACAGTTTCCAATGCATTGCAAACACCAGGTCGTTGGCTTTTGCCATTATTCACTATATCTACTGCCATCTGCAGGTCTGCTTCTGCATCAACATAGGCATGGCAAATGCCTGTACCCGTTTCAATGACTGGTACTGTTGAATTATTCACAATATTTTGAATTAAACCAGCACCACCCCTTGGAATTAGCACATCCAGATATTCATTCATGGTGCAAAGGATATTCACCGCTTCACGGTCTATTGTCTGAATCAGTTGAATCGAATTTTCCGGCAGGCCAGCATTCACGGCAGCAGTTGCAATGATATTACTCAAAACGACATTTGAATGAAAGGCTGTAGAACCACCTCGCAGTATAACCGCATTTCCGCTTTTAATACACAATCCTGCCGCATCTACAGTAACATTGGGTCTTGCTTCATAAATCATACCGACCGTACCTAAAGGAACACGAATCTTTCCAATCTCGAGTCCATTGGGCCGTTTGAACATCATCTCCGTTTTTCCCACTGGATCATCCAACATGACCAGTTTTCTTAGTCCTTCTGCCATGGCTTCTATGCGGGCCGGGCTTAGCATCAAACGATCCATTAAAGCCTTACTAAGGCCACTTTTATCACCAGCATCTAGGTCCTTCTGATTTTCAGTAATAATTCTATCTTGGTTGACAATCAATGCATCCGCCATCGCCAGCAATGCCTGATCTTTCTTAGTAACTGAGAGTCCAGCCAAAATTCTAGCTGCCTGTTTGGCTTGTTTCCCTTGTGCGTAGATTTCTTCTTTTAGCATGACTATCCTCCTAGTTTAGTGATAGATTATCTCTATGTACCACGGCATCATAATCCTTATCACCTAGTATGTTTTTTATTTCGTAGGTACGTTTGCCTTTTATCTTTTCTAAATCCATAGAAGAATAATTGACAATCCCCTTCGCAAATTCTTTGCCCAGATGGTTCTTGAGTGATACTACACTTCCAACATCAAATCTACCCGAAACTGCAGTTATCCCAATGGGAAGTAAGCTTTTTCCTGATTTTGAAATGGCATTAAAAGCACCTTCATCCACAAAAATAATCCCTTTGGCCATGGCGCTCCATGCCAACCAACACTTACGCGTCTTAACCTTCAAGTGGCTACTTCTGAAAAATGTACCACATTCCTCGCCATCCAAAATACGTTTGATCTCACCAGTATGTTCTCCACTAGCAATAATCATAGGTATTCCCGCAAGTGTGGCTATTTTAGCCGCACTAATTTTGGTTTGCATGCCACCACTTGCAAATTCTGAACCAGCGCCGTCTGCTAAGGAAAAAATACCTTCATCAATTTCAGTAACTTCCTTAATCAAGGTAGCAGCAGGATTCTTTTTAGGATTTTCGGAATATAGTCCTTCTATATCTGATAATAAAATCAGAAGGTCTGCATCAATTAAGGTTGCAACCAAGGCCGCCAAGGTATCGTTATCTCCGAACTTAATCTCATCCACTGTAACGGTATCATTCTCATTAATGATAGGAATGGCCCCATACGACAACAAAGCAAAAAGAGTATTCCGGGCATTTAAATACCTTCCTCGATCTGCTAAGTCTTCTTTGGTCAAAAGAATTTGTCCTACAGTTTTTCCATATTCTGCAAAAAATTTCTCATACATGTGTAGTAGGGCGCCTTGGCCAATTGCTGCCATGGCCTGCTTTTCTGGCATAGTAGATGGCTTGGCACCACCAAGCTTGCCTATACCAGCTCCCACAGCTCCAGATGTCACCAGTATTACTTCCACACCACGGTTTTTCAAATCAGCCAGTTCGCGAACCAGTGTTTCCAATCGAAACAAGTTCATCTCCCCGGTCGGATGAGTCAGCGTCGAAGTTCCTACCTTGACCACCACACGCTCTACCCTTTGACATTGCTCACTTCTAGTCATTTCACACCTCTTATGGTAAGTCGTAAAGCTTCTTGTCTTTGTTTTCTAAATAGAGAAGGAAATTTCGTCCAGCAGCACCTGCCAAAAAACTACCTGTCTGTTTTTCCAATTCAGCTGCTGCCTCTTTAATTTCACCAAAATAATTCTTTTGTACGCGTACCTTCACTAGCTCATTTGCGATAAGCTGCCGATTGCATTCACTAATCACCTGTTGTGTTAAACCTTCTTTTCCAATTGAAACTGTTGGTTTTAGTAGGCTTCCCTGAGAACGCAAATATCTTTTTTGTTTTCCTGTTAACATATTACCTCCTATTCGACAAAATCGAATTCCATATCCATGATTCTTACTGTATCTCCAGGCTGAATGCCTTTCTTTTTCAGTGCTTTAATAACACCCATAGCAACTAGAATTCTATGGAAATGCATCAGAGCTTCGTCACTATCCATCCGGTTCATGATGAATTTCTTAGTAATTTCCTTACCCTCCACAACATAGGTTCCTGCACTATCACGGTGGATCTGGAATTTTTCATCTTCTTTGGCAA
The DNA here is from genome assembly GCA_016887505.1 of Clostridia bacterium. Lineage (NCBI taxonomy): Bacteria > Bacillati > Bacillota > Clostridia > Clostridia bacterium. Next base: position 511,279 of record CP069393.1, on the reverse strand, counting down.
CAGTCAACTTGTAATCGGTTAGCTCTTGCAAAATCGGTTCTTCTATTTCTTCTAGCAATTCTGCTAGTCGATAACAAAGTTCTTTTGTTCCTTGTTTCGTTACAGCGGAAATCGGGAATACCTCAACCTCATTTGGTAGCTTATTGCGGAATATTTCTAGTCTATCCTCAGCCCCAGGCAGATCCATCTTGCTAGCCACCACGACGTGATACTTACCCAAAAAGTTCTCACTATATTTTCTTAGTTCATCATTAATCTGCACCCATTCTTCATATGGATCACGGATTAAGCCCTCTACTTCGGTACCCACATCTACAACGTGAACAATCAATCTGGTTCGCTCAAGATGTTTTAGAAAATCATGGCCCAGACCTGCTCCTAGGTGCGCACCTTGTATGAGTCCCGGAATGTCAGCCATAACAAAACTTTGTTCCCCTAATTCTATCACACCTAGGTTGGGGGTCAGCGTTGTAAATGGATAATCTGCTATTTTTGGCTTTGCACCGGATATGGATGAAATAAGGGTCGACTTCCCTGCATTAGGGTAACCTGCTAGACCGACATCCGCCAGTAGTTTAAGCTCTAGTTCAATCCATTTTTCTTCACCAGGCTCTCCGTTTTCCACAACTCTTGGTGCCTTGTTCTTATTGGTCATGAAGCGTGCATTACCACGACCGCCACGTCCACCCTTAGCCACTAGAATTCTTTGACCATGTTGGGTTAAATCAGCTAAAACAACGCCACTTTCTTCGTCCTTCACCAAAGTACCTGGTGGTACCTTAAGAACAATGGGTTCGGAGTTTTTTCCGTGCATGTTAGAGCCTCTGCCGTGTACACCGCGTGCACCCTTAACATGGCGTTTATACTTAAAGTCCACCAAGGTTCTCAGCGACTCATCCACCTCCAGGTAGATGCTGCCTCCATCCCCGCCGTCTCCACCATTGGGTCCACCCATATCTACATATTTTTCACGACGGAAAGAGATGCAGCCATCGCCGCCATTCCCCGCCTTAACATTAATTTTCACTCGGTCAAAAAACATGGTATCACTCCCTGATATCAAATCATATTATACCCTATTTTCAGGATTCTATCCTAAAAATCAAAAAAACCCCCTGAAAACAGGGGATTTATTAACTACGCTTCTACGGCATATACACTAGCTTGCTTTCTTGTTTTGCCTTTTCTCTCGAATCGTAAAGTACCGTCGATTAATGCAAACAAAGTGTCATCTTTGCCGATTCCAACATTGTTGCCAGGATGAATCTTAGTTCCTCTCTGACGTGTAATAATGTTTCCAGCTTTCACAACCATGCCGTCGTGTTTTTTAAGTCCCAAACGTTTCGATTCAGAATCTCTTCCGTTTCTCGAGCTTCCTTGCCCTTTTTTGTGGGCAAATAATTGAAGATCTATTCTAATCATCTCTGTCCACCTCCTCTTTGTGGATTATCACATAATCGGGATAATCTTGATGAACCATTCTTACCCCTAATTCAAATGTCTTAATAATCGTGTAGGCTTTTTCATAAAGCTTATCTGACATTGTACCAGCTAAAACAACTTTCGCATGTCCCTCTGGGTCAACTTGATAGACAAATTCATCCCCCAGGAAAAACTCCAAGCCGTTCAGCATTCCGCCAAGCAATGCAGAAATTCCGGCACATACTATATCTTTGCCACTATCTTCATATCCAGCATGTCCGGATACTTCGATAAGGCTATAACGCTGGTCTTGTCTTATAAAAACGATATGAATCATTAGGCCTCGATTTTTTCTACTACTACTTCAGTGTAAGGTTGACGATGGCCTTGTCTCTTACGATAGCCTGTCTTCGGTTTGTATTTAAAAATCTTAACTTTAACACCTTTGCCGTGGCCTGTTACTTTAAGAGTAACTTTAGCGCCTTCTACAACCGGTTTACCAACCTTTAAATCACTGCCATCAGCAATCATGAGAACTTGCTCCGCTTCGATAACACTATCGACATCGGCATCAATTCTTTCCATTCTCACTACATCGCCTTCAGAAACTTTGAACTGTTTTCCACCATTTTGAATTACTGCGTACATTTAAGCACCTCCTCGCTTCAGACTCCCTGTTAAGGTACTCTATAAGAGTTTCAACCTGCTCCATGGGGTTACAAACGGTTTATCCGTCATAGCATAATAGCATAATCACGCCTTTGATGTCAATCTTCTAAGCCTATTTTTCTCCATCTACGTAAAATTCATCGTAAGCAAGCGTTTTATCTTTCTGTATAACTATTTTCTTATCATACTGTTTTTCAAGCAAATCAAAATAGTCCGGTTCGTGATGCATAAGATATTCATACACAGAAGGACTCATTCTGATGTATATCGTACTACTAGCCAAAGTGCTAGCTACCTCGATTGCACGATAGGCAATTAACCTAAGAATATTCTCCTCAGCAAGTACCTTGCCCTTGCCCTGACAAATAGGGCAAGTCTTTTCGAGCAAACTAGATAAAGAGCGTTTCGCCTTTTTGCGAGTCAATTCCACCAGTCCCAGTTTGGTGATTCCCATAACCTGAACCTTCATAGAATCCTTGGCAGTCTCCTCTTCTAGTAGCTTAACCAGATTAAAGCGGTGTTCTTCTTTTTTCATATCAATGAAATCCACCACAATAATGCCACCCATATTCCGCAAGCGAATTTGTCTTGCCACTTCCTTGGCTGCCAACAAATTCGTATTATATGCCGTCTCCTCTAAATCTTTCTTACCCGTATATTTTCCAGTATTAACATCGATTACGGTCAAGGCCTCTGTTTTATCGATAATCAGATAACCGCCATTGTCTAACCATGCTTTGCGCTTCAATGCTTTTCGAAGCATTTCCAATACATCAAATTCATGGAAAGTCCCTGGCTCCATATAGAATATCTTTCCTCTGGCTTCTGGTATAAAACGTTCTATATAATCCTTTAAGACATGGAAAGTTTCCTTATGCATAACCGTGATGCGATCTACATCTTGCTTAATTACATCCCTGAAAACTCTGGTTGCAAAATCCACATCGCCACGGATTAAACTTTTCTGTCCTTTATTTTTTTGGTAACCTGCTTGAATTTCTTCCCAAACATCATTTAGCTTATCATAGTCTTTCCGAAGTTTTTCTTCTTCGATGTTTTCCGCTACTGTTCGAATAACAATCCCTCTGCCGTCATGCAACATTTCCTCTGCCAATCTTCTTAGGCGTTCTCTTTCTTCCGGGTTGGTAATGCGTTTGGAAATGCCAATATATTCATTGTGAGGCATCACCACCAAATAACGTCCAGGTAAGGTGATATCCAATGTCACTCTTGCGCCTTTTTTATCTACTGGTGCCTTCTTGATTTGAACCATCAATGGCTGACCTTGTTTGATATAGTCTTGAATGTTCAGCTTTGTATCCTTTTCACGAACTTCAGAAAGTACTGCCTTGGATACGATATCTTCAATATAAAGGTAGGCATTCTTTTCCAACCCAATATCAACAAAAGCAGCCTGCATCCCTGGGAGTACATTTTCAACGACTCCTGCATAGACATTGCCCACGATGCTTTGATTGTCAACTGGCTCAATGAATACTTCAACCAGGCGGTCATTTTCTACCACAGATATGAATGTTTCTTTTAAGGTGCGATGCACTACGATACATTTCATTGTTAGCTCCTATACTAAGAAAAGGCGGGTTTTCTGATCATTCTTAATTCCATAGGTCATAGTCTTTTCTATGCGCATGGTAAGGTACTGAATTGAAAGCTGTTCCAAAAATGCTTCTGCAACGTGTTCTGGGCGAATATTACCATTACTACCAGCCACCAATTGCATATTTAGAATTAAAAAAGGTTCAGATAAATTCGCTTCTAAACTTAAAATGCCAGCTCGTATATCTTTTTCCTTAACCTTATTCTTACGTTTCGCTATTATCACAATGCTCTCTTTCGCCAAAAAAGAGTTCACAGCTTCAACCAATCTATCTTCTTCAGTATATGGTTTCGCCAATCTCACATGGAGCGTATAATCGGAATGGGATAATAGGGCCATTAATGACTTATGTTTTCCCTCCAACTGACGAATTGCCCCCACAGAAAACCCTTCGGGCAATGTTTTATTCAACGCATCCATAACACTATCTGCATCCATTTCCTTCGTAAGCTCCATTTCGGCGCATTCGGCAAGACTAGTCATGCCTGTTGCGATTGCTGAAGAAAAATTGATTTTGGGTCTTGGATTAAACCCCTCCGTACACGCAATTGGCAGGCCTGCACGGCGAATTGCTTGCGAAAATACTTTCATCAATTCCAGATGCGATACAAAAGCAACAGAATTCTTTTTCGCAAACTCTATCCTATATTTCATTGGATACCTCCTCTTGTAGCAACATATCACAATCCATATCCATGCACACACCACAAGTGTTGCATCCCTCATCTCGACAGTCCGGTGTCAATTCCTCTGACTTCGCTTTTAAAAGTTCAGCATACAAGAAACTTTTTCGCACGCCCGTATCGATAAAATCCCATGGAAGAATATCATTTTCTTTAAATTCACGCTGCGCAAAATCTGACGATGTAAGCCCGCACTCCTCAAACGCTTCTTGCCACCACTTAAAATTAAAGAATTCATCCCAGCCGTCATAGCGGCATCCTTTTTTATGCGCTGCCACAAGCGCCTTGCTTAAGCGCCTGTCTCCTTTAGCAAAGGCAGCCTCCATATGGGATACCTTGGCATTATGGTAGTTGAATACAAGATTCTTAGTTCTCACTTTTTCTTTAATAAGCCTCTGCTTGCGTTCTAATTCAGATAGAGGGTCTTGGGCAATCCACTGGAACGGTGTAAATGGTTTAGGTACAAAGCTAGAAGCACTAAGCGTGACGCTAATCTTACGTTTAGAACCAATTTCAGATGCAACTCGTTTTCCCAAATAGATTACCTTATTGCCCAGATGCACAATACCTTCTAAATCCTCATCTCGCTCAAAAGGCAGTCCAATCATAAAGTAAAGTTTCAGTCTTTCCCAACCAGCCCTAAAAGCATCCTCTGAAACCTTCATCAAATTTTCTTCCGTCACACCTTTATTAATAATATCTCTCATGCGCTGAGTACCAGCCTCAGGTGCAAATGTCAAACCTGTTTTGCGAACAGAAGCAATTTTTTTTGCCATCCCCATAGAAAATGTATCTACCCGTAGAGATGGAAGACTAATCCCAACCCCTGTACCTGCACATACCTGTTGCAATTCATCAACCAGTTGATTTAGTTGAGTATGGTCTGCCGTTGACAGTGAAGTAAGCGAAATATCCTCATGTCCAGTATTCTTCATAAGATCTTTCGCTTGTTTCAGCAATAATTCCTTGCTTCTTTCGCGAACCGGACGATATAAAACACCGGCCTGACAAAACCTACAACCATGTGTGCAGCCCCTAAGAACTTCAAGCATGATTCGATCATGAATAATGTCCATGTATGGAACAATTGGCTTATCAGGAAAAGTAGCCAATTCTAAATCTTTCAGAAGGCTTTTTACTACTTTAGCCGGCGCTTCCGGTATCAATGGCTCAAATTTTTCCACCACACCATCAGGTGAATAGGAAACATCATAGAATTCAGGAACATATATGCCTGGTAATTTACACGCTTTCTTAAGAAAAGTGACCCTGTCTCCACCTTCTGCTTGCACTTTTGCATATAACGAGAATAGTTCAAGAATGGTTTCCTCAGCATCACCAATTAAAAATAAATCAAAGAAATCTGCGATGGGCTCAGGATTAAAGGCACAAGGCCCTCCCCCTAGCACTAGTGGATAATTCCCTTCCATACGTTCTTCTCGGTAAAAAGGAATTTTTGCAAGTTCTAGCATGGATAGTATATTGGTATAGCTCATCTCATACTGCAATGTAAAACCAAGGAAGTCGAAATCCTTCACCTCGGTAAACGTTTCCAGTGTGTAAAGTGGAATATCATTTTCCTTCATTTTTTCCTGCATATCCACCCAGGGGCAAAAAACTCGCTCCATGCAAAAATCCTCATGGTCATTGACAACCTTATAGAGAATTTGGGTTCCCAAATGACTCATGGCAACCTCATAAACATCCGGAAAACCAAAAGCAAAACGAACCGAGCACTCTTCATGATCTTTAACAATACTGTTCAATTCCCCACCTGTATATCGGATGGGTTTTTCCACCAAAGGAAGTATTGCTTCCTCTAGCCAATTTTTATCTACACATTTAGACATATTTACTCCTTAAAAACGAATTGTTTTCTTATGCAAATCTACTGATACGATTAAGCCTAGTGCTGCCATATTGGCCCACATCGAGGATCCACCTGAACTCAAAATAGGGAAGGGAATACCAGTTATAGGCATAACCCCTATGGCCATGCCAGCACTCTCTACGATATGGAAAAACATCATACCAACCACCCCGGAGATAATCAATGCGCCATAAAGATCTAATGATTTTCTAGCAATCATCAGGGCCCTATACATAAGAAATAAGAAACATCCTAAGACTACGATACTACCTATAAATCCAAATTCTTCTCCGATTACAGCAAAAACAAAATCGGTATGATGAAATGGCAAAAAGTTACTCTGGCTTTGGGTTCCCTGCATAAATCCTTTGCCAAATAATCCTCCTGAACCAATGGCAATCAGAGACTGGATAATATTATAGCCTGCACCGAGTCCTCCCTTCCCATCATTGTAGGGATTCAGGAAAACTGTGAATCGCATCAACTGGTAGTCCTCTAAGGGAAGCGGCATACCCATCTGGTAATGCATGACCAAAAGTAAGACTACTGAACCAATACCCAGTCCCAAGAGTCCAAACAGTATTTTCGGATTCGCTCCTGCTGCAAACAACATGAAAAAAGTAATCGCAAAAAATACAAGCGATGTACCCATATCTGGTTGCATCAGAATCAGCCCTACCGGAACTGCTAGATATAGGAAACAAGGAATGAGTTGCACTAGTGTTTCCAAATGATTCTTACGCTTATCCAAGAAATCAGCAAAAAGTATGATAAACAACACCTTGGCTACCTCTGCTGGTTGTAATGAGAGTGGCCCTAGAATAAACCAACTTCTTGCGTTGTTTCTAATCGCACCGATACCTGGTATCAAGACCAAAATTAGTATCAACAACATACCAGCATAAATCAATCGGCTGTAGGTTCGATATTCTCGATAATTTATTATCGCTATTATGGCAAACAGTATTAACCCTGTCCCAATTGAAAACAAATGGCGTTGTAAATAGTAGTATGGTTCGCTAGGCTTTACACCAAAAGATGCTGTAGCCTGTATCACACCACTAATAACCAGGATCAATAATAGCATAACCAAGTATAAAATATCTAAATCTTTAAATTGCTTCTTTTCTGCCATAATTACTCCTCGCCCAAAGGACTACTCAGGTAGGTCGCTATATCAACATCCTTATAGTCTTCTTCTCCAAAGTATTCAGCGAATACGGCTCTAGCCACCATCCCGGCAGAGCTACCACCATGTTGCCCATATTCCACTATACCCGCAAAAGCCACTTGAGGGTCATCATAGGGTGCAAAGGCTACGAATACACCATGGAATTCTGAATTTTTATCGTCACCAGTTCGGCCGGTCTGGGCAGTTCCCGTTTTTCCAGCTACTTCAATTGGAAAATCGCGATAAAGGTAATATGATGTACCACCTGGTTGTGTAACTGCAAGCATGCCTTTGCGTGTGATTTCCATATTCTCTTCGGATACAGTTACTTTTTGCAATACTTCGGGCTCTGATTGCCATACCAAGCCACCTTCAGGAGATTCGATACGTTCCACGAGATATGGTCGGTAGCGAGTGCCCCCGTTCGCCAAAGTCGCTGTATAGTTGGCTAGCTGCAGCATTGTAAAGTTATTCATACCCTGTCCGATAGACGTATTGAAGGTATCATACGCTTGCCAGTTTTTCTCAAAAGCAAAGTTTCCCTCTGCCCATTTATCACTGGCTTCCTTTTCTTTCAGCGCCTGGTCAAGCAAATCTTGTTTTTCCTCTAGGCTGATTTCTTGTTGATTAATTTCTTCTACTTTTTCTTCATATTGGTTTTGGTATCGTTTGAGTCGCATATTTAGATATGACTCTTGGAGTTCAAACTTGTTTTCTGGATTTGCTTGAAACCCTTCACTTACGGAAGGTAAATCCGTTAACCCTGGATCCACACCTAAACCAAACTCTGTTGCCAATTCAGCAATCTTTTCGATGCCTGCCGTTTGACCTGCAAACTGAAAAAATGTATTACATGACTCAGCAACGGCTTCATAGTAGTTGGTTCTACCATGAACTTTCGAACAACTTATGTATGGTTTTTCCCAATAGGCACCAGTACAGTTAATTGAATAGCTAGGGCTGTAATTACTATTTTCCAGATAGGCCATACCCGTGAGCATCTTGAATGTAGAGCCGGGCGGATATGCCGAAGCCACTGCTTTGTTTATTTCTGGACGCATTTCATTGCGGTAATAATAGTCCACTTCTTCTTGGGTCAAGCCATCGACAAAATCCTCCGGATTAAAAGTAGGACGGCTAGCCATGGCCAATATTTTTCCTGTATCTACTTCAATCAAAACACCCGCAGCAGAGCCAGCTTTTTCATTCTCATTGTCATATATTTCTTGAATAACAGTATCCATAGCATTTTCCATGGCCACTTGTATATCATGTTCAATGGTCAATACCACAGTATCCCCTGGTATGGGCTCAATACTGTAATCCATTTCCTGCATAGGTCTGCTGGCTGCATCTACTTGGTACTTCTGAATTCCTTTGTTTCCCTTTAAACCATAATAGTCATCCGCTGTATCAAATATCTCATAGGTGCGTTCTACACCTGATTTTCCAATCTTATCATTCATGTCATATATTTCAGGATCTACTATTTCAAGTTCTGCTTCGCTTATGGAACCAGTATGTCCGATGATATGACCCGCTACCGGGCCAAGTGGATAGGAACGGATGGGGACCGTTTTTATTACAACCCCGGGAAGAGACTCGCGACGTTCCGATAGTTCAGATACCATTTCTACAGCTTCTAATCCCCATGGCATACTAGCAATTTCTGTCGGTTCGAATTTTCTGGCGTTTCCCGAAACTTTTTCACGTATATCTTCTTCGCTATATCCATATTTTTCCAAACATTCCGCTAAATTGGTAATGGCAACTTCACGCTCATCATCGTCTGCTAAATAAGCCAATGTCACCACATAAGAAGGTTTACTAGTCGCATAGACATACCCATCATTACCAACAATATCTCCTCGTGTGGCTTCCACTTCTACGAAACGAAGTGTATTTCTTTCAGCTCGGTCTGCAAACATTTCATTGGTTTGAATCTGTAGGTAAAAAAGCCTGACGCCAAGCAGTGAAAACACCACTACAATGGCCGTCAGGATTACTCGCGTTCGGTTAACCATATTTTTGGTTGTTTCTTTATTCATCCAAAGTCTCCCGGTTATTGTCTCTTGGTTTTCTTAAATGGTCCTGTAATTAGCAAAAAATAGAAAAAAGGAAATAAGGCAACAGTTAATATCCCGTTATAAAAGGCCGATGTTAGTAGCGTTCTCAAGTAATCCAAGCCTAAATAATTTGCATTTCCTAATATAATCATCAAGGCACCATAAAGCAAGTGGTTCACCACGGTAAGTATCCAAACCATTGCAACTGCAATAACAACATTTTCCTTAACAATTTCTCGCTCCACTTGCCCGGTGAAAAAACCAACTAACGCTTTTACAATCGCATTGCTACCCACGAATCTTCCTATAAAGAGATCCTCTACCAGGCCCATAAAAAAGCCTTTTGCTAGCGCCTCTTCTTTGCCCTGCATCAAGCCTATCATGACCACACTAATAAGTAAAAGATCTGGTTTTGCTCCAAATATGGTGAAATGAACCAACACACTAGATTCCAATAGCAGAAAGAAATATGTAATGATTAGCCAAATCAACCACTCTCTAAGTTTCAAGGCGACACCTCGCCTTCAAACTTTACAACTAGTACTTCTTCTAGGCGATCAAAATCCTCAAAAGGAGTAACTATGGCACTTTTCAGCAAGCCATCAGGATTATATTCAATGGAACTGATATACCCTATCTTGATTCCTTTCGGTATCAATCCACCTAACCCTGATGTGATTATAGTCTGATTTAACTCCACAGGAGCATCATGGGGCAAGTAGATGAGCTGCAAAAGGCCGGAACCATCACCGATTCCCTCGAGCACACCTGGAAAGCGCGTCTGCTCCGTCATAGCCGCAACTGAACCTAGCTTATTGTTTAGAAGCCTTACTTCTGCAGTATGAGGGCTCACTTGATATACCTTCCCAACCAAGCCATTATACGTCATGACACCATCATACAGGGCAACACCATCAAGTTCACCCATATTGATGGTCATGGTATCATCCCACGATTTAATACCTCTTGCTATGATATCAGCCGCAATAAATTGTTGCTGTGATACCTCCCGCATACCAAGCAAGCGACGTAGACGGATATTCTCATAGTAATATTCCCGCTCCATGTTCGCTTCAACTTTCATCTGTGCGATCTCGCTCTTAAGCAGTTCATTTTCTCGGGCTACAGCGGGGTGGTTGCTGACACCTTCCGCAAACAAAATGAGATTTTCCGTTCCCTGCATTAATACTTCCTGCATAGGTCTAAAACCTTCTGCTAATATTTTTTCCATTTGGGTCATGTCATGATCATTAGAGGTGAGCCGAACGGTTACGATACAGGCAATCAGAAGAAATAATATGATAATCTTATTTCTATTTTCCATAGTATCACCCCTTCGCTCAGTTGGCTACGTTGGCAAGAATTTTCCTCCATTTATCTAAGTTCTCAACCACGATACCCGTACCTTCTGCTACTGCAGTAAGAGGTTGTTCTGCAACGTATACTGGCATATGCGTCTCATCACGTACCAATTTATCCAAGCCATACAATAATGAGCCACCACCTGCAAGTACGATACCCTTATCCATAATATCCGAAGAAAGTTCTGGTGGAGTATGTTCCAAGCAGTATCGTATTCCTTCTAGGATACGACCTACCGGTTCCTTCAAGGCTTCGCAGATTTCTTCTCCAGTCAGTTCAACATTCTTTGGTAATCCTTCAACCAAATCCCGACCCCTGATAGAACATCTGATATTCTTTCTCTTTTGGTCTTCTGCTGAATCAGTAAAGTAAGCACTACCATATTTCATTTTGAGGTCCTCAGCAGTCCTCTCACCGACCAATAAATTATATTTCCGCTTCAAGTAGCTGACAATATGAGCATCCATTTCATCACCACCTACTCGGATGGAACGATCTGTCACAATCCCACCCAAAGAAATTACCGCAACTTCAGTTGTTCCACCACCAATATCCACAATCATATTACCGGTAGGTTCTCCAACTGGCATACCAGAACCGATTGCTGCTGCCATGGGCTCTGCCAATAACATTACATCTTTGGCACCTGCTTGCAAGGCAGCATCTTTTACCGCACGCTCTTCAACAGCTGTTATACCGGTAGGAACCCCTATTACTACTGCTGGCTTAATCAGTGTGAAACGGGCTTTGGTCTTATTAATAAAATAACGCAACATGGCTTGTGCTACATCAAAGTCTGCAATCACACCATCTTTCATTGGACGAATCGCAACAATGTTCTCTGGTGTGCGACCAATCATTTGTTTTGCCTCGCTACCCACAGCTAGTATTTCCTTGGTATTCTTCTGAATCGCTACAACAGAAGGCTCCTGCATTACTACGCCTTCCCCTCTAATATAAACCAGAATGTTCGCAGTTCCTAAATCTATTCCTAAGTCTTTTGCTTTAAACATTTATACCCCCATATAGTCATTTCGATTATTTGTCATTTATTCAATATACAATCACTTTATTCTATATTATATTCTAGCGAAAGGGAATAACAAGTCACAATTTAAAGGATATCTTCCTCTCTAAAGCTTAGATATCCATCACCTGCCACAATTATATGGTCCAATACCTCAATACCCATAATTTTTCCTGCTTCCACAATACGCTCTGTAATCAAAAGATCCTCTCTGCTGGGGGTAGAATCGCCACTAGGATGATTATGAACTAGGATAATTCCTGCTGCTGCATGTCGAATGGCTTGACGAAATAGTTCTCTTGGATGAACTATGGAACTATTTAAATTTCCGATGGAAATTGTCTCTACAGCCACCACATGATTTTTAGTATTTAAGGCCATGATTCGGAAATTTTCTTTCTTCAGTCTCTTCATTTCTTCCATCACAATCATTGCTGCATCATTGGGACTGTGAATAATCGGACGCTCTGGTTTTTTTTCGTCTAACATACGTTTGCCCAACTCCAAGGAAGCCAATATGCTGATGGCCTTTACCTGTCCCACGCCTTCATACTGTATCAGTTCCTCTACGCCCAATTCCATAATATTACTGAGTGTTCCTTCTTTCAACAGGATGCGGTGTGCAAGTTCCATCGCACTTAGCTCTCTAGTTCCACTGCGCAAAATAATGGCCAATAGTTCTGTGTTGGTTAAACTACTGATGCCATGAGTATAACCTCGTTCTCTAGGTTGCAGTTCTTTGGGGAATTGTTTCATTGTTTTTTTCATCATAACCTCCGTTTCAAAGATTGGTTTCTAAAAAGAGATAAAGAACCCTCTTCCATGGGTTCTTTATCTCTTTCTTTATCGTTCATGAATCGTTGGCTTTAGATTACTGCTTCCTAACCTAAATCAAAGAGTAAACACAATGCTAGATGTTCAAACTATTTACAAACAAAATACCTATAATCGCTCATCAATCTTAATTACCTTTTCCAATACCAGCCAAATAATCGCAATGGCCACAAGCATCAAAATAGATTTTAGGGGTCTATCTAGCATATCTTCAATATGAAATCCTATGCTGCTAAGTATGTAGATCATCACCAGTTTTCCGGTTATAAGGGCAGCAAGAAATTTATAGGTATCCACTTCTGCTAAGGCTGCTCCAGCTGAAACAAAAAAGCTGGGAGTAAATGGTAGGCAATATAATAAAAAGATGGGTGTAAATCCCTTCTTTTGAACCTTTTCTATAATTGAACGCCAACGTTGGTTTTTCTGAGCTCTTCTATGTACTGAAGCCCTAAATAAGTGCCGAATTGCGAAATAAAGCATTGTTGAGCCCACAATGGTCCCCAAATAAGATAGAACATAGCCCGACCAAAATCCGTATGCGTAAACATTCATCGCCACGATACCAGTAAGTGGTAAAACTGGAAGGAATGACTCTAATCCAGCCGCTATAAACCCGACTAGAGGACTCATATTTTGCAGTTTTTCCAACAGCCCCATCCAGTCAATGGATAGAAGCGTCAATGCATTCATTTATCCCATAACCTCTATTTGAAATTTCTGCGATAGCACATGTGCAATTTTTTGTATTGGCAGACCAACCACATTAAAATAGTCTCCCTCAATTTTTTCTACAAGCAAAGCACCCTTACCTTGTATGCCATAAGAACCAGCCTTATCCAAGGGTTCCTTGGTCCTTACATACGCCTTCAACTGTTCATCGGAAGCATCCATCATCCATACCTTCGTCGTAACACTGAAACAATGTATTTTTTCGTTTTTTACCAACGCAACGCCGGTAATAACTTGATGTTCTCTGCCACGAAGGGATTGTAACATGCAAAATGCATCGTCTTCGTCCTTCGGCTTTCCGAGGACCTTATCATCCAATACGACAATCGTATCTGCGCCTAAAACAATTTCATTAGGATATTTCTTAGAAATATCCACTGCTTTTTGTCTGGCTAAATCTGCTGCAATTTCTTTTGGTGGCAGTTCAGGATTTTGCCGTTCTTCGATGTTGGATGGCTCCACTTGGAATTGGTATCCCATACTAGATAGGATCTCTTTTCTACGCGGTGAAGCGGAAGCTAATATTAGTTTCATCTAAACTCCTATTACAATGAAACCCACCAAAGGTGGGTCTCAATACTATTTGCGGTCTTCTGAAGCCATATTGTAAGTCAATAGTTCTAAGTTGGTTGCAAAATCCACATTTCGAATTTGTACATTTAACGGTGTCGTTAACACTCTAGGTGCAAAATTAAGAATAGATCGTACACCTGCATCCACTACTCTATTAACGATATCTTGAGCATGTTCACCCGGTACAGCAATTACAGCAATATCTGGAGATTGCTCTTTACAAATATCTTCCAATTGGTCCAAATGCATTATTTTAATCCCCTGTGCCTTCTTACCAATCTTAATGGGATCAACGTCGAAGATTCCTACATTTTTGAATCCTCTCGCACGAAAACCTTCATACATGCTTAGTGCTAGACCTAATTTACCAGCTCCAATGATAATCAACTTCCATTCTTTATCTACTCCAAGAATTTCCGCAATACTATCATACAAACTCTCAACATCGTATCCAACACCTCTAGTTCCGAATTCCCCGAAATAGGCCAAATCCTTGCGTACTTGAGCAGATGTCGCACCTGTCTTTTCCGCAATATCACTTGAGGATATGGTCGTGATTCCCTGTTCAATAAGGCGATTCAGATATCTTGAATAAATGGATAATCGAATAATGGTCGCCTCTGGTATTTTAAAGCTCTTCATTGTTCACGCTCCTGTCTCTTCATAAAGTGATACAATCCAAAGTTACTCTACTTTATTATATACATTTTTTCGAAAGATTCAAAATGTATTCTCTAGCATATGCAACCATATAAATTGAACCTGCAATACAAACGAGATCGTCTTCACCTGCCAAGGACAAAGCCTTGTCCACTGCTTTTTCAATTGATTCATCCATATACACATCGTGGGTATAGTTTTTTGCTTTCTTATACATCGCTTGCCAATCACCTGCTCGTGGGCTGTTGGGCTTGGTCACCACAATACTATCCGCTAGTGGACCAAGTTTAGCCAGCACTTTACTACGTTGTTTGTCGGCAAGCATACCAATCACATAAATCAGCTTTTTATACTTATAAATTGTGTTCAAACTATGCCGAAGTTTGACGGCACCATCATAGTTATGTGCTGAATCCAAAAGAATCTTCGGTTTTTCTCCAATCAACTCCAACCTAGCTGGCCAATATGTATTTTTAAAGCCTTCTTGAATTTTTTTATCTGAAAAAAACATCCCCTGCTTTTCCAGCATCTTGATTGCCATCATCACCGTCGTACCATTGACAGCTTGGTGGGCTCCCACCAAGGGGGTGCATAAATCAATGGAAAATCCTCGGTCGTCTTTAACCAAAAAGTGGGTCCCGGTTTCTTTTAATTCTAAGACATTATAGTACAATTCTCGACCAATACGCAGATATGGGGCATGCATCTTCTTGGCTCTAGTCCGAATAACCTTCAAGGCATCTGGATCTTCACTCGCCGTAATAACAGGCACCCCTTCCTTAATTATGCCTGCTTTTACAGTCGCTATTTCCTTTACCGTATTACCTAGATAAAACATATGGTCCAACGTAACGTTTGTAATAATGCTAACCGCGGGGGTGATGATATTCGTGGAATCTATCGCCCCACCTAGTCCCACTTCAATTACTGCAATATCTGTCTTTTCCTCATAGAAATACAATAATGCAATTGCAGTAGAAACCTCAAATCCAGTCGGATGTTCATACCCCTGATCCGTCATCACCTTTATTTTTTCCTTGACCTTGGTAGTTAATTCAGCTAGTCTTTCCTCCGGTATCATCTCTCCGTTGATTTGCATTCGTTCACAGTAGGATACCAAATGGGGCGAAATAAACATTCCTGTTTTGTATCCATTTGCTTTAAGAACACTCATCAGCATCGCTGTCGTTGAACCCTTACCATTTGTTCCTCCGACATGCACAAAGCGCATCTTTTTTTCAGGATTGCCCAGTACTTCCATTAGTTTTTCAATCCGTGCCAAACCGGGATGCCAACCAAAAACATCTAGATTCAGTAAATATTCCAACGCCTCTTGATAATTCATCGCAATTCCTATCCTAACTTTTCGATACTGCGTATCACAGCATCCCTTTTTATTTGATAGTCAGAAAGCTTTTCACGTTCCATTTCGACAACTTTTGCAGGAGCTTTCGCCAAGAATCCTTGATTGCTTAATTTTTTCTCCAAACGGTTTACTTCGTCATCTAATTTTTTCTTTTCTTTGTTCAATCTTTTACGTTCTACATCATAATCGATCATGCCTTTCAATGGCATATAAATATGTACTCCCGTAATAATGCTTGAAGCGGCTTCCTCAATCTCGTGATAGCCCTGTTGGGCTACAACAGATGAAGCATTCGTTAGCAAGGCGAAAGCTGATTTGTTTTCCTCAAACATGTTGAAAATCTGCTCATCTTCAGTTTGCAAAATAACTTCTACTTTTTTATGTTCGTCAACATTCATCTCTGCTCGAATATTACGCACCGCTTTCACCGAAGTCATCAGGTAGTCCATATCAACAACACTGCGGTTGTATATGTCACTCTCATCTGCTTCTGGCCACTGGGAAATCATCAAAGACTCTCCCTCGTGCGGCAGGTGTTGCCAAATTTCTTCAGTAATAAATGGCATAAACGGATGTAACAAAGCCATAGTACCAGTAAGTATCTTGCTTAAAACATACTGTGCTGTTTGTCTGCTGGTTTCACTTACTTTACCATATAGTCTAGGTTTAACCATCTCAATATACCAGTCACAGAAATAGTTCCAGGTAAAATCATAAATGCTCTGTGCAGCCTCGCCCAATTCATACATATCAAAGGATTGGGTAACCTTTTGTATTGTCAGATTATATTGTGTCAAAATCCAACGGTCTTCCAGTGTTAAATCATTTTCTTTAGGGGCAGTGCCTGCAAAATCATCCAAGTTCATCATAAGAAATCTAGACGCATTCCAGATTTTATTTGTGAAGTTACGGATGCCCAGCAAACGGTCCTTCTGAAACTTAAGGTCGTTGCCTGGCGTGTTGCCCGTAACCAACATAAACCGGAGAGTATCTGTACCGTATTCATCAATGATTTCCAAGGGGTCGATGCCGTTACCCAGTGATTTAGACATTTTGCGTCCCTGTGCATCAAGGATGAGTCCATGGATAAATACCTCTTTGAAAGGTACTTCTTTTTGAAACTCTAATGCTGTGAAAATCATCCTAGCAACCCAGAAAAAGATAATATCTCTACCAGTTACCAATACGCTAGTGGGATAGAATTGTTCCAATTCAGGTGTCTCTTCAGGCCAACCCATTGTCTCAAAAGGCCACAGGCCTGAAGAAAACCACGTATCCAATACATCCGGGTCCTGATTGAGTTTACTA
The DNA here is from genome assembly GCA_016887505.1 of Clostridia bacterium. NCBI lineage: Bacteria > Bacillati > Bacillota > Clostridia > Clostridia bacterium. The sequence continues at coordinate 493,921 of CP069393.1, read as the reverse complement.
CTACCACATTTGGGACAACTCGTGGGATTTTCTCTAGCACAGATGACTTCACCACAGTCTTCACAATACCATACTGGAATCCTGTGTCCCCACCAAAGTTGTCTAGAAATACACCAGTCACGAATATTTTCAAGCCAACTTAAATATACCTTAGTGAAACGCTCAGGTATGAATTTTATCTTACCATCTAGTACAGCCTGTATTGCTGGTTGAGCTAAAGGCTCCATTTTAACAAACCATTGGCTTGATACTACCGGTTCAATAACGGTACCACAGCGATAGCATTCACCTACGCTATGGGTATATTCCTCTATGCCAACCAGATTGCCTTCCTGCTCTAAATCCTTGACAATCATTTCACGGCATTCATCACGGTCCATCCCGGCATATTTTCCGGTAGACTCGGTCATATTCCCCTTTTTATCTATTACTACAATCTGTTCTAAATCATGTCTACCAGCTATCTCAAAGTCATTCGGGTCGTGTGCAGGCGTAATCTTGACAGCTCCTGAACCAAATGCTGGATCGACATAGTCATCTGCAATCACGGGTATTCTCCTACCCACGATTGGCAATATTAAGTATTTTCCGACCATATCTGCATATCTCTCGTCATCAGGATGAACAGCAACTGCCGTATCCCCGAGCAACGTTTCTGGTCTAGTAGTCGCGATTACAATGTATTCGTCTGTGCCTTCTAGTTGATAGCGGATATTCCATAGATAACTATCATGGTCTGCATACTCTACTTCAATATCAGAGATGGTAGTATGGCACTTAGGACACCAGTTTACGATATATTTTCCTTTGTAAATCAGTCCTTTTTCATAGAGAGAAACAAAAGCCTCTCTAACAGCCGCAGAACACCCTTCATCCATCGTAAAGCGTTCTCTTTGCCAATCACAGGAAGAGCCTAGTAAACGCAACTGGCCCGCTATACGCTCGTGGTAGGTATCTTTCCACTCCCACACTTTTTCTAAGAATTTTTCCCTACCTAAATCGTTTTTGCTAATACCCTCTTTTGCCAAGTTACCCTCAACACGGGCCTGGGTCGCAATACCTGCATGATCCGTGCCAGGCACCCATAAGGTATTGTATCCTTGCATACGTTTAAAGCGTACTAATATATCTTGCAGCGTATTGTCCATGGCATGTCCAAGATGCAACTGTCCAGTAACATTCGGTGGTGGCATAACAATACTAAACGGTTCCTTATCCTTATCTACCTCTTGGTGAAAATAACCTTTATCCTCCCAGATAGAATACCATTTTCCTTCTACTTCACTTGGGTTATATCGTGAAGAAATCATCTTTTTATCATCCATTACACTTCTCCTTCAACTAAAATCATATAAAAAAAAAGAACCTCCCATAAGGACGAGTTCTTCGCGGTACCACCTTAATTGTTGATTCAACCTCTCAAAAGTTATAACGGAACAACCGGTATATCCTACTAGCATTCAGATACACAGCTCCAAGGTGACGTTCCCTAACCGTACTCAGATGACTTCCAGCCTAGGCCATCTTCTCTTAAGGAGTCGTGATAGGTACTCTTCCTTTTCATAGCATTTAACCAATCTATCTTCTTTTTCTTAGAATAGACTATGAGGCCTCTTGTGTCAAGATAGATTCCTTCACATTATAAAAAGAAAAGTGCCTTTAAGTAAGGCACTCTATATTTTGGCAAATACGAAACGACTCTCGTAGAGCGCTTCTCGTTTTTGACTAAAGTTCAACAGATACTCATACGTGGCTAGGCCCTTATCTACCATCGATACGATCATTGCCTCCGGGGATTTTGGCAACCCCACAGGAAACATATGACTTACTATTATATTGCGCTCTGTTTGGTTCAAGTTATAATACTTTTCAGCATTGCGCAATGCCTCTCTCGGATGGTTTAAAGTGTGTTTAAAGGCATCCACAAGCAAATGCTTTGAAGTACGTCTTTCATCAAATTTATACAAATAAAAATCATGCAACAAACCGCCTCTAGCAATACTCGTCTTATCCAAACCCAACTTACAAGCAATTTTATAAGAGTAATAAGCCACGTTTACGCTATGAGCATATACGCTAGCTGAATGATGACTTATATATTTCATTTTCTCATATTCAGGATGATGTACTACCGTTTCTGCCAATTCAATAAATTCTCTACTAATCTCCAAGTTTCTTCTTCTACGAAGTTTTCTTCTTCTTTTGGTCATAGATTTCTCCTTAAATACATCTAGGCTAATAATATGAAATATTCTATCTTATGTCAATATTTCTGCTATTGAATCTAAAATGCATCCAAGGTAGATTGTCCATAAATTGTCTTCACATCTTTAATCATAGACTGTGTTCCAATATACAGGATTTTACCTTTCTTGCCGGCTAATTCTTTTGCCATATCCCTAGCTTCTTCCACTTTGGGTACGTAAATGACGTCTTTCACTAGTTTTCGAATATTTACAACTTGCTCTTTGGAAAACTTCAAAAAATCATTGTTGGCATGGGTTACAATGAGATGATCAAAATGATGCTTCAGACTAGCCACCACACCCATATAGTCTTTTTCTTGAGGTATTCCAATCACACACACCACCGGCGTACATTCAATTTCTTCACTTATCTGGATGACATGCTCAATGCAAGAGCGAGAAATACAACCATCCAATAAGGTAAATGGTTCTTTTTCTAAAATTTCCAGTCTCCCCATCCAAGTCAAGTTGCGAATGCCTTCTCTCATAGCAATTTCATCCAAGACACAACCCATTTTTCGTAAAGAGAACAAAGCCAAAGCTGTGTTCTCTGCTTGGTGTTTGCCTAGTAAACCCAATTCCATATCTTTGTAAACCAGATTTCCCTCTTCATAATAGTCGAAGCAGGTACCAGCTAAGCTCAAATGCACACTGTCAACATCAAAATCTCTACCCATCAAATACAATGGCACCTGTTTTTCCAAGGCTTCCTTCTCAATTACCGCTAGAACTTCTGGTGACTGTCTAGCACAAAACACACCCTTCATGCCTTCCTTGATTACACCAGCCTTATTATAGGCAACTTCCTCGATACTGTCTCCAAGATAATCGGTATGCTCTAAAAACACCTTATTTATTAAGGCATAGTCTCCAAAAACTTGGTTAACGTCATCATATCTAGCTCCTCGTCCCAGTTCCACCACGTTATATTCAGTATTTTGAGCTTGAAATACTTGCATTGCCAATGCAGCGGTTGCTCCAACTGGTCCGATATATGTTTTTTCATCCATATTTTGTTCAATTCTATTTAATGCATTTTCCCATTTCTCAGTCTGTTCTAGGATTAATTCATCCGGCAGAGCCTTACCATCAATACGAATTCTTTCCTTAAAGAATTGCAGATGAGGACTGGTAAATAGACCTGTTTTCTTTTTTTGACTCACCAAAATTTTTGCCAAAAGGACGGCCAGGGAACCTTTACCTTTACTGCCTGTAATCATGATGTTGTGCATAGTCTTATCCCTAACACCCAAATCATTCAAGAGCTGTCTGGTCAACTCTGGTTTCCGAACATTCTTATCTAGCCCCTTCGGTATATTTGGGTACAATCTCATATAAGAACGATATGCTAGTGTTTCCACATCACGCAGATTACTTACCATGATTACTCCCCTTTACTAGTAGTTGTTTCATACTTGCCTTGTATTCCTCCACACCAGGTTGATCAAATGGATTAACCTGTTGGACTAGTGCAGATACGCCACACGCATATTCAAAGAAATACAATAAGGCACCCAATGAAAAGGCATCTCTTGCTGGTACTTCCACTTTTAGGTTTGGAGTTCCACCAGCCAAATGGGCCTTCATCGTTGCTTCACAGGCCATTTTATTAATCCAATTCAAAGATTCACCAGCTAGATAATCTAAACCATCCGTATCTTCAACAAAGGTAGGAATCCTTAGGTCCTCCCTATCATTATCCACCCAAAGCACAGTTTCCATTAAAAAATCAGTACCACTTTGAATAAATTGACCTAGAGAATGTAAGTCTCTCGTGAAACAAGCTGATGCAGGGAATAACCCCTGGGCATTCTTTCCTTCGCTTTCTCCGAAAAGTTGCTTCCACCATTCACAAAAATCGTTCAGAGCAGGGTTATAGGTGACCATTATTTCAACAGCTTTACCTGCTCTATAGAGAGCATTGCGTATCGTGGTATATTCAAGTGCATCACTTTGTCCAGCCAAAATATCTGCTCGTTCTCTTTTTGCGCCTTCCAACAAGTCATGTACATCCACACCAGCACACAGAAGTGGTAAAAGGCCTACCGGTGTAAGCACAGAATATCGTCCGCCTATATCATCTGGCACAACCAATGTCTCCATGTCCATCTTCTGTGCAAACTCTTTAAGCTTTCCTTTTTTAGCATCTGTCGTGGCAATCACATGATGATGCCAGTTTTCTTTATACCGTTCCTCTAGTAGAGCGCGAGCCAACCGGAAAGCCAATGCTGGTTCTAGTGTCCCACCAGATTTAGAAATAAAATTCACATAAAAATCCTTACCTGCCAATTGTTCTTGAACCTGCAACCAAGTATGGCTCGATAAGTTTTGCCCTAAAAAATATATTGGAAAATCTCCACCAAGGAAGTTCAATGCTGCTTTCGCTCCCAAATAGGAGCCCCCAATACCAATAACCAGCAAGGCATCCGAATTGTCACGGATGTTTTGACTAATTTTGGTCATTTTTTCTATTAGTTCTTCATCCTTCGATTCAACTAATTCAACCCAGCCCGTATACTCACTTCCGAGGCATTGCTTTTGCTCCAAAGAGGCTTGAGCCTGCTTCACTTCTTCATCCAATGCTTTTGTCCTCTGGTTTAGAAAAGACCCTAAGTATCTTTTGTCAATGCGAATCATACTTTCTCCTTTTGTTTTAATACCCTTTTTGCTTGACTTCATGATAGCATATTTGGGAGAAAAAATATTGCATTAATTCGAATTTTCCAACAGCATCGAATGAATATGTCCTAAACGAAACACCTTGTACTATGGGAACATTTACATTATTCAAAGCTACCTTGCTCAAATACAACATTCTTCTACTAGCATCACCGTACTCATTGAAATATGAAAGCCCAGGAATGTGTAAACATATTCCTGGGCTTGTTACCTTGTCTATTTTATTATAGCCTGGTCTTCTTCCAATTTATGTTCCATTTCCAACATCAATGGCTCGACTCCTTCATGGTGAAGGGAAGATACTGGAATAATCACATCAGTCTTGCGCATCTCCAACGCTTGGCGAATGATTTTCATATGGTGAGGCCATTTTCCTCTTGAAATTTTGTCCGCCTTCGTGCAAGCAATGATAACCTGTGGATGTGTATTCTGAAGCCAACTGTACATTTGAATGTCTTCTACACTCGGCTTATGGCGCATATCCACCAATAGAACTGTAGCAATCAGGTTGCGTCGTCGCTCAAGATACGTATTAATCATCTGACCCCATTGCTTTTTCATTTCTTTGGGTACCTGAGCATAACCATAACCTGGCAAATCCACTAGATAAAAAGCCTCATTCATCATGAAAAAATTAATGGTTCTTGTTTTACCTGGCTTTCCGCTGGTTCTGGCCAAATGCTTACGGTTCGCAATTCTATTGATCAAAGACGATTTTCCTACATTAGAACGTCCGACTACAGCAATTTCCGGCAAATCGTGTTCTGGGTACTGTTCTTCATATACTGCTGTACAGATATATTCTGCGCTTTTAATGATCATTCGCTTTCTCCAAGGCTACCGCCAGAACATCTTCTACCGTTTCGGCAAGTATGATGTTCATATCTTCTTGCACTTCTTTAGGTATTTCTTCAATGTTCTTCTCATTCTCCTTGGGAATAATTACCGTCTTGATACCTGCTCTATGTGCAGCCAATATCTTTTCTTTCAACCCACCAATCGCTAAAACACGACCTCTGATGGTTACCTCACCGGTCATTGCTATATCTTTTCTAACCTTTCGGTCCAAGAAGATTGAACTAAGTGCCGTAACCATTGTCACTCCTGCAGAAGGTCCATCTTTGGGAATTGCTCCTTCTGGATAGTGAATATGAATATCCATCTCTTTATTGAGATTCTCAGGAAGATGATACTGCTTTGCATTGCTTCTCAAGTAGGTAAGACCAGCGCTAGCTGACTCCTTCATCACATCACCAAGTGAACCAGTTAATTGTAACTTTCCTGTTCCACTCATAACTGATGCTTCTACAGGTAAAATCGTACCCCCTACAGAAGTTACAGCCAAGCCCATCACTAGACCTTTTTCACTTTCCTTGGCCATTTCATCCTTTCGGTACATGGGTACACCTAGTAGTTCTTCTACTTTGGCTTCATCAACTACAATTTTCTTCTCACCAAGTAAAAATAGCTTCGCTGACTTTCTAAATATTGTACCGATGGATCGTTCTAATCCCCGCACACCAGCTTCTCTAGTGTACTGGCTGATGATTTTTACCAAGCCCTCATCCAATATCTTAATGTCTCTTTTTTCAAGACCATTTTCATTCAGTTGTTTGGTCACAAGATGTCTTTTAGCAATTTCTAGTTTCTCAAGTTCCGTATAGCTATCCACTTCAATAATTTCCATACGGTCCATGAGAGGTCTTGGAATAGTATGGGCCACGTTCGCAGTCGTAATGAACAATACCTTGGAAAGATCATAGGGTACTTCAATGTAGTTATCTGAAAACGTGTTGTTTTGTTCTGGATCCAAAACTTCTAGAAGTGCTGAAGATGGATCACCCTTATAGTCGCTACCCAATTTGTCTACTTCATCAAGTAAAATTACTGGATTTACAGTGCCTGCTTTTTTCATAGACTGTATAATGCGTCCTGGCATAGCACCAATATAGGTTTTTCTATGTCCGCGTATTTCAGCCTCATCATGCACACCACCCAGTGAAAGTCTAACAAATTTACGATTCAAAGCTCTCGCTACTGATTTCGCAAGTGAAGTTTTTCCTGTTCCTGGAGGACCTACCAAACATATTATGGGCCCCTTCATATCCTTCTTCATTTTGCGAACTGCTAGATATTCCAGGATTCGTTCCTTCGGCTTCTCCAAACCATAATGGTCGTCATCCAAAATTTTCTTAGCCTTGGTCAAATCCAATCGGTCTCGGCTTTTATCCTTCCAAGGAATATCCAACATCCAGTCAATATAGTTTCGCATCACCGATACTTCTGCTACTGCACTCGGCGTACGATATAGGCGTTCAATTTCTTTCTTAACCTTGTCGTAGGCTTCTTCTGGCATTCCAGAAGACTCTAGCCGGTCTAAAAGCTCTTCATTTTCGCTTTCCTTATCATCTTTATCGTCCAGCTCGTTCTGAATTGCCTTAATTTGCTCTTTCAAATAGTATTCTTTTTGAGACTGGTCAATCTGTTCCTTAACTTTTTCAGCAATCTTTCGTTCAAGTTCAGCAACTTGCTTTTCACGAACGAGAATTTGGCAGATTACTTCAAGACGATTCTTTATTTCAATGGCCTCTAAGATGCTCTGACGGTCCTCTAGAGCAATGTTTAGATGTGAAGCAATAATATCCCCTAGTGCAGCACCATCATTCAAATTTTCCACAATTGCGATGGTGTCATTGGAAATTTTATTGCTGATTAAAGCATAGTCCTTGAAGTCCTTAATCGCCGTACGCATGAGTGCCTCTAGTTCGAGATCGTCTTCAGCTATATGTTGGTCGTAAAGATATTCCACTTCTGCCTGGTAGGTATCGTTCTCGTCTATAAATCGATGCATTCTAGCCCGAGTAACACCTTCCACCAATATGCGTACAGTTGTGCCTGGCAGTCTTAAAAGTTGTTTTACTTCCGCCACTACCCCGATATCGTAAATATCCTCTTTTTGAGGTTCTCCTAACTGGGGATCTATTTGTGATGACAAAAATATCCTTCTATCTTCATCCATTGCCAAATCCACAGATTTAAGAGACTTATCTCTTCCCACATCTAAGTGCATCACCATGTGTGGGTACACCACTACACCACGGAGCGGTAGCATGGGAATCGTTTCCAACAAATCCTGTTCATCATCTATGGTGGTGTATATCATATCTTCTTTTACAGTCATACCATCACCTCTATTTCTAGTTGAAAAGGACAACAGAAAACTGCTGTCCTTTTATCTCACGCAATTTCTTCAGATTGTTCCTTCTTACCGTCTTTTATCTTAAGAATCGGTTTGGTTCTTTCTTTCACGGTCTCTTCCGTGACTATACACTGGACGACATCCGTTCTAGACGGAACTTCGTACATGATTTCCATCATGACATCTTCAATGATGCCTCGCAAACCACGTGCACCCGTTTTTCTAGTCAAAGCTTCCTTGGCAATAGCCTTTAGAGCTGCATCTTCAAATACAAGGTCTATATTCTCATATTCCATAAGGTGCTTATATTGCTTTACTAGAGAGTTTCTAGGCTTCGTTAAGATGTTCATCAATGCTTCTTCGTCTAATTCCTTGAGGGCTACAGATACAGGTAATCTTCCAATAAATTCCGGTATTAGACCGAATTTCAAAAGATCCTCTGGCTCCATTTTCTCCATCAAAGCATCATTCGTCATCAAACTTTTTTCTTGGATATCCGCACCAAAACCAATCGTTTTAGCATTCACTCTTCTTGCGATAATTTTTTCTAGTCCTTGGAAGGCTCCACCGCAGATAAAAAGAATATTTTCCGTGTTAATCTTTAGATATTCTTGATGAGGATGTTTTCGACCACCTTGTGGCGGCACGTTAGATTCGGTGCCTTCAATTATCTTCAACAAGGCCTGTTGAACACCTTCACCTGAAACATCTCTTGTAATAGACGGGTTTTCAGATTTTCTTGCAATTTTATCTATTTCATCAATATAAATGATTCCTTTTTCCGCTTTTTCAATGTCATAATCTGCAGCCTGTACTAGGCGCAAAAGAATATTCTCGACATCTTCACCAACATAGCCAGCTTCAGTTAATGTAGTGGCATCTGCTATGGCGAATGGAACCTTTAGAATTTTAGCCATAGTAACGGCTAGAAATGTTTTACCACTTCCAGTCGGTCCTACAAGCAAAATATTAGATTTTGTAAGTTCCACATCAGAGTCTTGGGACTTGTTACTGCCAATACGTTTATAATGGTTATATACGGCAACACACAGCGCTTTTTTTGCTTGGTCTTGTCCGATAACGTATTCGTCTAGTGCAGCTTTCATTTCTTGGGGCTTCAGAACCTCTCCCATTTCTAAATCATTAGAGATACTTTCTCCAAATTCTTCCTCCATGATGTGATTGCACAGCTCAATGCATTCATTGCAAATAAATACACCTGGGCCAGCAACTAAATGTTTTACTTCTGCTTGGCTTTTGCCGCAGAAAGAGCAAAACAGCTGATCATCTTTTTTCGATGTCATATGCTTACTTTCTCCTTTTTAATCCCTGCTCCTCATGACTTCATCAATTAACCCATATGCCTTGGCTTCCTCAGCAGTCATAAAATTATCTCTATCTGTATCTTTTTCAATTTGTTCCACAGGCTGCCCTGTTCTTTCAGCCATAATGCGGTTCAAGTCAGACTTCATCTTAACAATACGTTTTGCCTGTATTTCTATATCTGTCGCCTGTCCTTGTGCACCACCAAGTGGTTGGTGAATCATAATCTCGGCGTTGGGTAACGCAAAACGTTTGCCCTGCGTGCCTGCAGTAAGTAAAAATGCACCCATACTAGCTGCGAGTCCTACACATATCGTTACTACATCGTTCTTAATATACTGCATGGTATCATATATCGCCATGCCTGCAGTGATCGAGCCACCGGGACTATTGATATAAATATATATATCTTTCTCGGCATCTTCACTTTCTAGAAAAAGAAGCTGGGCAATCAAGAGATTTGCTACTGTGTCATCAATCTGTCCACCCAAAAAAATAATTCTGTCTTTTAGCAGCCGTGAGTAGATATCATACGATCTCTCGCCATGACCTGTCTGCTCTACGACCATCGGTACCAATGGTGCCATATTAATCACGACCTTTCTTCGTATATTCCGTATATAGTAAGAGGTACAGGAATACAAGATTCCTGTACCCAATTATATACTAGTTTATTTATCTATCCTATTTTTCTTCACTAACTTCTGTTATTTTTGCTTCTGACTGAATCAAATCAATCGCTTTTTCGAACGCAATACTTTGCTTCAAGGACTTCATTTCTCCTTGTGCTGTAAAGAATGCTTTGAGGTTTTCAATATCTTGTCCGTACATCTTAGCCATTTTTTCGAGTTCGGCGTCGATATCCTCATCCGTCACTTCGATATTCTCAGCCTTAACAACTGCTTCTAACATCAAATCAATTTTCACTTGAACTTCTGCTCTCGGTTTGTATTCTTCTTTTACTTTGTCCATATCCAGGCCAGAGAATTCCAAGTATTGCTCCAATGTCGCGCCCTGCTGAGACAAACGTTGCTCAAGATCCTTTACATATCCATCAATCTTTGTATCAATCATTACTTGAGGAATTTCTACTTCAATATTTTCAGCAGCTTTTTCCATCAGTTCCATACGTAAGGAATTGGTACTTTGATCTTCCAACGCTTTTTTCATTTTATCTTCAATATCTTTTTTCAGTTCATCCAAAGTTTCAAACTCACTGACATCTTTTGCAAACTCATCATCCAAGTCAGCTAAAAACTTTTTCTTCATGCTCTTTAGGTTAACCTTGAAAATAGCTTCTTTACCAGCAAGATTCTCTGCGTGATATTCTTCAGGGAAGGTTACCTTTACGTCTTTTTCTTCTCCGACAACCATTCCAACCATTCCATCTTCAAAACCCGGTATGAAAGAACCTGAACCAATTTCCAATGAATGATTTTCAGCTTTTCCACCTTCAAAGGCTACGCCATCAACAAATCCTTCAAAATCCATCAAGGCAATATCGCCATGGGCCAAGGTGCCCTCTTCTACGTCTTCAATTTTAGCATAACGATTTCTCATAGTTTCAATTTCATGATCAATCATCTCTTTTTTAACTTCAGCTGATTTTTTATTTACTTCCAAACCTTTGTAATCTCCCAACGTAACTTCAGGTTTAACCTGCAGTTTCGCCTTAAAGATAAACGGTTCATCTTTTGCACATTTAATCAGCTCAACATCCGGTCTATCAATCGGCTCAATGTCTTCCGCTGTAATAGCATTATAATAAGCACCTGGAATAACATCATCTGCAGCTTCAGCTAAAATTGCTTCAACACCGATGTTCTTTTCCAGCAGAGCTGTAGGAGCCTTGCCCTTGCGAAACCCTGGAAGCTCCATTTTACCACCCATCTTCTTGATAGTGGCCTGATAAGCTTTAGCGAATTCCTCTTGGGAAACCTCTATCTCTAAACCGACAAAATTCTTTTCTAATTTTTCAACTTTTACAGACATACAATCCTCCTAAACCCTTTGACAATTTATTCTTTTACTATCTATATCGTCCTTATATATAAAAACATAAAAACACACATAATACAATACCTCGGCAAGATTAACCTGCCGAGGTAGTCATTTGGAGCGGAAGACGAGATTCGAACTCGCGACCCTCGCCTTGGCAAGGCGATGCTCTACCACTGAGCCACTTCCGCATATGTGGTGCGGGTGAAGGGACTTGAACCCCCACGGTTTTCACCACTAGATCCTAAATCTAGCGCGTCTGCCAATTCCGCCACACCCGCACTATGGTACCCCATCCGCGACTCGAACGCGGGACACCCTGATTAAAAGTCAGGTGCTCTAGCCAACTGAGCTAATGGAGCATATTTGGGGTGGATGATGGGACTCGAACCCACAACATCCAGAACCACAATCTGGCGCTCTACCTTTGAACTACACCCACCATAATGCTTAAACCACACGTCATCTCTAACGCAAGTGTTATTATATAGAGTCATCTTTCAAAAAGCAATAGTTTTTTAGGTTTTTTTGTAATTAAGACATAACTCAGCCCATGATATTCAAGTCCAATGATTCTTGAACCGGGCGTAATGCCTCAATAACAAAAGAAATATGTTCATTCAATTCCACACCTAGTTCTGCTGCACCTTTGCGAATATCTTCTCTGCTTACTGCAGCCGCAAAACGTTTGTCTTTCAACTTCTTCGTAACACTTTTCACCTTCAAGTCATCAAGGCTTTTGGATGGTCGAACCAAGGCACAGGCTATAATGAATCCGCAAAGCTCATCCACGGCAAATAAAGTCTTGGCCATCTGTGATTCACGCGCAACACCACTATAGTCCGCATGACCCATAATAGCCTTCACCCACTCCTCATCTACGCCCAAGCCTCTAAGAATCTTAGCACCTTCAAAGGGGTGTTCTTCCTCTGTCGGATAACGCTGGTAATCAAAATCATGTAGTAGGCCAACGATACCATATGCTTCTTCATCCTCACCGAAGAATTTAGCATATGCCTTCATCGCAGCTTCTACCGAATACGCATGTTGTAATAATCCCTTTTTATCAGTATATTCTGTAAGCAATGCATGTGCTGTTTCCCTGTTCATTCTTCCTCCTATTTGATTAACTTAGATATTTCTCTAAATTCAGGTCTATCTGAACTCTCTAATAATTCAAAAAGAATTGATTCCACTGTAGTCAAAATAGCCCCAGCATTTTGCATGCGAGCTAGAGCAAGCTCCATATCACGCTGCTTGCGTGATGAGAGAGCATCTACTGGTATCACGCAACGATAGCCATCGTGCTGTAAATCTAAAACTGTCTGCAATACACAGATATGGGCCTCTATGCCCAGAAGTATAACGGTCTTTTTTTGCGTTTCATGGAGAATCTGTTGCACCTCAGATTCATCTCCAATGCTAAATGAACGCTTCTCAATGAATTTTTGGCGTTTTCCCAACAACTCCATTATTGGTTCTATTGTTCTTCCTAATCCTTTAGGATACTGTTCTGTCACCGAGATGGGAATTCCAAGTACTCTCATACCCTTCAACAGCTTTACAGATTCGCTAACTAGTTCTTGTGGCTCATGCATCACGGCTACCAGCTTATCTTGTATGTCTATCGCGATGCATATACAATCTTCACGTCTTATTCTCACACTATTCCCCTTAATATATTGACAGGTCTTTGTTGACTACCTGGCTGAAAGCTTGCATGCAAGCTCGTAAAACTTGGTTTTTTGAGTCGTATTTGAATGAATCTATACAGCAGATTGGAAGAATATGCAACGATGTGCCTGTTAAAAAAGCTGCATCCATATTTTCCAAATCGGCCTGGCTTATCCTGCTTTTACTTAACTCAAATCCTGCATTCTCGATCGCTAATTCTGCATAGCGCCTGGTAATACCAGGCAACACATTCGTCTCCGGTGTCAGAACTGTTTTATCCTTAATGAAAAATATATTGGATTTTGAGCCTTCTGTCACCAAGTCCTCACCATTAATAAGAAGGACTTCAAATACTTGTTTCTCTGCTACCAATTCCTTGATTCGCTCTTTGTAATCGTCATGCCATACCTTAACCTCGGGATTAGAACGCTCTATACGAGCTGCTGTAAGCCGAACACCATCTTGGTAGTCTGATTGGTTTGGATACACACTTTCTACAAACCCCATTGCAAGACGATAATCGCCACCTGCAAGTATCTTCACATTACAGCTAACTGTCTCATCCCCATTGACCTTAATCAAATCAAACAATACGTTTGGCAGGTCCACTACCTTATCATAACCCATTTTAGCAAGGCTACGGTTCACCCTATCGATATGGGCATCTAAAAATAATGGTTTGCCACCAATGATTCTCATGACATCGTAGGTCGCAGATTTTTCCTCCGACAACTCTTTATCTGTGTCGATAAAACTACCATCTAGATACATTTTGTTAAAAATTGCTTTCATCTCATTATTCCTCGCTTGATACTTCTGGTTCGTAGAAATAAATCTCCTTGCCATTACTGACTACGTTTTCGCTTCCTTCTGGAACAGTTATAATTTGGGCATTGCCATCACTTATAAACTTTGCCTCTGGGTGGTTTATAAAATACTCTAGGTAGGAATACATACCTACGTTATCCACATTCATTTCGCTAGCTCGAACTCGAGGTAGATGCAGTGCATCAAAACGCTCATCAAATGGAGAGTATGCTGGATTGCTTCCCACATTCAAGATTGCCAAGTTTTCATAAGAGACGCCCTCGTAACTGCCTTTTTGCAAGTAAATTTCAAGTTCGTCAGCACGTGGTCTTGAGCCATAAGGAAGAGCTAGTGTGTTAACCTTATATGTTTCGGCGTCGATTAAAGATTCGAGGTTTTGAGCTTGTCCGCCAATTTCCTTTTGAATTTTTTCTGCATCTGCATCCTTAAAATTGACATGGTTCTGCGTATGATTGCCGATATCCATTCCTTGTTCAATAATATAATTAATCTTAGCTATCTCCTCATCACTTGATCCAAAGGCACTAGGTCCATCGGCAAAAAAGGTTACTTCTAATGGAAAATCAGGATGCATTTCGTGGAATGCAACAAGAATACCTACCGCACAGTCTGGATCCACCGTGCCATCTTCTAGATAGCGCATATTATTTTCTTGCGCATCATCAAATGTTATAATCACCGGCGTATATCCTTGTTCAGTCGTAATATTTCCCGTAGCAAAATCAGTCAAGCTAAGTGGTCTATACCCCTGCTCATACAGATTATTCAGATCCTTCCTGAAATTATCTGGTGTTCTAACCCAATCTTGTTCTACCTCATCAATATTATGATACATAAGTACCATAATCTTACCTAGTTCATTCGGCATAAGAGAAAGGTCGATTAGTTCTTTCGGGTCAATAGGTATGGGTTCTTGTGCTTCCTCTGGTATTTCCCGTTCGATAATTGCTTCTTCGGCTGGCGTTTCGTTTAAATCTCCTTCACCAATCGCAACTTCCTTGTTACCACAACCTGCCATAACGAACAGCACCAGTAATAAAATGATGATACTTGTTTTGTTTTTCATATTCTGTCCCCTTCTTCCATTACTGAATGCCCGGTGTATACCGTGGCACACGTAAAATGAATCCTGTAACCTTATCTCCCTGTAATACTTCCATATCTCCCGATGATTCTTCCAATATTTCCTCTAGCAAGAGAAGCGCCTCTACCAAATTCTTCCTAATTGGTGTGGAATTCTTCCGATACACATTGTTCACAAAATCCTCTACAGTAAACTCCTCAATCACCATGGGTTTGGCCCAATAAACCTTGAACTGTAGTTTGGTATAGTCCAGCAAGTCGGATACAGTTTCAACATATATTTTTGTTTGATCACCAGTAAATTCATCCATCCTAGTTATAAGACCATCTAAAAGCTTGATCGTTTTTTTGCGGTCAATATATAACATAGAATTTTCATACGGTTCTAACAAAAATATGTTTTTTTTATCTCGCTTGTTCTGTTCCCTACTGCTTTTCAATTGTTCGATAATCTTGTAGCTTGACACAATTTCACTTTTTAGTCGTATCCTAGTTACCTTACCTTGCGTGTACAAGCTGAGATCTTCTAAAAGCTCTCTAATTTGCTTTCGAATATTTTCTAGTTGCTCATTAGGATCTGATTCCGTATCTTCCGACAAATCGTTCTGATCTAGTGTCTCCACTAAATCATCATATACATTCTTTACATATATTCGGTTGTGCTCCTTTTCCTTTAAACGACTCTGGATTGAAGACATCAGGCTATTCTTCATAAGATTAAAGTCATCGCAAAGATCACCCAGCTCATTGTTCGTCTCGCAACTCATTTCAAAATCGAGCTGTCCCTCAGCAATACGTCTAGTAGAAACCCTCAATGCTTTTACAGGCTTTAGGATTTCCCGATAAATTACAATCAACAATAAGATCGTCGACAATAATAAAATCACTGAGCCATAGTAAAATGGATGCATATAAAAATCAGCCATTTCACTGTAAATGCTATCTTCTATCTCTTTGGGGTCATCCACAATAATGGCATATGCTACAACTTCATTGCCCTCATTTATAGGCCTAATATATTTCCCATTTGTAGAAAACAAATTACCTTGTTCTGAAATCAGCTTAAGCTCATACTCCATATTTAGGCTATTGCGAACTTCTGTTGGATATTTGGAATCAAAGAGCAATATCCCGTCTTTTCGAACCACTCTCAAATGCGCATTATATCGGTCTAACGATTGCTTTACGCCGGCACTAAGATAATCGATTCCTAGATATTCATCATAGGCTACTTCTACATGATCGAAAACCTGATCATATATTGCATATCGCTCACGGAACATCTTCTCGACCGTGTCCTTTTCCACTATGCTCATGTTGTAGCGATATAGAAGCAAAGTAGTAAGAACGGGTATAAGCATTAGTATTAGTACTATGGAAATAAGTTTAACACTCAGTCTACTTCTCCGCACGTAACTCCCTCCAGCTCTTCCGTCTACATTCATTACTCTAATCCTAGCATTTTAGCAATCCTTTTACAAACCTAAAAAGCACATCTTAGTCTTGCCAATTTTTGGCCATAATATCTCAAATATTTTTCCGCTCCTGCCTTTTTTATGCCATAATCCAACCATAAATCATTTTTTACGTCCTCAGGCCGGTCTGCTAGTAATGCTAGCCCTTGCGGTGCCTGATACTCTCCTAATCCTACCGGAATCATCTGAGTCACCAAATAGTAATGCATAATATCAGCCAGAACTCGTTCCTGCCCCCCATGCCTTGCACCTCCAACACATATTGCAGCACCATATTTCCCAGCCAAGAAGGAATAATCCTTATCTTGGTCAAAGGAGCATAATGCATTGGTTCGCTCCATTAATGTCTTTAGCAGTGAACTCATATTACCGAACAATACAGGTGAAAGCATGACCAATACATCTGATTCCACCATGGTCTGCAATACATCTGCAGCGTCATCCTTTCTCGTACAATGGTGCCAACCACCGAACGCTGGTTTTCCCTCCTTATCTACAGGATGGCATTGCCTATGACATTCTCCTTGGCAACGTGCAATGGATTTATCGCCTAGATAAATCAATTTTGTTTCAGCCCCTTCTTCTTCGGCACCTTTCAACAAAATTTCAGCCGCTGTAATGCAATTACCGATTCTTTGGCTCCCCACAATCGCTGTAATTTTCATTCAATATTTAGGCAGGTTCCTTATGGTAATGGTGGGAGGTTAATCGATACTCCTCCACCTGCTTCCTCCTTTTTACGAATATATGATTTTGGTACCACACAATATGGTTATCAACCTGATGCAGTAGTGACTATCGTTTTTTCTTTCTTATTTCATTCTCATATATTATACTATGATAAAAGTAATCAACCTACAAATGTTTCAAAGTAGAAAGGAATTCCATGAATTTAAGCCGTTCGGACATTAAACGATTTATTAAAATATTGATTTTGGCATTGTTGGTAATTTTGTATCTTACACTGCCACCCATATTTGGTACTCGGATCCGCAACCTTATTTTTATTCTATTCTTTATTGCATTATTTGTATTGCCAAATAAATAAGAAATGAGGGCTCCTAGGAGCCCTCATTTTAGTTAATAACCCTACTGAGCAGTCCAACCACCATCTACCGTAATTTCTGATCCTGTACTAAATATGGATTCATCTGACGCAAGAAATAAGTCAGCATAGGCTATGTCTATTGGTCTACCAATATAACCGATAGGATGCATTTTTCCAACCTTTGCAAAATACTCATCTTTGGTTAGGCCAGAATCTGCTGCTTCTTTTTCAGTTAAAGATGTATGTACATAACCTGGGTGTACTGAATTAATCCGGATTTTGTATCCTTTTTCGCCACAAGCAAGTGCAGCAGA
Source organism: Clostridia bacterium (assembly GCA_016887505.1). Lineage (NCBI taxonomy): Bacteria > Bacillati > Bacillota > Clostridia > Clostridia bacterium. The sequence goes on along the minus strand of CP069393.1, from coordinate 476,054 downwards.
TTTAGTTAGAATCGTAACTGAACCTTTAGAAGCACAGTACGCTGCTAAGCCAGCTTCTCCCACTTGTCCATCAATTGAAGAACGGTTAACAATAGAACAATTTTCTCCATTGTCTTTCATATTTTCAATGGCATATTTGGTTCCTAAAAAGACACCTGTTGAATTAATTCCCATAAGCCAGTTCCAATCTTCCAAGGTTGTTTCTTCAATATCTTTCCCCAAGGAAACACCAGCGTTGTTCACGAGTACATTTATCTTTCCATACTTTTCTTTGCAAAAAGAGAATAGTTTTAACCAAGACTCTTCCTTGGAAACATCTAAATGACAGAAGCTGGCGATATAACCCTCGTCTGTGATTTTTGCAGCTAGTGCTTCTCCGGCTTCTACGTTTATATCACCAATAATTACCTTTGCACCTTCTCTTGCAAACAGCAGACTGTCTGCCTCACCAATACCCAATGCTCCACCTGATATGATTGCAACTTTACCCTTCAGTCTTTCCATTTCATTCTCCTCCCATGGATTCACAGTCCAGCACGCTCATCATATATCATATTTTGCCCGTTCTCCGCCAATCAGTTTTGGTCTCGTTTTAGCTGCAGTCACATGTGCCGCACCGATACTTTTAACCGACAAACGCAACGGAATCGCTACTCTTTTTAGATGCATTCCAATCAAGGTATCTCCAATGTCTATTCCAGCATCAGCCGCAATCGTTTCCACCATAGCAGGGTTCTTGAGATACCGATAATAGGCACTGCTTAATGATCCACCTGCCTTTGGGTGTGGAACTACAGTAACTCGCTCTAATTCCCTAGAGGCTGCATACTCTGCTTCGACCACCAAGGCTCTATTCAAATGTTCACAACACTGGGTCGCCAAATGTATTCCATGTTTCTTGATTAATGGCATGACCGCTTCGATGATGATTTTCCCGTACTCAGGGACAGATTTTTTTCCAATTCTTGAGCCGTCAATCTCACTTGTGCTACATCCAATCACCAAGAGATCCCCCGCCGATAGAGCGCTTACCTCGATTAATTCTTGCACCAACTTAGTGGTATCAGCTACAATACTTCTTTCAAAATCGTTATCCATCATCTAAACACCTCAATTCATCGATAACGCATCTCGGCTACTGACCGTTTTCTTCCAGTTTCCTTCATATTCCAAGTAACGAAGGCAGCCAGTAACGAAGGCATTGAAAACAGAAATAATACTGTTCTCAGCGACATAAATTTTGTTAGATATCCTCCTAAAAAAGGGGAAACAAAAGCTGCTAGAAATCCACCAGAAAGCATTAGTGCATACACTGCCCCTACCTTTTCAGGAGTCATATCGTCAAATTCCATGGGCATGGTAAATAGAGCAGGAGCCCAACCAGCATTACCAAATCCTGACAAGAATATTCCGAACATCCGGCCAAATCCTGTTAAATACAAGGCCATAGTAGTGCCAATAAATATGGTCAGATGCAATGGCCAAGTGAAGGGTTTTCTGAGCCCGATTTTGCTCATTGCAATGCCACAGGAGAGCCCGGCAATGATTCCTGCAATTGGAAATATGGACATCAGATATGATGATTTTTCTAGAGAAAGCAATGCTTCTGTGTAGAAAAATGTCGCCATATAGGTTGTAACAAACTGAAAACTCCACATATCACAGATATCGGCAATGGTAAGCAGAACTACTTCTCGGTTCTTGATAAGTTCCCTCAAAATATTGCGATTTAGTCGTTCCTCTACTTGCATTGCTTCGGTTTGATCAAAATAATACTTAAGCCACAATAATAGTGCTCCTAAAGAAAATACACCTGGTAGCGCTAGAGTCATCCGCCAGGACCCGAGCAATTTGAATACCGGAATAGTCAAAATAAAAGTCATGGCCGTTGCTAAGTACGGGAGAAGTGAATTTACCGTGTTTAAGTAAGGTCTTTCTTCCTGGGTAAAATAAGTCATAATCACCGTACCCGCAACTGGCAGGCAAAACCCAAAACCTATCCCTATCAATATTCTAGCCAGTAAGAGGGCCCAAAAGCCATTCACAATCAGATTCATAAAAGAACCTATGGACATCAGAATTAAGGCCATGCTGAAAGTTTTCTTGATACCAACGTTTATGAAGAATCCTCCTAAAAAAAGGCCCGAGATGGCTGTAATTAGACCAATTATTGACATGCTTAGACCAGCCTGGGCCATATTCATGCCCAACTCCTCAACTATTAAAGATAAGAACGGTGCCGGCGCAAACCAAAGAATATTTTGCATCATAAGTCCTAAAAACATGACGGTAACAATCAAGAATCTGTGGCTCTTCTCTTTCATACCAACCTAGCTTTCATCGAAAAAAGTAGACCTGCTCCGAAGAGCAGATCTACATACAGGCAACGGAGTTGTTATCTTAAAATTCTTTTTCGCCGTCAGGTGTTACCATCCATACTGGTTCTTTTTTCCAACGGAAAGCGGCCATAAAAGCAATTAGCAATACGCCAATGCCCATGTACCAGCCCCAGCTAATCCATGCACCGATTGGAAGACCAATAGCACATAGGATTGCAATGCCGATAGCAATAAAAAAGGCAAACCATCTGAATCCTTGACCACCTTTTAAAATGTAAGGCCGGTCCCATTCAGGATGATTGATTGCAATTCTTGTTGAGGAGAACATTGTAATCGTATAAGCAATTGCAACGGACAAGGCCATTACTGTGAAAAAGTCTTCCAAATAAGTACCAGCATTCATAATGAAGATTGCACCTAGTGAAAGTCCTAGTACTACTAAGTTTGGAACGATAGGTTGTTGATGTTTGTTAACTTTGGAGAAAACTTTTGGCAAGAAACCTTGTCTTCCCATAGCGTACATCAAACGTACTGTGGAAATCCAGAATCCAAGGATACAGGTACCTATCGTGAACAATACAGCTGTAACTCCAAAGAATATGGAATATCCATACCAGCCTAAGGTACTCTCAATAACTTTTATGGCTACGAATGGAGCGTTGGTTCCAGCTTCAGTTAAAGTAGCCCAATCTCCCATACCTGCCAATGCAAAGAAGAAGAATACATATAAAGCACCGCAAGTTAATACAGAACCCAAGATTGCTTTACTGGTATCTTTAATTGGGAAGTCCCCTTCTTCAACCAGTTGAGGTACAGTTTCAAAGCCGAAAAATGGAGTTACGATCAGGGCAGTTCCAATAATCCAGCCGGCAATACCACCAGTTCCTGCACTTCCGCCACCAGCATGTGCTGATTGGAAGAACGGTGTAAAGTTGGCAAAACTCCAATGTCCGGAAAATAGGAAAATGATTCCTGTTAATGTAACACCAAACAATGCTGAGAACAACATGAACGTTTGGATTTGTCCAGATAAATTAATGTCACTCAAGCTCAATGCCGTATAAAGTATAAGTACTATGGTTGCGATTGTGACAATTGTGCTAAAGTTCATTTCCAAGCGAAATGCATAGTTTATCCACTCTAGAATGCCCATTACAGCTGCAGGGGGCACTGCAATCCAGGCTGCCATAATTGCCCAAGCAGATAGGAAACCCCAGTATTTGTTTAAACCGATCGTATTAAAAACGAGTTCGGCACCTGTATTCGGAAACATAGCTGTTAATTCACAATAAACAAACGCTACAGGTAATACCATTAAGGTCATTAGGAAAAATGATAAAAATGTTGCAGGACCAGCACCCGTCAAGAAAATGCCATCCCAATATCCGATAAACGTTAGAATTGCTCCCGTTGCCAATGCATACACATAGAGCAGTCTCAGACTTTTCTTCAGTTTACCGGCACCTTCCATACGTGTTCCAGCGCCTGGATTCGTTCCGAGATTATCTGACATACGTTGAACCTCCTTCTCTGGTCATACTAAGAATGCACTTTAAACATTACAGACTCACCATAACCAACAGTCACTCTTGCATATCCACTCAGTTCTTCATTTAGTTTCTCGTCGCCTGTGTCAACTAAAAGTGGTTGAGCGAATAGTGAAAACATTTTGTTCTTTGTGGCAATTATTCTTATGTTATCCAATCCGACTTTCCTGATTACTTTCGGACTCAGTTGCTGATTTCCTCTACCAAATAGGTAGCCTTGTCCGCCAATCACGGTTATTATGATTCGTGCTGAATCATACTTTTCCAAATAAGATAGTATTTCAGTTTCATTAACGTCATTAGCCAAAACCTCATTATTGTATACAAGGTCTACACCTAGCAAGGTGTTAGGAAGCTCTAGTTTGTTCATGACGCCTCTAACAGTCGAACCTGTTCCCATGATATATAAAACATCTTTTTCCAGATTGAAAGCAATGTAGCGTGCAACCAAATCTAGTGCTGCTTCCTCACCATATCCGCGTCCACTTTTCAGGTTTTGAACCATCCTTTTTTCATTGGGGACTCTCATATAACCATAAAGCCTAGCTCGTAATATTCCTTCACGAAAAGCATCTTCATCGATGTCCATTACTTCAGCTTCTTTAACATCTTGAACCTTGCCTTCTAGAAACTCCATTACAAGCTTTCCAGCCGTTTTGGGATTTATTGCGTATACAGCAGAGTGAATTTTACATCCCGCGGGAATACCGAGTACTGCAGTTTTTTCTCCAACAGCATCTAGTATATTTCTAGCGGTACCATCGCCACCAGCAAACAGAATAAGGTCTACGCCTATATCGAAGATTTCTTTTGCTGCTCGGATAGTATCCTCCGGAGTAGTGTGTCCAGAATCAATTTCACCAATAACAATCGGTTCTAAGCCTGCAGCTCGAACCTCATCTTCCCCCATTTCTTTGGGATAGGTATATATTTCCAATGGTTCGGTTGTGAAATCCTTGAACTGGCTGATTGCCACAACCGCTTTATTCGGGCATTCAGGTTTTGCGCCCAGCTCCAGAGCTTTGGCTAAAATGGCTTCACCGTCAGATCCCTTAAGACCAACTCTTCCACCTATTCCAGCTACTGGATTAACAATAATTCCTATTTTTTTAGCCAAAATGTCACACCCTTTTCTAGATTAACCCGAAGGGCAGCCAATAAATGGCTGCTCCTCGGTTTAAAATGTATGCTATTTTACTTTTAGATATTTATCGCCGTGTTTTTTCAAGAATGCTCTCCACGTAATTGCCCATTTTGCTGGATCATCCAGGTCTTCTGGATTAGCAAGGTCGTGAGATGCGCTCTTATGCGGAGCAGAAAGTACTACTTCTGGATTTTCATAGGCTTCATCTGCAACCACTTTCAAGGTCATAAAGTATTCTTCCAAATCACACTTGCTATACGTTTCGCATGGTTCCAATGTCATAGGCTCTGGAATAACCCATGGGTGGTGAGAAGCCCAATACCAAGGAATTCCGTAGTCATTGATTCGTTTGTTAATATCATCTGTACCAATACCAGTATCTTTTTTAAGCTCTTCCCAACTGTAACGGCATTGTTCTTGTCTGGTAATGCCGTTTCCGAGGAATGCTTCTCCAAGACCCTTGATGGAAAGGAGTTTCTTCTCAAGGTAGTTATTGTTCAATACAGAAATATTTGCACACATGCGTAAACCTTCTGCGCCATGCATCATAGCCCAACTATATGCTCTCATGATTACGCCAGCAGTACCAATATACTCTCTAAGTTTACCGAAACTTTCTGGTCTATCGTAATCTCTGTAATATTTGTCTCCGTCAAATTCAATAGTCGGTAGTGGTAAGAATTTAGTCAAAAATTCGCGAACGCCAAGAGCTCCGTTTGCTGGACCCTCACCACCGTGTGGAGTACCAAACGTTTTATGTACATTGAAGTGGCACATATCTACGCCTGCTTCTCTTGCTCTAACCACGCCAAGGAAGGCATTGGCATTGGCTTGGTCGTAGTAGACTAAACCACCTACGGAGTGAACTTTTTCAACAAACTTGTCGATATTAGGATTGTAAATACCAATATCTTCAGGGTTTGTCATAAAGATACCAGCTAAGTGATCACCAATTTCATCAACAGCTTTCTTCAAAGCTTCATAATCAGGAATACCTTTTTCATCCGGATACAAGGTAACAACTTTATAACCAGCTGTATTTGGAGCTGCAGCATCACATGGATGTGAAAAGATTGTAGTGATAATGGTGTCTCTCTTGTCATCTTTTCTAGAAGCATGGTAGGCACGCATTACGGATGCACCACAGTATACAGCATGGTTACCACCACCAGGTTGGAAACTAAAACGATCCATCCCTGAAACTTCCTTCATGATTTGTTCAAATTTATAGAACAATTCCAAAGTACCTTGAATGGTGCTATCAGGCTGTTCTGGGTGTACCTCTGCAAAGTTAGGATTAAGAGCCATTGCTTCGCTTAAACGTGGATTGTATTTCATTGTGCAGGTTCCTTCACTTAAGTCATTACTTAAGTTGGAACCCATTGCTTCCTGAGTCAGATGGATGTAGTGAGCCAAAACATGTTTTTGGTCTACTTCCGGTAAAAGAAGAGGTGCACTTCTTTTTACACTGTCAGGTAACGCTGCAGCAACATCGCCAACAGCTTCAACGATTTCATCCTCAACTTCAGGAACTAATATGCCTCTCGTACCTGGAGTAGAAAGCTCATATATCATCGGTTCATCCCAGCGAGCTTCGTGGAAATTCGTTCTTACATATGGTTTACTCATCTATACTTCAACCTCCATTTTAATTTTTTAAACCCTACTAACATATTTCGTTCAGTGCTACTACCAAATCATCAATATCTTCTTTGGTAAGCATTTCAGTTACACAATACAATGCTGAACTTCCTAGTTCGGGGAATGATTTTGTCAAATCGATGCCACCAAAAATTTTCTTTTTAAGAAGTAGTCTGTTAATTTCAGCAACAGATTTTCCACAATCATCAAAGTTAACAACGAATTCTTTGAAGTTGTATCCATCATATACTTTTACGCCTGGAACCTTAGCAATTTCAGCCTTGGCATAAGCCATACGCTGTAGGATCGTTGAGCCAAGGTCTTTCATGCCAGCAGGACCCATGAGTGCCAAATAAACAGCGGCAATCATTCCATGTAAAGCAGCACAGGTACCAATAAAGTCTTTGCCTTTTTCACGAGATCCATAGGAAGTTCTCTCAAATGCAACCTGGCCGAATCCATACTCGCCTTCTTTTACTGTAGGTAATACACCAAACAATAATGACGGGTACTCAGCTACGAATTTTTCTTCATCTTTTGTTGCAATGAATCCACCTAGTCCACCACCACAAGACATGTGGATACCTAGTGGTTGTAATTCACCAACAGCGTAGTCTGCACCGAAATCTCCAGGTGCTTCCAATACGCCCAATGAAGTAGGATCTACACCTACTGCCACTGTTGCACCTTTAGCATGTGCAATCTCAACAATTTCCGCACCTTGGGTTTCAATGAATCCAAGATAGGATGGATTTTCGAAATAAACCATGGCTGTTTTATCAGAAACCTTGCTTCTTAGATCATCAAGATCTAAACACCGATTCTCAAAATCATATTTTACTTCTACGATTGAAATATCAGGTTTGCAATAGTTTTCGTTAATTATTTTTCTATCAGGACTAATATTCTCAGATACTAATATTTCTTTTCTGCCTGTAGTTCTAGAAGCCATTCTTGAAACGATGGCTATTGCATTCGCCCAATCATAGGTCGGAGTATTACATGCTTCAAAACCGGTTAAGTCTCCCAGCATACTTTCACTTTCAAACAAGATTTGGAATTTGCCATGGTCAGAGAAGGCTTCACCAACATAGGAGGTAAGAATCTCATCACGTCCACCAATGGTGTCACATACAGCTGGTACATAGTGATTCCAAATACCACCACCTAAGAAACAAATATTATCTTTTACGTTCTCATTTTTTGCGAATATTTTTTCAACGTGTCTTTGTAATCTTGCCTCAGATAAAATAGGGGCAGGCATCTTCATTTCACCGTGAAATCTCAGACGATCTGGTATCTCTTTATAAATATCTTCTTCACTCTCAAAACCCAACTCGTCCAACATTGCCTGTCTAACTTCAGGTACTGAATTAGGAATATAAGGATATACAATATTACCTTTACCGCTCATTAAGTTTCCCTCCAATTTATTAGTTTTGGTTGCATTGTGCCTAGAAGCCCATCCCCCCTATCGATTCGGCACAAACATCAAAAAATCGTTCCGAATATTTCTTAACTAAATATTAGATTCACCATAATAAATCGTACTCCTATGGACACTTCCTAGCATATTGTGGCAATTCTTGCTATATCGCAAACCGTTTTCTAAAAGTTGTTATTTTTTGTTCAGCATTTGACAATATCTGTTAGCACATTGCCATGTTGAAGTTCTCCGCTAAAGTGCTCCCACCATCAATAAATATCTGAGTCCCAACCAAATAGGATGCTTCGTCACTAGCTAAAAAAGCGACTAGTTCTCCGATTTCTTCCATAGAGCCCAAACGTCCTAGCGGTATTGAAGTAGCAAGTTTTTCTATTTCTTTGTTTGGATTTATTGGATTAGATTTTAGTACACACTGCTGAAGCGATGGGGTTAGAATGTGGCCCGGGCAAATTGCATTCACGTTAATACCATATCTAGCTGCCTCGTAGGCCAGAGCTTGGGTAAAACCCCAAATAGCAGCTTTAGCAATAGCATAGGATGGCTCGATATTGTCTACTTCTTTCAGCTCTGGCGCAAAAGACATATTAATAATTTTTCCATAATCCTTCTCTAACATATACGGATAAACAGCACGAGAACAATTCCATACGCCTTTAATCGTTTCGTCGAAAAGTGCATCTCGCTCGGTATTACTCAGTTCCATAAATGATTTTAATGTTATGAATCGAACGCTATTCAATAAGATGTCAATTCTTCCTTCTTCATGTACCATCTCATTCAGTACAACCTTAACTGCGTATTGATCACACACATCAAGCAATATCCCATTAACGCAATAGCCTTGTTTTCTTAACTCATGAGCCCTTTCATGTACACTTATATCACTGTCCACCATATAAACCTTTGCTCCATGCTTGGCTAATCCCATGACTCCAGCCAGCCCATTACCTTTAGTGGCCCCGGTCACAATTGCAATTCGCTTGTCTAATTTCTTTTTGTGTATCTCCATCGTTTCCTCCAGCAATAAACCATCAATCAATTTTATTTGTCCTATATAATACTCTTCTTTATCATTCATACATCCCCTATGAAGATAACCTTACAAATAATGATAAAAAGTATCTTTTGCAATAAAAAGTTCAATGATTTTATCGTTTTCCTTGAAACTATTGGCAATTCTTGTCATGCAAATTGCAAATTCATGTTTTTGCGTGATGAGAATCAATATCATTAACGGCTACTCCAGTCTGGCTGTTTCTAATTCTTTAGCATACGAAATGACATTTTAGGACAAAAAAGAATGTTTCCTTTATGTAGGCATATTGGTTTTTTTTACTCACAATTTTCAATTAAAACTTGAATTTTATTCCATATATATTTTAATTCATTTTCAATTTTTCATCTTTTTTGTTATCATTAATATTAGGCAATTGATTCACCTGAAGGGGGGAACTCTATGATCCGAATTCTCATTGCTGAAGACGAAATGTTGGAGATGAAGTACCTTAACAAAATCTTATCTCAAAATAGTCATTTTCAAATCGTACATGCAGCAAATAACGGTAAATCCGCTGTTGAGTATGTCCAAAATAATCCAATTGATATAGCCATATTGGATATTAAGATGCCTGTTATGGGGGGCTTACAAGCTACAGAGGAAATCAAAGCTATCGATAAGAATATTCAGATTATTATCAACACAGCCTATGCAGAGTTTGAACTAGCGCAAAAAGCGCTACGCTTGGGTGCAGATGAATATATTATTAAACCTGCTAAAGATTATCTGCTTACTCAGATTATTGAAAAGTTATACCTTAAAACCAGGCAACAACAACAGACAGGTGGAATAAGTAACAATCAATACAATCTTTCAGACTACCCTCTAATGGAGGAAAAAACACTCATTGGTGCCATGCAACACTATGATGTAAAACTTTTCAAGCGAAGCTATCAAGATTTCATGCGAACTATTCTTATGACTCCAAAAGGTACATCCGTAATCAAATATTGCCTTAAAGATTTCGTAAATGAAATCAGCCGGACCATGGTGCTTATTGGTTTTGATACGGAAAGTATCAACCAATTTAGAAATCAAACAATACATCGTTTAGAAAATGCAAATAGCATTCAAGCTATCAAAAATCTTTTGCTTGAAAGCGAACAAACAATATCAGAAAAGCTTCTCCTACATGACTCTTCAACAATCTATCAGACAAAAAACATTGTTAATTTCATTCAGAATAATTTTCAAGAGGATATAACCCTTAAATCATTAAGTCACCAGTTTCACTTTAGTGAATCACATCTTTCAAGATGTATTAGCAAAGAAACAAATATGTCTTTTCCCCAGTTTCTGAATAAATTGAGGATCAACCATGCTGTACACCTTTTGGAAAATTCAAACCTTAAGGTTAGCGAAATCGCCACGGAAGTTGGCTATCATGACACTAGCCATTTCAACCGTACTTTCAAATCATTCCTAGATTTGACACCTTCTGCATATAGAGCTAAATGCAAGGAGAGATAGTATGCCTCTTATGAAGTTAGTAACAGAGATACACAACATCGATAAGGAAACGCTTAAGGAAATTGAAGAATCTTTTGCACTAGCAACTGGAATGGGTGTTGTTTTTACTGATCCCCAAGGGATACATCTTGGTGAAGGATCAAACTTCTGCACTTTTTGCAAATCTATCCATAGCCATGATGGTGGTCTAAAATGCTGTTATGCCTCTAATCGAGTGGCCGGATTACGCGCTTTAAAACAAAAAAAACCATACATATTTCAATGCCATGCAGGTTTAATCGACATTATCATTCCTATCATAATTGATGATAAATTTGTTGGAACAGTAATGGCTGGTCAAGTACGTTGTGACAACTTGGAGGATGATACCTTTCCCAGTATAGGTGAACAAGACTACAATATGCCTTGGTTTAACACTGAGTATTTTAAAAAGGCACGCGAAGAAACAATGATTATTTCTAAAGAAAGAATCATCGCCGCAGCCAATAGCCTTTTCATGCTAGCAAATTATATCGTGGATAAAAATATCAAAGAAACCTTGGAAGAAGAGCTCCTCAAAAAGCAGGATATTCTCTTCCAGCAAGAAAAGAAACGAACCATATTGGAGCACAGCTTGCGCTTTGCCAAGCTAAGTGCCATGCAGAATCAAGTAGATCCGCATTTTATGTTCAATATTCTATCTAGTATAATTCGATTACTAGAACTTGAAGAATATGACAGTGCACAAAATATCCTAGAAACCTTTACCAAAATGTTGCGCTACAGCCTACATAATAAAACCAATCTAGTAACCTTAGAACAAGAGCTAAACTATATAGAAAAATACTTGTATCTACAAAACTTCCGCTTTGGTGATCGTGTTAAATTTGTGATTGATGTAGAAGATACATTGAAAAGCCTCATGCTTCCCTTCTTCTCGCTTCAAATATTTGTGGAAAACTCAATAATACATGGATTAGAACCTTTAGATCGCGAAGGCGTTGTTCAAATACTGGGACGTGAATCAGAAAATTACTATACCATTATCGTAGAAGATAACGGCGCAGGAATGGATGAGGAACAATTAAACCGTTTCTTTAAAAACATAAAGAAATCCCCATTATCCGATGAAGAGCATTTAAGCACAGACACCCATTACGGTTTAGCCAACACCATCGAAAGATTGAGACTGCATTTTGAAGATGCCTTTACTTATTATGTGGAATCATCCAAAAATATTGGTACAAAAATCATTCTTAAAATTTACAAAAAACATATTCCCAATAGTTCACTCTAGAATCTACTTCGTAGCGAGATGATTGGTGACTATAACGAAATATGACTCATTAATTAACAAAGCAGGCAGACTCTATGAGTCTGCCTGCTACTAGATTATGCACGATTATATTCCGTACAATAATCGTGCTCTTTTCGTTTTAAAACCTTTTATCAGAGTGCTTCCGCTATATCAAAAATCATTTTTTCAGTTTTTGCCCAACCCAAGCAGGGGTCAGTAATAGACCGGCCATAGGTATTCGCCCCGATTTCTTGCCTACCATCTTCTATATAACTTTCTACCATCAATCCTTTGATGGCTTTCTTAAACAAGGAATCATAATGGCAGTTTCGAATCACTTCGTGAGCAATTCTAGGCTGTTGGCTAAAATCTTTATTGGAGTTCGAATGATTCGTATCAATAATAATGGACAAATTCTTTAAATTCCTACTTTCATAGGCGTGGATCAGAGTACTAATATCTTCGTAATGGTAGTTTGCAATACTGTTGCCAAACTTATCAACCGCTCCTCGCAAAATAGCATGGGCTAATGGATTGCCTTCAGTATGTACCTCCCAACCACGGTAGATAAATTTATACTCTGCTTGAGCTGCCTGGATGGAGTTTAACATGATTGAAATATCACCGCTGGTAGGATTTTTCATTCCAATAGGAATATTGATACCACTAGCAACCAATCTATGCTGTTGGTCCTCCACGCTTCTTGCACCTACTGCTACATAGCTTAGTAAGTCATCTAAATATACATGATTCTCTGGATAGAGCATCTCATCAGCACTAGTCAGCCCCGTTTCAGTGATGGCTCTTAAGTGTAGCTTTCGGATTGCTACAATGCCTTGGGCCATGTCGGTTCCTTTTTCAGGATTAGGTTGGTGCAACATTCCCTTATACCCTTGGCCGGTAGTACGCGGTTTATTGGTATAAATTCTTGGTATCATCAAAATCTTATCTTTTACTTTTTCCTGTATCGTCGCCAATCTAGTTATGTAATCTACAACAGCATCCTGATTATCAGCCGAACATGGGCCAATAATCAAGATGAACCGGTCATCTTTACCTGTGAAGATTGCTTCTATTTCCTTATCTCTTTGTTCCTTTATCTTCTTAATGCTCTCCGTAACCGGCATGCTTTCAATAATTTCCTGTGGCTCCGGTATCTTTTGTACTTTCGTGAATTTCATATTGTTCTCCTTCTCACTTAATCCCAAGTGCCTACTTTTTCGACGAATAGTTTGCCTTCTTCACAGTTAGGACAGGGGTACTCTCCTGTTCTCATCTCTACTACTGTCATCGTTTTATTACACCTCGGACAGCGGTACTTTGTCTTATAACTTTTCTTGCCATTCACGATGCTGATACTCAAACAATCCATCACTCGATTACATTTTTCGCACCGATAAATTTCGCGATTTGCTCTTACCTCAACACAGGGCCCTTCCATTCTTTGAAACAAATTATTCTGCATTTGCTTGCTAGCGATTTCTGACTCAATCAAATAAGAACCTGGTTTGGTATACAATAAGCCTTTGCCTACCCTGAGTTCTCTTTCAAAGGAACAAACTGTACAGCTCACTCTCAATTTATCACCCAATACATCACCTTCTATTCATTCAAAAAGTATCTCACAATAATTCAGTTTATGCTCATTTAGGACTTGCCTTTAAAAAATTATAACATACTTGCTGTAAGAAAAGCGCTGTCAATATGATTGATCAGAAATTACATCCACATTCTCATTCAAGTTAGGCAAAATGAAGAATTCACAAGTTATCTATGATATACTAAATTAAACTACATTGAAAAGAGGTGCTACGATGAAATTATGGCGTTGTGAAGTATGCAACCATGTTTTTGAAGGGGACGCGCCTCCTGATAAATGTCCTGTCTGTAATGTTGGGCCAGAACGTTTTGTGGAAGAAATCCCCAAAGAACATAAACCAGGAAGTAATCTAAAAAAGGCAACCCGCAAGATGAGCTACGGTCTTTATGTCATCAGCTCTCGTAAAGGCGAAAAACTAAACGGTCAAGTAGCCAATGCTGCTTTCCAGGTTACAACCAACCCTACTACTATTGCTATCTCCGTCAATAAAGAGAATCTTACGAAGGAATGTATAGATGAATCAGGGTACTTTGCGCTAAACATCTTGGGTACAGACAACATGAGAATGGTACGCCGCTTCGGATTTCGCTCAGGTCGTGAATTTGATAAATTTAAGAATATGAATTTCGGGCTCACACCAAATAATATGCCGTATCTTAAGGATGCAGCCGGCTGGATTGAATGCAAGGTTATTCCCGATAAAACCATAAACATTGGTACGCATACGATTTATATTGCAGATGTTTTAGACGGTGACGGTCGCGATGATGCACCTGAAACTATGACATATGCATACTATAGAAAAAACAAATAAGGAGAATAAAACAATGGATGAAAAATTAAAAGGTACAAAGACGGAAGCCAATTTATGGACTGCCTTTTCCGGTGAATCACAAGCTAGAAATAAATATGATTACTTTAGCAGTCAGGCAAAAAAGGATGGGTATGTTCAAATTCAAAAATTCTTTGAAGAAACTGCCTTAAATGAAAAAGAACACGCTAAAATCTGGTTTAAGTTAATTCATGGTGTGAATAGTACTACTGAAAACTTAAAAGATGCAGCAGCCGGTGAAAACTATGAATGGACCGACATGTACAAGGGATTTGCAGAAACTGCAAAAGCAGAAGGTTTTGATGATATTGCAGCCCTCTTCGAAGGTGTCGCTGAAATAGAAAAACATCATGAAGAACGTTATCTAGCTCTTCTAAACAACATTGAAAAAGAACGAGTATTTGAGCGTGACATGGAATGCAAGTGGATATGTCAAAACTGTGGAAATATACACTATGGTAAAAAGGCTCCAGAAGTTTGTCCCGTATGTGACCACCCACAAGCACATTATGCATTACTTTCAGAAAACTATTAAGATATAACTACGCAATAAGGCTGAGCGATACATCGCTCAGCCTTATTTTTTATTTATCATCCATATTTATTTTTGTAACAATCTAACACGATTCAATCTAATACAAATCGTCAAAGCATCCATTCTTAGCCTATCCCTAGTAATATAAGAAAAAAATTATATCCCAAAAATAGACCTGTGTTACGACTATACCAAGAGCAATATATGGTCCAAATGCAATTCGGTCTTTTCTCGTTTTTTTCTTAAGAGCAATTAAGGTTAAGCCAACAATTGAGCCAAACATCATACCAGCCAATATGCCCATTAAAATTTTAGGAAAGCCCAAATACAAACCACATATTCCAATAAGCTTGACATCGCCACCACCCATTGCACCGAATAAAAATAGGACAAAGAAGAAGACAAAAGCAAGTATCCCACCCACTGCCGTAAACTTCCATCCTATTTGTGAATACAGTAAAAGATATACCATAACTAGTGGCAACAAACCCATATGGATTGCATCCGGTATTTCTTGCGTTTTGGCATCTATTACACTCATAAACAAGAGTATTTGCACCATCATGATGTGAAGCCAAGCAGAACCATCTGTAATATTAACAAAAATCGCCAAACATAGAATACAGCCCATACCATAAAACACGATTCGATCCAATCGATTAAAATCCTTAAATAGCCATGAATCATTTTTAAACAGGGTCGTGCCCAATCGATTAAAAAACTTTTTCCACGAATATTCCCACTCTATGTCATCTAAAGATGATTCATCCTGCTGTTCAAGTAATACCATGTTATTCAAAAACAGGTACGCTGCTTGAACCATTACAAATGTTAAAACAAAACTTCCAATGACTGAAAATATCATATCTCTGCATTCCCTTCTAGTGTTATATTCATTATGAATTATATTCATTAATCCTTCAACAAAAGATGCTTCCGGAAAACCGGAAGCATCGCAATCATCATGGCAAGTCTAAGATGTATGGATCACTATCAGAGCCAGAGCCTGACAAGACTGTCAAGGTATACCAATCGACATCTAGTTCCAAATAAGGTCTAACACCCGAATTAGTAGATTTTTGAGATTGGGTTATTCCTCCGTTATTGCGTACCCTATATGCCTGATTCTTATTTTTTGCCGAGCTAGTCCACCATGCTCCCTCATTCGCTAGAATTGCATAGGTATCCAAATCAAGTACCTCATCTCGACTCAGTAAACCAGTATCAATTACTGCTGGTGTGGAGATAGTGTAGTAATAATTGTAGGCAACTGTATCTGCATCCCACCAATCTTGATTACTCCCCCACATTGTTCGTTTTAGTACTTTGCTATCAGAAACCTTTTGGTAATTGTATCCTTCAATCTCAACATAATCCCCTATGGATAAGTCGTTAAAACTTAACTGGCCTTTCCATTGAGCATAACATGTAAAGCTCTCAGTAACTATGGTGTTAGAAGTAACTTCATCTCCATTACCATAAGGACGCGTATTCCATCCAGTAAAGATATGAGCTGCTCTAGTTGGAGGATTCGGTAATGTACCAATTTTAAGCCCCTCGTATACTTCGATATTAATAGGATCAGGATAATTGTCTCCACCATTTTTATCAAAAGTTACTATATAAGAAATAAGGGGTATTAATTCATACTGAGCATATACAGTGATTGAGGATTCCACTACTGTATTCTCATCAAATTCACTTCCGCTACCATCCCTTTTCGTATTCCATCCATTGAAGATATAGTCTACTTTGTTTGGTGAAGTAGGTAGTGAACCCAAGGAACTTCCATCAAGAACCAACATTTGTCCAGGAACTGGATTGTCATCTCCACCATTTTTATCGAATGTTACTGTAAAGGTTTCCACGGATGAGCCAAGAATCTCTACCTCAGTAGACGCGCCTGCTCCCCCAGTAACCCTAAAATTAATCTTTCCTACAATCTCGTTATCTGAATATTTGTCACGAACACTCAGTTCGTAAAATTCAGATATTGGCTCGATTGAAGAATAGGCCGCAGAAACGGTAATTGTGTTTTCTCCATCATAGGCAGCTGAAACCTGTACTGGATTACCGGTTCCACTCTTCCAATCTACCGCCATCTCCATATTATATCTGCTGGAGCCTACATTTTGGTATACATTTTCTCCGGTAAAGGTAGAAGCACTGCTAGCACTAGCATAATCTAGGTTTCTTCCATAGTTCGAAGATATAATGATTTCATCATCGTTTGACCCTTTCACCAGGTCAAGACGTAATGGATTGTCCAAATCTGTATCCATATCATTGCTAAACTTGATTTTTCCGGTATTTCCAACTACAAGATTTCCTTGATTGCTTACTTTGCGAACACCTTTTGTAAAGGTTATACTCTCTCCATCTTCGACAGTAAGTGTTGACCCAGCAGTCCAACCGCCTTCTATCATTTCGGCCGGATCTTTGACTAGAATATCGACATACTCAAAGTCAACATTGTCTAGTATAATCTCATCTGGTGCCGAAAGTGTCACTGTACCAATTTTAGTAGTATCCCCCTCAAACGAGGTATCTTCAATACTAATCTCGTCTTTTGAAATTAGCTGCATAGTTTTTCCGTACTGACCATTTGCTACAAACTCAAGATTTGAATCATGAATTAGAATTCTCCGAACACCAGGGAATGACAAACCTTTCGTCGTATCTAAAATCAAATCATCGGCTGCCACCATGCTTGTTCCATATAAGATAATATCGCCATTCGCTATTACTGATATTGAGTCTGCTTCAAGATTTGAATATTCTTGGAATATAACTGTTCCTCTGCCTTCTGTTTCAAAGTTAATATCCCCGCTCGTAGTTAAGGATGGCCCATCTTCAATTAATTTAGTTCTACCATCTTCAATTACAGCATCTCCTGAACTTGGGTCAATTTTGATATATTGGTATAGGGTAATATCGCCATCACGAGTAGTAATATCGATATCGCTAGAATTCGTCACTTCAATATCAGTCGCTAGATTTACATTCTTATCCACATACCATTCTAATTTCTGCGTTCCATTTACATCAATTGGACCAATCAAATCACCAGGTGCAACGTCGATGCGCATAGGAACATATAGGGAACCACCACTCGGATCAAGAGTCTGATCTGGTTGCGATGGATCTTGGAAGGGTACTAGTGAATCAAAGCCGTGATTCAGTGGCCACATCAAGCTCTTTTCTACCTTAACATCATCTGTGTTGACATAGTTGGTATTGTTATCCTTATCCACCCAAGCAAACAGTCCTGATTTCCACTCTTCGCCGAGTACGTATATAACATTTGTACTATTGACTTCATTTCCACGAATGCCGTGTATATCAACAGGAACTACGGTAAACATAATGTAGCGGTTTACTAAGTTAGTCAAATCTGTCAAATTACTGGGTGAAATGCCACCAAAATAGATTTCTTCATAGTCATCCGGAAATACTGGTTCAGGATTTCCTTCCATAGAAGCATACCAATGGTATAAATCGGCATACCAGTTGGGATCTGTATTGGCATCAACCAAGCCAATTAATTGGGGCTTAGGATCATCTTTCATATCGGCAACTTCATGGGTTGTTTTATTTAAAATTTCCACATGTACATTTGAAGCAACCAAAAGCTGATGGACTTGCATCTCTGTCAATTTTTTGGACAAAGAAACGTTCATAAATTTTGCTTCATTTTCTGGATAAACCATATCCAGCTGATACATATCAACTGACCTACCGAAAATATTCTGATACTCAACTATTGATACCCCATCGAGGGATAATTCATCGATTGCTGGATCTAGCATGGCATTTTTTAAATCAAAGATATTACTTTCCATATGAGCTTGCGCATCAAAAGCGCCCACAGTGACATCCATCGTTCGTAATGTCATCTGTAGGATACTCCCAAAGGCAGGTATTACTCCAATAGCTAAAATGCCTGCTATGGTAATTGCCACAATCGTTTCTACTAGGGTCATGCCTTTCTTTTTCAACATGCGCTCACCCTCTCATAATTAATATGGTCCATAAATATGCCATGTTTCTTGTAGAATCGTGTTGGTTATTTCGCCAAAAACACGTTCCAACTCTACCGCACTATCTGCCCTGTAATATGTTCCGGCTCTAGCTGTATTTGTATCATGGGTGCATGAGTCTGTGGCAATATCTTCTGCTCTAGTTATTTCATCAGCGACTGCTGTAAATCCAATCACAAAAGTAGAGATATCAACATCCATACCCACAACTACATTTTGTCCAACATAGTCTACATAATTCATTGCATTACTAATATTACTACTATCTGAATACCCTGAGCCCCATAAGTAGTGTATATTATTATCATCTACTTGAGGCGAATAATTATAGTATGAATTACTGCTATAAAAAGTTGGTTCCCCATCTGTCAAAAGGATCAAATAATTAACTATTTCTTCCTCTGAATGATCATCTGAATAGTCCTTAATAATATGTGCTCCTCTTCGTAGTCCATCTCCGGTATTTGTACCTCCATATCCATACAAATTGTCAACTAGATTCTTCAAGGCTACTTTCTGTGTTGTAGCATCCATCATCGGACTGACATCGTTGGCATTATTAGCAAAAGGTATTATACTCACCTTCACATTACCAATATCAGCAAACTGATCAATAAGGTCTTTCGCTTTTGATTCAAGAATCGAATTTCTCACCTCGCTAGAATCATACCGCCAGTTCCATTGGTCATGCCCGTCCATATCGAAACGCATACTGCCGGAATTATCTAAAACGAGTGCAACTACTATAGTAACTTCTTTTTGAGTCGTTACAATTTCTGGTTGAGGTTTAGGATCGGTCCTATAGGCTAAGGCTATCGCAGGGTTTGAGAGGCTACCACCATCTTCAACGGCTACAGAATTCACCGCCGCTAGCTCTGATTCGATGATTGCCTTTTCCGATTCGCTTCCTTCAAAGTATCCTTCTAAATGGTATGATATCAGTTTGGTATTAGGAACACTTTGCGAAAAATAAAGATTATAAAATATCTTTTCTTTTTCGGGAAGCAATACAACTCTGTCATGAGTATTATTGACTGGGTCCCAAATATACTCTACTATTTCCTTATTATCTTCAATGCCGATATAATTCCACTTTTCCTTTTTTGATTCATTAAAAACGTCTTCCGTAATAGCAAATGTAACAGAGGCATCTCGTATAGCATAATTCACGGTGTCTGCAGCCAAACGGATATCTGACTGGATTTCATACTCATCTACCGTTCTCTTTTGACTAATCCATGAGAAATTTAGGAAGGAAGATGCAATCGACATAGCTATACTAGCAATCACGATTGTTACCATCAATTCAACAATTGTAAAACCTTTTTGATAACGATGTCTTGTCATTTACAACACCTCTTTCCCCTTCTCACTATTTAGACCAAGTTATGCTTGAATAATCGTCATAATTTATGTAGAACTCTAATCCGACCGTTCTAGTTGTTCCGTCTGGTAAACTGCCTACTGATTCAATATAAATCTTTTGTGTTTCACCAGGGTCTGAGGAACTAACTGTAATATCAGCCGTTCCATAACCAAAATCAACATCCGTTTCCTGCAAAACTAGATTCACATTACTCTCAAAGTTGTCCAACAAGCTAGGCGTAGTCGTCAACAAAACTTCATAGGCCAATTCAGCGCCCGAGCGTGCCACATAATAAGCCTGCAATTTTTTCTCTTGGATTCCGGCTTGCTTTGTATTCGCTTGAGAAACGCTCACTACGACACTCACCATGGTGAACAGTATTAGCATGGCCACCATAACAAATATCAAGGCTGCTCCTTGCTTTTTTTTAGCTTTCATATTCATCCCACCTTATTCGAATGGATTGGGTTTACCGAAGGCTACGGGTGACGCCTCTTTAAAGTATGTTTCTTCAAAATCTTCCAGTGCTGGAATTTTATAAAAAGCTAGTTTTGCACTTCCAACAATCGTTCCTTCACTTCCACTAATCGCCATTTCTTGCACAACCACGGCTTTATTAAGGTCCTTGATGGATTGTAATAAGGCTTTAAGCTGTGGGTATGTAGTCTGATTATAGCTTAATAATACCACAACCGACGGTATTAGTTCATTTTCAGCCATCTCTGCGTCAGAAATTTCTTCTTCCGAAATTTCTGCTTCATCCATAATTTCCTTGTAATTGTCGGCAATTTCACTCAATGGATAAGTTAATGGCATCTGCTCAGCTTGGCTGTCAGAAACCGTAGTTAGAATTTCCTCTTGTGGCATATAAGACACAACGGTTGCATTAGATTGTGCTATCTTTTCATCAACCAAGCGTAATATTCCAGCTTGGTCTAACTCTTTGAAAAATACCGTGTACTTGTCTGCTAGGCTTTGACGAAGTTCTTTTTCTTCTTCCTGTAGTTCTTCACTTCGATCGATTACGCTTTGAGCTTGTGCAATCTGAATTTCCAATTCCCCTAATTCAGCTTGTAAACTTTCAGCTTTCAACATTTGAGGGGAAATTACAAATCGGAAACAGGCGTATGCCAAAAGAGCAATACTCATAATTATAAGCAAGTATCTTTCTCGTTTATTGGTTACCATCCAATTGTTTTTAGTATTCTTTTTGTTCATTGAATTTCACCTGCTTTCAGGTTTCCGTTTATGTTAACTGTATATGTATTGGCTTCTTGTTTACTCACAACGGAAGCAATTTGCAAACGTTCAAATAATCCAGTTCCAAGTAAGCTATCATAAAGCGTTGCAGCAATTTCCCGGGTTGGAACCTCGCAGATAATGGAAAAAACTTCTTGATTTACATTCAAATTTGTCGTTTTTGAAGTTGCAGGTAATGCTGCTTCAATTTGACTCATAAAATCAACATCGATAATATTTGCAGCTGTCAATTGATTTAGAACATTCTCTGCTTTTTGATCATACTCTTTTAAAACAGCAACAACCTGTTCTAAATTTTTTGATTCTGCATAGGCTTCATGTTCTTGTAATGCAATCAGCTCTAAGTTTTGAGCTTGAATTTTATCCTGCATATCATTATTTTTGGTTATCAGCTGAAAAGAAAATGCGCCTAGGGCAATTAATACGATAGCAAAAATAAATATCGGCGAAGAGAAATTGAATCGAAAGCCCTTCTTTTTGTTATAGCCATCAAAAAAGTTATAATCTCTCATATTTCATCATCCTCTCTACGCTCGAATTAACGCTGCAACAGCGTTAACATGCGCCGGAGATATAATCAGTTCTTCGGTACCGAAACGCACACTGTTGAACAGTTCAACGGGAAAGCCCAAATTTTCAGTAAGATACTCAGGTAATCCTGCTAATTCAGCTCCCTTGCCCATTAAAAATACTCTATCAACATGGCCAATTCTTTCATGGGTGCTATAAAAGCTCAATATCTTCGACAGCTCATCTTGAAAATGATAAAAATAAGGTTTAAGCAAATCAAACAGTTTAACCATACCCGTATCATCTGAGAAGAAAGATTTACCTCTTTCTTTCAGTTGCCTTATTTCAGATCTAGATTTTAAGGTTTCCAGTTCCAAAATCTGTTCAATTTCGCCAGAACCAATCTGCAAAGTCCGGAAGAAAACTGGTTCTCCTTTTACTTTTACGTATGCCGTTGTTGTATTATGGCCATAGTCTAAAAGCAGGACGGATTCTTCACTTATATCATGATCATTGACTCTACTAGCACCATTTAATAGTTTATCAATCGCGTTAATATTTAAATCAAGAAAGGTTTTTTTAAACTTAAGTTTAAGCAGTAACTCATAGTAGCGTTCAACGGTCAATTTATCCAACGCCGCTACGCGGTAGCGTTGCATTGTGTTACCGTTTTCCTTTTCGATTTTTCCAGTATTTCGATACTGAATAATATCATCTCCTGCAGTTTGATACGTTTGAACCATTTCGTTTTCAATCATTTGTTTAACTTCTTTGGCTTTTGAAACGGGTAGTTCAATATCCTTAATTGCTGCATTTTCTGAATTAATCGTTACAATGCATTGCTTTGTCTTAACATTCATCAGCCTCATAGCATCCGCAATAATTTCTTCTAGTACCTCTGGAGCTACATCTTTTCCCACTTTTTCCGCTTCTTCTGGGATAGGAAAACTATTTGCTTGATTTACAATTAACTTATTCTTAGCGTATTGACCAAGGACTATATGTAGGTTTTTACTGCCTATATCGATGGATAGTCTCTGCTTCATCCTTTAGTTCCTCCTTTAGAATTCTAACCAATAGATTGATAAATATTAAAGATGGGTAAAATCATTGAAATTACAATAAATCCAACTATTCCACCCATAACAATGATCAGTAGCGGTTCAATCATTGTTACTAGTTTTTGAATTGAAGCATCAACCTCATCATCATAGTATTCTGCGCATTTAAGTAACATATGCTCCATCGTACCTGATTCTTCGCCAATACCTACCATTGAATAAATCATCGGTGGTAAATATGTCACCTTCCGAAGCGATTGAGAAAGCATCATACCTTTTCGAATATCTTCCTTGGTAACCAAAAGGTCATCCATAATTACCCTATTGCCAACTACATTAATAACTACATCTAACGATTGAATCAGTGTAGTTCCACTAGAAAGCAGGGTTGAGAGCGTTCTTGAAAATCGAACAGCTGCAATTTTGGTAAGCGTTTTCCCAACAGCCGGCAACTTAAACAAAAGTGTATGCCACTTCCGTTTACCGTATTCTGTTCCAATAAATGTTTTGGCCGCAAGGACTACTAGGATTACACCAATAATCATGACGTACCAATAATTTTGAATAAAATCTGAAAATCCTATCATTACCTGGGTGGGAAAGGGGAGGGCCTCCGTAGCAGTATCATATAAGCCCAAGAATATTGGAAACACCTGCGTCACCAGAATTAATATTACTGAGATACTAAGTAGAACCAAAATAATTGGGTAGGTCATTGCCGTTTGTATTTTGGTTTTTAATTTAACATCTTTTTCAAATTGCTCAGCCAGACGTGTTATTACCTCGTCAAGATTACCACTCATTTCACCAGCTTCAATCATGCGTACCATGATTTCCGGGTAAACATCCGATTGTTTCTTAATGCTTTCGGAAAATTGGTCTCCTCGTTGTACTGACTCATAAAGCAACTTAATGCTCTTCTTAATATTTCGTTTATCAATCTGAAGATACAGAATATTTAGCGCATTCACAAGAGAAACCCCAGAAGCCAACAAAGAAGATAGTTGTCTACAAAACATGGCGATATCTTTCGTAGATAGACGAATCTTGTTGCCGCCAAATATATCTTTCTTGGCTACCACTTCTTCGTACTCCAGCAAATACAAATCATTCTGCTTCAGCTTCACTAATAATGCCTGCTTAGAATTTGCTCGAATCTTATACTTTCGTATGATTGTTCCATTGGGTCGCTTCACCTTGCATACATATTCTTTCATACATGCTACTCCTTTCACATATTATCTATATTTCCATATTACAGTATCGTTTGAATACCTTAATATCAACACATCTTGCCATGGCATCTTCAAGGCTAATGGTTCTGGTTTTCACCAATTGAGCTAACGAATAATCCATCGGAACCATTCCATTGTTTATATTGGTCTGCAGTACGGTTTCTAGCTGTTGCGTTTTTCCTTCTCTAATTAAGTTTCTAACCGCATCCGTTACCAAAAGGATTTCCATAGCCGGTACGATACCCTTTCCATCTGCTGTCTTAATCAATTGTTGGCAGACGATTCCTTCTAAAATCGTTGACAGCTGGCTCCTTATCTGATGTTGCTGATGTGAAGGAAATGCATCAATAATCCTGTCCACTGTTTGAGCTGCAGTAGTGGTATGCAATGTTGACATAACAAAGTGTCCTGTTTCCGCTGCTGAAACAGCTGTGGAAATAGTCTCTAAGTCCCTCATTTCGCCCACTAGGATAACATCTGGGTCTTCACGTAGAGCCGCCCTCAATGCTTTTGCAAAACTAGTGGTATCTCCACCTACCTCCCGTTGATTCACCATGCAATTTTGATGCTTGTGCAGGTACTCGATGGGTTCTTCAATGGTAAGAATATGACACTTTCTATGACTGTTAATATACCCTACCATCGCGGCAAGTGTTGTAGATTTTCCTGAACCAGTCGGTCCAGTAACCAGCACCAAGCCCCTCGGTTTAAGCGCTAGAGTCTTGAGAATATCTGGTAGATTAATATCTTCAAAGCGAGGAATATTCGAATGAATCATACGAAGTGCAACAGCCACACTACTACGTTGGCGGTATACATTTACACGGTATCTATTCAAGCCTGGCCTGGACCAAGAAAAGTCAACTTCACCAAATTCACTAAATTTCCCTTTTTGCTCGTCATTCATCATTTTTAGTGCAATTTCTTCAATTACATCTTGCATCAGGATTTCTTCACCGAATGGCACCAATTCACCACGGATTCTTAGTATGGGCGGTTTTCCAACCGTCAAATGCACATCTGACGCATCCTCAGCCACGGCAAAACGGAGCGCATTTTCAAAATTATCGGACATTCTTCTCACTTCCTTTCTAGAAGAATAAGACTAGCCTTCAACACTATAGGTTACTTTAATCATTTCTTCAACCGTCGTAACACCTTTCAGTACCAATTCTGCACAGCTTTGTCGTAATGTAATGGTACCCTGTCTTATGGCCATCTGTTGGAGCTGGTCTGTAGACGCACCTCTATTGATTAGTTCTCTAATTTCTTTCGTTAAAACCAGCACTTCGTGTATTCCAATACGTCCTTTATAGCCTGTAAAATTGCAGGCAGGACATCCTTCTCCTTTATATATGGAAGTAGGTTCCTTCATTTTTAGCAACATCATTTCACTGTGACTCGGTCTATATGCTGTCTTACACTTAGGACAAATTTTTCTTACCAAACGTTGGGCTACAACACCTACAACCGAGGATGATACCAAATAGGATTCAATACCCATATCAATCAAACGGATAACTGATGACGCTGCATCGTTGGTATGTATTGTGCTTAGTACAATGTGGCCCGTAATGGATGCCCTGATCGCAATCTGCGCAGTCTCTGCATCTCGAATCTCACCAATCATAATGATATCCGGGTCTTGTCGAAGAATTGAACGTAGTCCTGAAGCAAACGTGAGACCTGCCTTATTGTTTACCTGTACTTGACTGATTCCATCCAATTTGTACTCGACTGGGTCTTCAACTGTGATTACATTTACTTCTGGTTTATTTAGTTCTTTGAGTAAGGTATACAAGGTAGTAGTTTTACCAGATCCAGTCGGACCTGAAACCAATACAATCCCATTCGGACTTTTAGTAATCTTATCAAATAGCAATTCATTTTCTTCAGATAAGCCAAGAAATTTTCTATCGAGGGCGCCAGCAGAACCACCCAAAATCCGGATAACAACCTTTTCGCCATAAATAGTAGGTAGGATAGAAATACGAAGGTCAACTGTCCGATCATCCAATGAAGTTTCTACCCGGCCATCTTGTGGTATGCGTTTTTCTGCAATATCCATCTCACCCATTATTTTTATTCTCGTTACAATTGCCGAATGGGCCGATATTGCGGAATTCATCACATCTTGCAACTTGCCATCAATTCTAAAGCGAACGCGAACCTCTTTGGCCGTTGGCTCAATATGGATATCACTCGCATTGGAGTTGATTGCATGCTGTAGAATCGAGTTGATCAGACGTACTACAGGTGCCTCGGCAACTTCATTGGCAGAGATTGAACTCAAATCCAGCAAATCTAAATCGCCATATTCCTTCTTCAAATCTTCAAACGCCTTTTGTGCATTTTCGCTACCATAGTAGCGTTCAATAGCATTGTTGATTTCTTTTATCGGTGAAATACCTACTTCAACCCGCAAACCAGTTGCTCTTTTTACATCGTCCACTGCATAGAAGTTCAATGGATCATTCATGACAACGGTAAGGACATTATCCTCTACCTTAATGGGAATTAAGGTATATTTTTTAGCCAATTTTTCAGGTATCAAGCTACTGGCTTTTTTATCGATTGGAGTCTCTGTTAAGTCAATATATGGAACATGAAATAAGAATTCTAGAGCTTGATATAGGGTCTTTTCGTCAATATATCCTATATCAATTAGTGTTTCTCCTAGCAGGGTGCCCCTTTCCTTGGATTTTTCCAACCCCTCTTGCAGTTGTATTTCTGTGATGGCTCCTGCATCCATCAGAACTTCTCCAAGTCTCTTATGGTTTATCCTCATAAGCCTCTCCATTTCTCGTTAAAAATTATACCTTCTAAGGTACTATCTATTGCGTTCTTCCCATTTTTCTCGTATCAGGATAAAGACCCGTTTTAAGGCCTATGAACTCCTCAATATAGAGTCCACTCATCCCCGTAAACTTTAATTCAATGCAATCGTCGTCTTTCATTTCAATAATATAATCCCTAGCGCTGATAAAGCCTGTGCTGTGTTTTAGAATTGCAGGCATAATTCCGTCATTCTTGGATTTCGCAAGCTCATATTCAATTCTTTCACTAGAACAATAGTAGGCTTTTTCTCTATCGGTGCAATCAACCAGTACAAAATCTCCAAAATCAATGATGAATAAATTATCGTAACCTGGCCAATCGTAACTCGTTCGAATAAGGTGATACAGCTTTGAAAAGCACCTTGTTTTTTGGGGATAATCTTTGGTTTTTACTCGGATTTGGTAAAGAAAGTGCCATTGTACAAAAGCATCCTTCATTTCCTTGGGGAATACACCCCAGTCCGGAGAAATGTATGGTTCTCCCAACTGTTCAAAAATGACCAAATTTACTTCAGTCAGTGAATCAGCAATGGAAAATTTCTCCCAATAATTCAGTAGCAAGTTTTCTAGGACCGCAGGTTCCTGGGTTTTTATTAGCTTGATTAAATAATGTCCATGCGAAAATAGGATATCTTTATCTGCTATTTTTAAATATTCCAACGCAATGTGTAAAGCAAAACTACTGTTTTCAGGTATAGAATAGAGCCTATAGAATTCACTCAATCCCAATTCATTCGAATAGATATCACGCACAATATCCGCTACAATTTGATTGCTACCACCATAATTCCAAACTAGCAAACCCTCTGAATAGTCAGCTCCAAGCTCATTGCCCTTTTCGTGGAGACGATGGAATAGATGCAACACAGCCGAAACATCTTCATGGTTTACAAAGAGTGAAGTAAACAAGCGCATCAACCATGGCGACATGCGTTCTACCAATATCTCGGTAGTTTGTTCAATCTCTAAAGAATCCTCAAGTTCTACCAGCATTAGTAGAAGTGCTTCCAAGTCTCTATGCTTCAGATTTTTAGCTAGCGTAGAGCGGTTGGATCCTTTCGTTGCTCTTATTGTATCTCGGAGTGTTTCTTGTTCTTTTTTTCTATCTAAGAATGGAAACTCATCTGGTAAATACATCCATTCCTTGACAGACTCTATGACTTTCGATAAACGGTACATCATATCACCTAATTGTCATGACGAATAGCATTAGGCAAGTTTTCAACCGCTTCCCGAATGCTCTCTGTCGTTAAGGCCAACCGCTCCGTCAGTTCAGCCAAGCCTGCGTCAAAGGTTTCCAAAGTTTGATGCACTGATTCGTTGGTATCCTCTTTGAAGACCTTAACAGATTCTTTTAATCCATCCTTTAAGTCATTTACGTCCAAATTAATCTCTTTGGCATACAAGCTGATGCTTTCCGCTTGTTCTTTAAAGGACTCCATAAGGCTTAAGGTTGCCTCATTATGGTTTGCAGCATTCTCATGATTCTGTTCCATCATTTCTTTAAGCATACTGCCTATTTCTTCATTTACTCTAGATATAATCAGCTGTATTTGGTAATCCATATCTTCAAGCGTTTTTCTAGTTTGATCATCCATTTTGCCAAAGTAATTACTATAGTCATCTCTTAGTTGTTGTGCTTGTTCCGTCAGATTAGCAATTGCCTCAGCATTACTTTCAGTGACTTCAATTACGCCACGTGCAATTTCTTTACCGGCTCCTGCCATAGCATCGTTCATCCGTTTTGTAATGCCATTCATCATATTCATCACGAGCTCGTCCATTTGGGTATACCGTTCTAGTCCCAAATTCAAGGAGTTTTGCAAGGTTTCTTCACTATTAACAAGTTTTTCAACAAAACTTGTTTGGGTTTGAGCAAACTCCGTAATACTCTCCATCGTTTTATGGTGAGAGCGCTCTGATTCACTAGAGAACTTAGTAATACCTTCTTGCAATAAGCTCAAGGCCGTGCCTATTTCATGAAGCTGTCCTGAAGTAATTTCTTCAATACGAACTGCTTCTTCCACCATTTTCTGACTTTTTTCCAGTCTCTCGTTTTCCTCATCCCGCAAATCGGCTAGCAACTGAATCCTTCCCTGCAAGGCTGTATTCTGTTCTTGAACACTAGACGAAAGCTCTTCTGCCTGTTCTTTCTGAAAGGCAAGAAACTGTTGTTGTTGTTCTTCAAGTGCAGTTGCAGCCAACTTCAGATTTTGTTTGATCAGGTCATTCTGTGCCATTTGTTCAGAAGCTTGCTTTGTAAGCATGGCTTCCATATTTTCTCTTGCTAGTTCCATACTGCTTTTAAGAAAAGCATCAAACTGCTCTTGATGCGCAATTGCTTGTCTTTGTTGTTCAGATAGTTGTGTCGTGACTTTAGTCATATCATCGGCCAAAGCCCTCATAGAGCTATCTACTCGTTCATTCAACAAGTTGCTGAATCGTTCAATCATATCTTGTACGCCGCGTTCTTCTCGAGCAGAAATCTTTTCTAAAGCTCCTTGCATCTCATCATGGGTCTTTTGCATACCCACTAGCAAGGTGTCTTTGATCATTTCTTCCATGGCATCACGTAGGGCTGGTAAAACGCCACCTTCGGTGAAACTTTCCATGGCCTGAACCATTCGGTTTACATTTATTTCAAAACTGTGATTTAAGTCTCTTGTCGCACTCGCATAGTTGCGTTGGCTCTTTCTCGTTGCTTCAACGAGTAACGCAGGTCCTGCATTTTGACTCATGACTGGCAGCACTGCGTTGCAGGCATGCAAAAAATGCTGGTATAGCTTTCTCGATGACCGTAGGGCACCCAGGTCAAGCATTGTAAATACCAGCATCAATAGCACCAACAATACGAAACCGACCCCGCCGATTGCTAGTGGTTCAGATAGATCACTCAATCCGTTTATGGAATTATATAAAATGGGAAGTACTATACCCAATACACCGAACATAGGTGCAACTAGGTAAAGTAGCCTAAAGGCGTCCCTATTGCCTTCGATATTTAGTAGTAACTGTTCTGGAAAGAATACTTCTACCTCTGGTAAAAGATCCTCTTCAAAGTGACTGTTAAGCATATGCAACAATCGTTCACGTCCTAAAACAAAACTCTTTGGTTCTACGTCCTTGTTCTCATTTACGAATAATTTTTCATAAGCTCTTCCCTTTTGTGGCAAGTCACTCGCTTTATTGCTGTATTTCAAAAAAACCTTACGCATTGCTCCTAAAGCCATTACGTCATAGCGAATGAAGAAATATGCAAATACTATTCCCATCACCACAACAGGAATCAGAGCAAGCGCTATTAGTATGGGATCCAATCCGTTAACATATTTCATTAGCATATACTACTCCTCGTCCCATGATTTTGTCAGTCAACATCCCGTAAAAGGGTAAAATAGGCCCTTTTCAGTTCAATTCTGAAAAGAGCCTATCAACATTTATTCTACACTACAAGCCTTTATAGTAATCACTACTAAAAGGTATATCGCTTTCTAATCAAAGCCTTCACCCAAATGGATTATTATTCTTCAATTAGGGCTACACCATCTGTAGCGCTATCTCTACCAGCTGTAAAGCCATCAATTTCATATTCGAATCCACCATCATCTTCTAAAGACAAAGAATTAGTACCAGAAGAAATGGTAACACCAGACATAGTCTCAACTTCAGTTTCTGATACATCCGAATAATCGCCTTGTTCAAGCTTTAGCGCATCA
Organism: Clostridia bacterium; assembly: GCA_016887505.1. NCBI lineage: Bacteria > Bacillati > Bacillota > Clostridia > Clostridia bacterium. The sequence continues at coordinate 445,141 of CP069393.1, read as the reverse complement.
TAGGCAGTAGCAATTTGCTTAGCATCTACTAATGCTTGGGTGCTTTTAGCTTTGTCAGTAAATCCACTGAATTGTGGAATCATAACTGCTGCTAGGATACCGATGATTACGATAACAACAATCAACTCAATTAGGGTAAAGCCCTTCTTCTTACTTCTTAACTTTGAAAAAATCTTGTTCATAATAATTCCTCCCCGAATCTTTTTTTGAATACTATTGCAATAAAACAAATTATTTTTGTCTTCACTAAACTGATATAATGCTCTCGGCCCCCCCTTTTTTAATACCATTCCTTTGAGGTAACCCGTTCAAATAAAATCGGGAATACTGGTATGTAGGCAAATTAGGTGTTTTTTGATAGGCTTTTCATCGTGCCCTATTATATTTCTTCCGATTATACACTAATTTTGCATTAAAAACAAATATAGTTGGAAAAAGGGTTGTATATAAACCTAAATTTTGTATGGCATGCACTATTACATTCCATCGGTATTCCGTAACGAGCAATATAGTCGTCATGGTTGACGTTAAATGCCGTAGGCAATGGCTTTCTATCTCATCTATGCATGAAACTGCTTTCCATTTCTAAAGACCAACTACAAGCGAAGATGATCCATTTCATTTCATTTCAGTTCCGACTGTACCAGTTTAGCAATAATTTATAAAATTTCAAGATATTAATCATAATAATTATGCATAATAAAATACTTATGAAATAAATAGCAACATTCAAAGCTATATAACTGCAAGAATCAACCCCCCAAAAAGAAAGACCAAATATCTAACCTGGCTAGCCCGGGTTAATCCCTGTTCGTCCTTAAAAGCTAACCTTGCCATTTCAAATGCTATGAGGGAAATAAGATACAGTCCTAAAAACCTCAAGGATCCATAGAATATTCCAGTTGCTATGAACGTAAAAACATATCCCAGTTCTCTTTTTTCTGTAGATATTTGTGAAATCAAGAATCCAAGGACACCACCCAATAAAGCCATTCCCAATTGAGAAAAGCTCTGTTGGTAAAGGGTGCTAAGAGAAAAGATTAATCCGATTACTCCTAGCGTTTTAGATGGAACATGGTTATCAAACTGAATTAGCACTGCTACAATGAAAAAACTAATCCATAGCAAATACAGTATCGAATATGGAAATGGCTGGGTTAAGCCCACTGCTAAAAATCCAATCCCAGTAAAGAGTTCAACCAAAAAATAGCGGATTGAGATGCTTTCACCACAGTAACGGCATTTTCCCCCAATAAACAAATAACTAAATAGTGGAACCAAATCTAAACCATTTAAGCTATGCTGACAGCGTGGACAATGGGACCTTGGATATGCTAGATTCAGCCCTATAGGCAAACGGTAGATACAAACATTTAAAAATGAGCCAATGATAATTCCGTAAATAAAGTAAAACACAAACATGATACACCTCTTGGATTTTTGTTTTTCCTATTGTCATATAATTGATTTAAGCAACATATAAACCAACACTGTATCTGTTTGTTGGATGCTTTACCTTTATGACCAACTACTCGTTGAATTCATGCAGTATATATTTAATACACTTTCATATTATTCTTTTGGAATATAGAAAACACCAATTGTACCAGGTCCGCAATGGCTTGAAATCACACAACCAGCTTGTTCCACTCGATGCCTTCCACCAATATCAATACAACGTAAACTGTCTTCTAATTTCCTAATAGAGTCGAGTCCAAACGAATGGGTTAATATCATTTTTTCAGCCCTGATTCTATTTTGATCTTCCCGTATCCGGTTTACCAAGTATTCAATTCCTTTATTTTTCCCCCGCGCCTTATGGACAACATTAAGATGCCCATCTTCTACTTTGATAATGGGTTTCATCCTAAGAATACCACCTACAAAACTCTGCAGCCCAGAACACCTGCCACCCATATGTAAATAATCTAGCGTATCAACCATAAAATAGCTGACAGTCTTCGGTATATCGTTTCGCACTTTATCTGCTACTTCCTTTGCAGATAAACCCTCCCGAATATACTCTGCCGCAGATATTACGTGTAATCCTATTGCGCTACATAGATTTCTGGAATCGATCACATGGATGCGGCTTATATCCAATTCTTTGGCTGCCATACTGGCATTCTGAAAAGTAGACGATATCGTTGAAGATAAACCTATATACACTACATCTTTGCCTTCTGCCAATTCTCCTTCAAAGGCTTGGTAAAAAGCAGCCGGTGATGGAGCCGATGTTTTAGGGAGGCATCCCAATTTTTCTACTTTGCCATACAATTGTTCACTGTTCAGATCTATTCCATCCTTAAAGGATTGTTCACCAAACTCAACATTTAAGGGAATTATCTTAATATTATTTTTCTCCAAGATAGCAGCAGATAAATCACATGTGCTGTCGGAAAATAAAGTTATTTCATTCATGTAAAAACTCCTATATCCCAAATTGTTCATCTGAAGCTATCGAATATTTGCCCTTCCAAATGAAGAGCATCCGCTGTGTTATACACCATCCGGTGAATAAGAAAAAGCACGTAACTTCAAAAATCAGCCAAGCAAGCAAACTTATTCAAAGCAGTTATTTGGTAGATACACCTTAAATGGATTGTAGCTTTGTAGTATTTGTAAGAGCATTCATACCCTCTTTCCATACCATGTATTTTTATGTATTGGCACAACCATCTTCTTTTTATAATTTGAGCTTTTTCTTCAGCCAAATGCTGTAATTCTTATACTAGCAGTATTTATAATCGGCTTCAAAAAACAATTTGAGCTAATATATGCTATACCAGTATAATTTTATTACGATATATTTACAAGAAAAACCATCCATTTTTGATTCATGAAAAGGGATTTGAAATCCCATTTTATAACCTAACGAGGTCCCTGAATCCCAGGGACCTCGCTACAGTTCTTCTTTCATATGTCGTATAAGTGGAAGAAGTTTTAATGCAATCCCCATATTAAACCTATCCTCATAATTACGCATATCAATATTACAGGCCTTTTCTATTGCTGCCATGCGATAATCCACTGTATTACGATGAACGTGCATCTGCTCAGCAGTCTTGGCATAGCTAAAGCGCATCTCAAAAAACAAGCTTAATGTATCCAGCATTTCCGTAAGATGTTCTTCTTTAAACTGTCTTTCCAACGGGAGAATATAGTCTTCATAATAGCTTTTCATAACTTCGCGGTCTTCTACCACATTGATAAACCCATAGAAGCCCAATTGATTAAAGAAGTAGATATTGGCCTCTTCCCCCAATGATTCTCCAATTTCAATAGCTCGAAGCGCTTCTTGATAGCTTTTGCATATTTTATCATAAGTCCTAGATTTCCCAATTCCAATCGTAAAGGTAAGAGCCTGATCTAAGCCTTGAATTTTTCGATATAAGCTGCGAATAATCTCTTCATCTGAATCACTTAGTATTAAAACTATCGTTTTGTCATCAGGTTGTACCCAAAATGGTGCGCTGGGAAACAGCTCCTTGACAATAGCTTTAAAACTTTGAATAAACCCCTCCATACTTAAGGAAACAGCAGGCTTTTTAATATTCATTAAAGCAATTGAAGAATTTTTTGCTAAACTATATCCCAGTTGTGCCGCCTGATGTCGTGCCTCTTCATAGCTGATTCCTTTTTCAATAATACTTTTAAATAAGTTCTCCCGGTGTTTGGCCTTTTCCTCACTCAATCCCTTTAGTCTCTTAATTTCCAAAGCACAAGCAGATAAGGAAGCACCCAAAAGCATTTCATCATCTTTCGTAAACTCCATATTTTCCTGAAAAAGCATCACGAAATTTTCAAACTGGCTGGGTGTTGAGATTTTAGCACCTAGCCACTCCACTTCGCCTTTCTTATCACGATAGACGTAATGTCCTACATTACTATATAGTAATGCATTATCAGGTACATTAATCCAGTGTCTACACCGAATTATCTCATCCTCTCGGTCACTTAGTGGCGGACAAGAAAGCACATTCCCTTCATAGAGCAAAGCTGTCTTCATGCCAGTCCACTTATACAAGGCCTTCAGCATGCCCTGCAGGCCCTCCTTATATATCCAGTCATTGATTTCTCGAATCACCTCATCACGTCTCTTTATCTCGTTTGTCAGTCGAGAAAAGAGATGGTTATTCATAAAATCACATACTTCTCCAAACACCTTTCCCGCAGGAAACGTTATGACCGGAAATTCATATTCTTCCGCCGCTTCCATCAGCGTGTCCGGAAGCTTATTATCAATCAAATTATTGGTGGTAATACACAAACCAGCTATACCAGCTAAGACCAAACCTTTAATAAGGTCCTTGTGTTCTTCGGTGCGGTCTAAAAAATTATAACCTGAACTAATCACAAGCTCTCCACCGCGCCAATACTGTGTAACATCAATATTCTCAACCACCTGAATTGATGATATATAGTTATTTAAACCCTGCTTACCTGCTAACACTCTAGATGTCTTAAAATATGTATGAGACAACAAATCCACTACTCGAATTTTCATAGGTTACTTCCTTTTCATCGTTTGTTAGTCTTTATCAATATTATAACTTATACGTTACCTATACTCAAAACAAAGAAACAATACCAATTTACTTCCTAGGCTGAACGGGATAGACGTTTTATACTCTTCGGGTGCATTTTCCTTTTTAATACAGTAGTATTTGGATAAAACTACTTTTATATTCAGCTAAGGGATTGCATCATCTCACTTCTTCTAGCTTTATTGCTATTTCACTTTATTCTACTCCTTGCATAGGGGAGACGGCATTGTCGCTACCAACTTCATTTTTTCCTTTCTCGTTAACTGCTTAATTCGGTATTCTTCTTTCATCGCCCATATTTTATCGTTCTCGAACTTATAATACACCAATTCTACAGGCAAGCGTGATCTAGTGTATTTAGCACCTTTGCCAGCATTATGAACTTTTACTCTTTTGTCAATATCCATCGTCCACCCGGTATAAAGCGTTCCATCTTGGCACCGTAGCATATATACATAGGGCATCAGCCGTTTCCTCCATATCCTTTGTTCCTTCTGGATTTCTGCATAAAATGAACTTGTAAATTCATCCTGTTTTTAATACTTGCTTGTTCTAAAATATGAACTGTGAACAAATCCATCAACTTTTCTTTTCTATTTGAAAGCTCTTTTCTTTTCAAAGTAGTTGCTTTGTTATTCGGTAACATGAAATCCTTTCTTGCGTCATGATTGCAACCTAGTGACTAATCCGCCGATTCCCTGAATTCTTACTTAAATCATCAAAGTTCAGTACCGTCGGAACACATTTAACGCTAATCACAAGTATCCTGCGTTTATTCTATCATGAATGCATGGTTAATTTGACTATAAAACTAAGACTCGCTATGATGAAAGAAGATAAATCTAAATGATTAGAAAGAGGTGACCCATGAAGAAGCAAACCTATGCTTTTATTTTCATAACAGCCATTGCACTTATGCTAAGCGGTTGTAGTGCTAGTTCCACAGGCGATAACGCAGAACAACTTGCCACTGACCTTGAAGCCTGCCAACAATCCGTAACAACACTTGAAGCAGAGTTAGCAGCAAAAGATACCATTGTAACCTCCTTAACTACCAAAGTTGAAGATTTGGAAACATCGCTTGAAAACCGCAGTTCAACACAAAACGTCACCCTGCTACAAGAAGCCCTCGACGTTATGTCGATGATTGCCAACCAAGATTCACAGGGGTTAGACACCAAGGTAAGTCCTACTAGAGGCGTACGGTTTTCTCCTTACCCCTATATCGATACCAACAACGATATCATTCTTTATGCTGGCAGCACTGTCCCAACTATGTTCACCAGTAGTGCAGTTCAAACTTGGGGATCGTATAGCGGTAGTGGTGACCCTATCACAAGTGATTTTTCGACATACTACAGTGGATTTGTCTATGATGAAGACTATCTAAACCCTGAGTTGATTGGCATCAACACGCTAATTGGCAGTGGAAATATGATGAACAATTTGGAAACAGTCTATGCGAACGACCAATATGTAGAATTCCATTTTACTGGTTTCGATCCTAGCGTGGAGGGCTTAGACTGGGGAAGTCTAATTTTAGTATTCGATGATGATAATCCGAATTGGGAATTAGTAGGCATCGTACATGGAGAATGGACTATATAGCAGCAGTTCTTTAACACAATATTAATTATGAAAGGCCACAGTAACAATGAATTACTGTGGCCTTTGTATTGCCATTATTCATCCATAGCATCACATTTTTTACTGTATGGTTATTTGAATAAGGTTACCTTGAATCAAATTATTTTTTTTTACAAAACCCGAGCACCCCAAGCAAGGCAAAAGCAGCCAAGGAAAGATAACACAGTGGTAGCCCTTGAAAATCTGGGCATTGAGCAATCATCAAAAATTGGCGAGAAGAAAACCAAATAGCCAGCAATAATCCCAATCCTGTCCCCAGTGCATGCAGAATCTTGTGATCCAAAACTATTGATACAAGAACTATTAGATAGGCTAGTAGCACTAGAAAGCATGCTGGTATATTGAAAACTTTAGGACAATAATCCCCTACGATAAGCTCACTTAGAACCAATTGAATTGACCATGCAGCACCCAGTACTGATATGAGTATTTGGGCTTTACTAGACTTTGTAAGCATCGTTTTTCTCCTTATCTATTAACAAACAGAGATATCCTGTTAAGACGCAACCTGGTAGTTTTTGGTTAAAACACTTGCCCTTTCATATTATGCTATACAAGGTTACTGCCTCCAAAAAAAAGACTCCTTTTGGAGTCTTTTATTTTCCACTGCTACCTTGCGCAAAAAGGAGTTCGGAGACATTTGAAGAAAAGACTGTATTATTATTCATTATGGTAGCAGTAAGAGGAAGTATACTTTAAACTTCTCCATTTAATCATGTACTCCTCCTTCATTTTTCATCTTCTTTGAATTATTTACCCTATCCAACTAGACTTGACCTTCTAACCATATCCTGTCCGAATTGATAGCTGTTCTTTGGCTTAATAGCCTTTTCTTACATCGTTTCAAGCGATTTGTTGCCCATCACCAAACAATACATTGTTGGTACTACTACCATGGTTAAGATTGTCGAAAATCCGAGTCCCGTCATAAGTGCAATGGCTAGAGGTCGGAAGAGTTCACCACCTGAAATCAGTAATGGTATTAAACCAATCACCGTAGTCATAGTACTAATCGTTATGGGACGGTAGCGCCTGTCTACTGCTGCTTTGCATGCCTCTTCTACCCCCATTCCCTCATCTCTAAATGTATTGATTGCATCCAATAAAACGATTGCATTATTGACGACAATCCCCATAAGTGCTATTAAGCTCATCATAGCCACAAAAGTAAGTATCTGGCTCGTTATGAAGAGGCCTATCAAAGCACTAGCCATTGCAATCGGTATTGTTGCTAGAATAACCAACGGTTGCCGGAAGGAGTCAAACTGAAGTATTAAAATGGAAAGAATCATGAGCAATGAAAAAATACCCAGTTTCATTAAATCTACAACACTTTCTCTAACCCGTTGCAGCATTCCCCCAAACTCAAATTTTACATCATCATAATTTTCAGCATCTATATATTCTTTTAACTCATCCTCCACTTTTTGGACAGAATAATCCGCACCTACATCGGCCGATAGTATTATTGATCTTTCTCCAGCATAATGATTAATCATAGGAAACGCTTGTACCAATTTAACTTGTCCTAATTCTTTTAGCTTGGCACTTTTACCAGTCATACTAGATTTTATTACTAGATTTTCAAAATCTTCAAGATTTAGGATATCACTCTTAACGATTAGTGCTGTTTCCTTTCCATTTTTATGTAAATTCGAGACGCTCATGCCCATCAAAGCTGCGCTCGCTTCCTTCTGGATATCCAACTTACTAAAGCCATAATACCCTGCTTTGGCTTCATCAATTTCAACATAAAATTGATATTCCTTGCTCGAAAAATCGTTGGTAACATTGAGCACGCTATCCATAGACTCCATTTTTGAAATCAGCGAATACCTAATTTCATCTAGCCTATCCAGGTTTTCACCCAGTATTTTGATTTCAATGGGTCTTGAGAAATTTCCAAGTTCTAGCAATAAAGTTGATGCGCTTCCCCCAATTAGTTCTTGGCTTAATTTGGACTGAATATATTGCTGTAACTCTTTTTTGTCATCGAACCTTTCACTTTTAGATAAATCAAATTCATACGCTATCTGCGCTATATCCGGTGAGGCACCGCGAAACATAACGGATAAATAGAACTTTGGTAGATTACTGCCCACAGCCGTATAGTAATTACCGAGTTCGGGCACGTCTTGCAGCAGCGCTACTGTTTGGTCTGTGAGTTTTTCTGTTTTGTCGATGTCCGTCGCAAACTCTGATTTTAAGTCGATCTGAATAATGTTCTTATCTGCTTTGGGTAGTAATATTGCTTCCATTCCCATTACGGAAAACCAACAAGCCACTACGAAAAGTAGAGTTAGGACGACTGTCCGTTTCTTTCTTTTAAGACTGGCATTCAACAATTTTTTAAACATTCTTTTAATCTTTGAGTTGTTTCTTTTTTTAGTTTCTACGGTTTTCTTAAATGTCATTGCTGCAATAACTGGTGTCGTTATGATTGCACAAATATAGGAGGCAATTAGGGCGGTCGTTACCACAAAAGGAACGCCGTGAACAAACTTACCGACTGTTGAATCTAGAAGCAGCAAAGGCATAAATGCAAAGATTGTGGTCAGCGTGGAAGTTAATATTGAAAAGGCTACTTCTTTAGTTCCCACTATGGCAGCCCGGATATTTTCTTCACCTTGATCAATATGGTATTGGATTGAATCACTTACTACGATCGCATTATCGACCAGCATACCCAAGGAAATAATCAGGCCAGATATGGACATCTGTTCTAGTTTTACACCAAAGAAGTACATGACCATCATACTTAACGCTATCGATAGCGGAATCGCAGTGGATACCACAAGTGCATTTCTCCACCCCATACCGATAAATACGACTAAAATTACGAAAATGATTGCTTCCAAAAGGTTGATCATGAAGGTATTGATTGATTTTCGCACTTCATCTGGCTGGTATACCATATAAGAAAACTCAACATCGTCTGGGAGTTGCCTAGCTAGCTCTTCTATTTGCTTCTCAATATTTTCCCCAACCATGACAATATTTAAATCATCCTCAAAATACCCCGCCAAATAAACGGCTTTCTTTCCATTTATGCCCAACCTAGGATTGTCAGGATTTGTCTTAAACTGCACATCCGCGACATCTGCAAGTCGAATATTTCGTCCATCCGGAAAAGTCATAACAACAATATTGCGTATATCCTCGATACTTTGAAGCCTCACATCCAAGCTTACTTCAATTTTACTTCCACCATTGTCGATGCTTCCCGTTGGCATTGTTACGTTTTCTGCTTTAATCTTATTTACGATTTCATTCATTGAAATCGTAAGTTGTTCTAATATAGCATGGTCAATATTTATTTCAATTTCCTGTTCAAGGTCTCCATATATATCAAACCTTGTCACCCCATCAATTTTTGCTAACCTTTTTTTAAAAAGTTCTGCGTAATCTGCAAGCTCCTCGTAAGTATAGTTTTCTCCGGTCAAGCCGAAAATCATTCCTGGTGTTTCCATAATTTCGGTATTGGTTATTATCTCCGTGACACCAGAAGGCATATTGGGTTTGAGTTCTTCAATAAGATCATCCAATTCACGCCACGAGCTTTCTATATCAACGCCATCTTTAAGCATAACCATAATAGAAGCCATATTGGACTTAATATATGTTTGAGCATAATCAAAACCTGTAATTTCAGTAAGTCCATCTTCTATCGTACCTACAACATAATCCTCGATTTCCTCGGGAGAGCCACCAGGAAAAGCAACAAATACAATAGCGCCTGGCGCATTTAAATCTGGGCTTTCCTGACGTGGAAGAAAAATATACGAATACATACCAGCAATCATTGTTACAAAAATTAAAAATATGGTTAGTTTTTTGTGTTTTAAAGACCTGGCCGTGATTCCTTTGTCCATGATTAACCCTCAAATTCCTGTGTTTTTACCAACATACCTTCAACGAGTGACTTCATGCCTGAAACAACAAGCTTATCATTTTCTTCCAATCCTTCCACCCATGCTTCATCACCTTTTATTTCTAATACATTTATTGACCGCTTTAATGATTTACCGTCTTGTATAACATAGACAAAATCAATGGTAGTGGACTGAATACACTGGATTGGAATCCAAATTCCTTCTGTACTTCCAGCTACTACTTCAACACGTACAATGGCGCCACTCATTAATTCTTTCTCCTCAATCTCAATTTCAACCTTGTAGGTTGATGTCTGGGCATCAGGCACCTCATCGACAAAGATAATCCTTCCTTCTTTTTCTACTGTATCCATCGTGTAATAGACTTTTTGGCCTATTTCCAATAACTTTTTATCTTCTCTTGTTACATGAATGACGATCTTTTGTTCTTTAGAGCCTACCAAAAATACTGGCTGTCCTGGTGCAATGAATTCAGATACTTCGTATAAAATACTATTTATGACACCATCTTGATCTGCATAAATTGTCCCATCTGCAATGTTTTCATAAAGTCTTGTTTCTTCTGAGGTCATGCGGCTGCGATTTTCTAGCGCAATTTCATAGTTTAACTTTGCTTGTTCATAGGCTAATTCTTTTGCATCCAAAGCAACTTTGGAAACAGCTCCTTCCTCAAACAATGCGGTATAGCTATCATATTGCGTTTTCGAGTAGGAAAGGGCTTCACTGGCCTTCAAAGCTTCCTTTTGGGCTATCTGTGATTGGCTTTCAAGACTCTCACTTTGTAGACTATTATCCTTTGTATCAATCCTACCTAATTTTGTACCAGCCTCAACATAGTCCCCTTCCTGGACATAGATTTGTTCGAGGTATCCACCCATTTTGAAGCTCAATTTCTTTTCAACACTCGGCTTCACAATACCTGTGTACGATAAGGTATCATCTTCCAATCTATTTTTTATTTCAACTACGCCAACTGTTTTGTAGCTAGGCTGTTCCTCTAAATTAGCAGTTTGTCTAGAACAACCAATAATGCCTGTACCTAAAAGGAGTATTGTTCCAATAATGATCCATTTTTTCATACTCTTTTGCCTTTCTTTTCCCATCTACTTTTTTTGCGAATTTGTTCGTATTAAATGATTTTTTAAGAGGGGTTCAACCCCCTCTTAAATTTTCCCAATCAGTGACATTCGAATTGTCTTCCTTAATTTTTCCTTGCAAGCATTCTTCGTCATATCTCCCATAATTATATATTCAAGGAATACTATTCTCATTGTATTCAATACATACATTGCGAATTCATCTGCTTCAATACTTACTTTCATAATATTTTCTTCCAGTAGTCGTTTTATAAAATTTGAAATAATTTCTTTCATGTTATTTTCTAAAAAGTTTTCCATCGTCTTCTTGATTTCATCAGATGCAGATATGGAAAAGAGGACAGAATGGAATTCCTTTATAATGCTTTGATCCATATCAATCAGGGAAGTAGGTAGTGCAAACACTGCATCTGTTAAAACTTCCGCTACCTCTTCAATACCCATATTACTAACATCTAAACCATCCAAGTGGACATGCAAATCATTCCTAGATTCAATCGATGGAAGAATCGTATTTATGAAGAGAAGTTCTTTTGACGAATAGTAACCATACAAGGTGCTAGCGCCAACACCTGCTTTCTTCGCTATATCCCTTATTGAAGCTCCTTTAATGCCTTTTTCTAAAAATATCTCTCGTGCAGCCTTTTGTATCCTAATATTTGTTTCTTGTTTTTCTTCAGCAGTAACCTTTGACATATTTCCTCCATTGCGAACTGGTTCGCTTTAGAATAAGTATATACCTCTCTCTAATAATTGCAAGTTAATATTTAGACACATTTCAATTATTGCCAATTACTCAGTGTTTCCAAATAGGCATAAAAAAAACCGAAACCCTAAAGATTTAGGCTTTCGGTTTGGTACGCCAGAAGGGATTCGAACCCCCGACCTACGGATTAGAAGTCCGTTGCTCTATCCAGCTGAGCTACTGGCGCATGGTTACAAAAAAAATGGAGCGGGTGATGGGAATCGAACCCACGTGGCCAGCTTGGAAGGCTGGAGCTCTACCATTGAGCTACACCCGCATGTCATAACTTCACAACCGCAAGACTTATTATATAGAGTCAGATGGCGGATGTAAAGAGAAATTTTCCATTTTTTGTATTTTTTAATCTCAACTTATTGTCATCATTTATAGAGCATACAATTCTCGAATGATTTTTTCTATACCCTCAAAGGCCTTCTTTCTATGACTAATCGTATTCTTTTCTTCAATAGTAAGTTCCGCCATAGTTTTATTCCGCTCAGAAATGAAAAACAATGGATCATAACCAAATCCACCTGCACCTTTCGGTGCATGTAGAATCACACCTTCTACCGTACCATTCGCAGTATAAGACCGACCATCTGGATAGACTAAGGCTACTACCGATTGAAAACGTGCTGTTCTTTTCCCTGCGGGAATACCGTGAAGCTCCCGAATTAGCTTTCGATTGTTCGCAGCGTCTCCTAGTCCTTCAGCATACCGCGCTGAATAAATACCTGGCGCACCGTTTAAGGCATCTACTTCTAGGCCAGAGTCATCGGCTAGACAAGGTAGTCCCGTTTGCATAGCAGCCACCTTGGCTTTCAAAATTGCATTCTCCGTAAAACTCTGACCGGTCTCTTCAGGGTCGAAGTCGGGAAGTATTGTTTTAATAGGTACTACCTCAATTCCCAGCGGTGCTAGTAAAACTTTAAAGTCTTCAATCTTACCCCTATTGCCACTAGCCACCACAAATTCCATTCTTTTCTTTTCCATTGATTATTCTCCTGCCAATTCAACCAAACGATCAAAATCTGCTATCCAGAATACTCTTCCTTCAGATTGAATTAATCCATCCCGCTTCATCTTGGCTAGCTCTCTAGAAAAGCTAGGTCGAGCCACTCCAAGATAGTCTGCTGTATCCAAAATATTCATCTTTAGTTTGAAGCGTTCCTTTCCCATTTCCCGCTGGCGTTGCACGAGAAGTCGTGCAATTTTTTCCCTTAGAGAGCCCAAGGATAGGATACCCAGCTGTTTGTGCAATCCCATTGCCTTTTCTGCTAGTATACTCATTAGGTTGAGAATCAACTGATTATGGTGGTGACAGTTTCGTTCACATCGTCCAATAATATTAGTCAAGGGGAGCGCAACTACTACTGCATCTTCTTTAGCTTGGACATACACTGGCCATTTCTTTTGCCTACCGAAGGCTGCAACTTCCCCAAACAAGTCTGGAGGGGTTAACAAATCACGCACAGAACGTTCACCCTCTGCCGTTTCCTTGAAAAGCAAGAGGCTACCAGACAAAACCAAATGAACAGCATTTATTGCATCTCCATCGTGGGCATATATTTCACCCTTTTGGAGACTCGTTACCCGTGGATTAAAGCAATCTAGCAAAAAAATGATATCCTCTTTTGTCATCTGATTGAAAAGAAGGTTTTTGGACACAATGCCTGCTATTTCAATATGACTCAACATGTGCCTAGCACATCCTTTTGCAAAGCAAAAAGCTCTTTCAGTCCTTTTTGCCCTAGTTGAACCATCTGATTCAATTCCTCCTGATCGAAGGTCTGCCCTTCACTAGTTCCTTGAATCTCCACAATTTGATTGGGATACATCATCACTAGATTGAGATCTACGTCCGCTGAGGAATCTTCTTTATAGTCAAGATCAAGGAGCAAGGTTTCCTCGTTTTTTCCCACACTGATGGCCGCAACCTGGTGGATTGGGGGTAGCTTGTCCAAATAGCCCATCTTTACTGCTTTCTCCATCGCTTTTACAAAAGCAATATAGGCCGCCGTGATACTAGCACACCTTGTCCCCCCATCTGCTTGCAACACATCACAATCCAAGGTAACCGTTAGGCCTGGTAATTCACGCAAATCTACTGCAGCTCTTAGAGCTCTTCCTATTAAACGTTGTATCTCCATTGTTCGCCCAGACTGTTTTCCTTGTTTTGCTTCACGAGGAGAGCGGCTTCTATTAGCCCGTGGCAACATAGCATACTCTGCTGTAATCCAACCACCATCTTCTTCAGACTTCCAAGCTGGAACAGCACGCTCAACGGTTGCCGTACAAAGCACTACCGTCTTTCCTTGGCGAAACAAGCAGGAGCCTTCCGCAAAGGCATTAAAATCTATCTCCACGCTCACATCACGTAGTTCATCTTTTTTACGATTGGCTCTTTCCATCTATACCTCCACAATATCCAACGTTTGAAACTCTGAGAATCCATGGCCCGCAAAAAGCAGTGAAGCCTTTTTCGAAAATGCTTCACTTTCGAAAGAAGTATAACAAATACTCGGTTCATCATGCCCGCCCTTGTAATGCAATATACTTCCTACCACTTCAACACCAGGGTCAATCAATTGGACGTCCTCTCCCATAATCTCTTGAATGAGGTCTCTGAGAAATGGATAATGCGTACAACCCATTACTAGGGTATCCACTTTTTCTTCTTGTAGAGGGGCTAAATAAGCGCCTAGAGCATCCTTCAGCTGATATGAATCCACATCGCCAGCCTCGATATACGGGACTAGACGTGAACAGGCAACAGTGTGTACGTCTACATCTTCACGCTTGGAAAATATTTTCTTTTGGTAGACCCCACTATTTACAGTCGCTTGGGTCGCCATAAGGCCAATCTTCTTTTTCCCTAGCTTTGCTGCCTTACTAGCCCCCGGGTTAACCACTCCGATGATTTCTGCCCGGTCACCATATTTTTCTTTTAGAAGGTCCAAAGCCAGTGCACTCGTGGTGTTACAAGCATCAATTACCAAGGTTGCACCTTCCGAAATAAGGAATCCAGTAATTCTGTCTGCAAGATGAATTAATTCCCCTGGTTTCTTTTCCCCATACGGCACACGCAAAGTATCGCCATAATAAATAATCTTTTCTTTAGGATATATTTCCCGTAAAGACCGAACGATGGTAAGACCGCCCAGTCCTGAGTCAAACACTCCGATTGCCATGATGTTTACCTTTATCTTTCATTATAAGTACTGCATGTTTTTTTATAGCGAGTTAAGTTGCAATAGCTTTTATTGACTGATTGTTATTAGGTATTTAACAACTTATCAGCTCGTATTATATCACAATGGTTTGTAATTTGTCTTCTGCAACGTAGGCAAAATGTCGGCAAATTAAAAGCCCCCGTTTCCAGGGGCAGATATCATTTTCCATTAATTACGTCATAAGTCACAATTCCATCGATAACCGTAAGTAAAGTATTGTCGGTATTTTCGGGATTTACAAGTTCAATAGTATAACCTGGTAGCATATCTGCAATATTTTCTGAAAGTACTATCATAGCACCTACTAAAGTGTCCCACTCCGCTATTGAATCTTGATCTCCGTCAAGAGCCATCGTCAAGCCAAGAACAAACGCTTCGTCGAACGGCGTAATATAGAATGTGTTAATATCACCATTCAAAGCAACTAACGCGATACCCTCAAAACTGTCTTCGAAAATCCCCAAGGCCAAAGATTCTAATGTTTCCTCACTTAGCTCGTAGTCTTCCTCGGCCACTGGTTCTATGGCCACCAGTTCTTCAGGTGCAGGGATGGCTGCCGGTTCTTCATCTGATCCACAGCTAACTATTGCGCTAAACACACCTAGTACAATCAGGATAATAAACCATATCCGTTTATAAAACGGTTTCTTAATTTTTCCTTCTTTTACCATATTCTCCACTTCTTTCTCTCCCTCGTGAGATGATTATACTATACTCCCCACAAAATTGGAACAACGTGCAAACACATTGGACTCAAAATCCAGCGGGGTTCACCCCCCGTGCGGGTTCGACTCCCGCCTTCGGCACCATACGTATTAGGGCTCCCAACGATTTGGGAGCCTTTTTATTTCTGTTGGTTATATGTGGAAATAGTGAACAAAAAGTGCACAGTCGTTTTAAACATAAAAAAGCCCCTGTCTCCAGGGGCTTAAGTATTTAACGTTTGTTCCTTGCTATCTAGAAGACATCGTACTCACTGTCATTCCCATTGTGAAAGGATCTTTCTCTCCTCCAGCAGCTTGATTTAGTTCTACAATAACTCTTTCAACATCAGCTCTCGCCCGTACCGCATTCTCCTCATTACAATACTTTTCCCATTTGGTTTTAGGGGTATGTGAAAGTATATCATCTTTTATGTTTACATTTTTATTAACTTGTAATTTTTCTGTTCTTCCATGCGCCAGATTATCACGAAAACCAAATAAGTTCTTCAACGTCTGATATGGCCTACGAGATGGATCTCTTGTGATATCAAACTTGTCACATAACACTGAATATTTCTTCATCACTGGTTCTCTATCAATCCTTTCCCAATCTTCTATTTTTTCCTTACCTAAATGATTCAAAAATGCCTCAAATGTAAATGCTGTAAATAGCATGCTCCCTAATAAAGCATAATAACCACCCTCTGGGTAGTCCTTGCTTCTTTCTAGAAGCACAAGTGATCCATGATACAAATTTGCAAACGTTCTTACATCTCGTTCAATTTCAATCTTAGCATCCTTTGCCATCATTTACCTCCAATTATACTCCCCTTCATCCTACACCTTTAATGCAAAATAAAAAAGCCCCCTCCTGAGAGGGGCTAATTATGCACTTTATGGTTTGGGTCCAATCTTAATACTTTAAAACGGCCATTCATCACTATTCCGTGAATTCTGAAGCCGGCTGCTACTTTATAGTGTATAACCTGAACATCTTTAAACGTATCTTGTTTATCAGGTTTCCTCTTAAATTTCTTATCAACTTGTAGCCATGTCATTTGTGACACCTTATCGAGAAAAACTTGAAACTGCTTAATCTGAGAGATTTGAAGATTTGTGAGGTTATACTCCTTCTCTAATGTAAATTTGAAGCTAATTATAAAATCGCGATTTACATCTCCAACACCTGCCAGTATACTACCAGATCCTTTTGTCTTTACTTTTGTCAGTTTTCTAGCCACTTAAGCATCGTCCCCATCGTAAATACTAGAGTAATACTCTTTGATGGTTTTCAGGTTAATGTAATGGTTTCCTCTTTCGAACTCCTCTAAGCCCCTTCTAGCTTCTATCCAAGGTGGTTCAGAGTGGGACAATGCTTCTAATGAATTCCCAGTTTGGTCACCATACGTTTCCCAAACACTTTCTAATAATTCGATATCTTCATCAACAATCTTAGGTTGAGGTCCTTCAAAATCGATTTTCTCCCAACCGTGACATTTATACGCTTGGTACAAGCTATTGGAGACAGGTCCATGCACCCAAGCCTCAAATGGTTCATCAAAAATCTCAACATCCTTTAAGGTGTAGAACCAAGCATATGCATAATAGCAAAGCTTCTGCAGTTTTTTGTGCGTCATTGGCTCTTTGTGCAAAAACCAATTCGCGATTTCCATAATATCATACATCACTATCGCCTCCTTACATTCCTTCTTTTACATTTCTAGTATACTATTACCAATATATCTGTCAACTATGATTAATTGCGAATAGTAACCGTTACTGGTAATTAGGCTGTATTTGGTATCTCTTAGTGGCAATTATCAGGCATTACATTTCTGCAAAATTAAAAAGGCCCCCATCACGGGGGTCTATGGTTTACTCTACTGTATTATCTAGTGTCGCCTCATAGATAAGCGGCTCCAGCTTGTCTTTGTTTATTTCATATACAAAAGCTTCAAGCAACCGTTCAACATCGTCCTCTTTTATTTTAAATTTAGAGTTGATAAAGTCTAGCACCCATTGTTTCTTCTTGGCTCCGCTGCCAGGGTCCGAGAATACCTGCTCTGCGGCATTTACTGCCAACTTAATCGCTTGCAGGAGCTTGGCATAGTTCTCGGCTCCAACCTTCTTGGTGATCCAGGGCAAAACAAACGCCATCAACAGGATGGCCAGCACTCGGATAATTACCTCTAATATATCGATATTTGAAAACATGTTATTCCCCTTTCTTGCTTAGCAATCTGACAGCTCTGGCTATCAGTGCAACTGTTTCAATGCGTGTGATGGTGTCAAATGGTCTGAGGTTGCCCGCGTTGTTAGGATTAAGCATTCCTAGGCTATTTAGATACTCGGCTTCTGCGGCTCCCCAATGGTCTTCTGGCAAATCTTTGAAATGTTTGCTCATGTGCTTTGCCTCCAATTCTTCCAGGTATTTGCCTGGATTAGTGTGTGTTCCCCATCCAAAAGACGGCGAGGACTTCAGTCGCACTTCGTAATGGCAATGAGATCCAGTTGAAATTCCAGTAGTACCTTGGCGGCCAATAATTTGGAACTCATTTACATTGTCGCCTTTTTTAACATCTACAGAGTTAAGATGTGCATACATGTGTAGCGCTCCAAAGGAATCTACAATTGCCACTACAATTCCATAGCCACCAAGACCGGTTCCACTTTCTGCCATTTTTGCATGGACAACGGTTCCTGGAACAAAAGCCTTGATAGGCGACTTGTGCGGTCCCACCACCAAATCGATGCCAGTATGGAAAGATTGCTTTTTCGTGATTGGGTGAATCCTTGGTCCATACGGACTGGTTATTCTAAATTCTGCAAATGGTTTCATATCGTGGGGCCTCCGTCCCCTGAGCTATTGTCAATATCATCATCCTCTAATATTTGCTTTTCTTTTTTCTTCGTCCAAACTAATAGCCATTTCATGTCAGCGCCTGCGTCGCAAAGGTTTTCTAGTATACTTTGTGCTTCCCTTAGAAATATCACAGAATAGATAATAGTAGCCAAGAATACGCTCACTTGCGTCAGCATCGTAACTCGATACGATAAACCGGCAAGAATGAATACAACTAAATAGGACACCAGCTTAATGCTAGTGCCCTTCCATAGTTTGTTAGAATCAATAATCCTACACTTTGTTGCTGCTCTAAATCCTCCGCCAATTTTTGATAGCGCTAGATATTTCGTTAATATATCTAGTATAATAGCAATTCCTACTGCACCAAATGCGTTAAAATATGCACAATCCGGAAATAGTACATAATTAATGATACTGATTGCAACAGCGATGATTGGCTTAGCACCGCTAAATACCTTTTCGAAGTAGTTTGTCCAATCCATTAATAATGTCCTCACTTTCCAGCCACCGCCTTTGCAATAATGTCATATAGTTCCTGTTTGCGATTGTCTCCTGATATTTCTTTCGCGGTCAGTGTTGTAATCGTTCCTCCATCGTTCTCAATATCGCCCCCAGAATCAACTGAAAGGAGCGTCTTGGCGCTTCCGCCTAACGCATCAATAATGTGATTCACAGAGGTTACAACAGCCTGGGATAAGTATTCATAGTCTTCGGCATCAGTCACCTCGAACACATCTCCAGACTGTATCTCTGGCCTGATTGGGACTTCGACCTGCAAGTTGACTCCTATATATTGGTATGCAGTCACGTACTCGTCACCTAGGAGGCCAAGTTCTGTTGCGTCCAACCCCTCGACCGTCGTGATGTATAGCGTCTTCTTGGACCCTAGGTTCCAGCCATCGAAATTAGGGACATCTTTATATACCCGGACAATGCTGTCGTCTGCTTGCTTTGATTCCAGCGCCAGCCTAGAATAAGCGCCATCAGCCTTCTGGGTTATCGACCTGGTGAAAACGTCGTCCTTTTTGAATTCATGGATTGCTAACGGGGTGAAGGTAGAAAGGTAATCAGCCCCACCAAATACCAAATCTCCAGCTGGAGTCTCCATCATGTCCCAATACCAATACTCATGCAATATATTAGCTAGGCCTTCTGATATTTTTTGGCTAGGCTCAAATACCACGCTCGATGCAGTTGATCCCGTTGGATCAATAAAAACTTTAGTCATATCAATGCCGGCATCTGTTAGGATGTCAGTCAGCACACTGATACGTGTTCCGCTATATGATACATCCTCGTCGAATGTTTGTTCCTTGAGTAGATACCCGATTGCATTCCTGCCTTGCAATTGTAAACTGTCCCCGGTCTTACTCCAGGTCGCATTATCCACATAGACTGTACAGACCGGAATTATGTCGGCATCGCCCACGCCAATTTTCCCTACAATCCGCGAGCCAGGCGCATAAATTGAGCTGTCCTTATTAACTGCATCTTCTCCAGGATTGGCAATTGTTAGACTTGCATCTTTGATAGAGCTTTCTCCACTCTCGGATGTATCTAAAGATTGCAATGCGTCAGTCAGTTCTTTGTAATAGGCATATCTGTATAGATATAATCCTGCTGAAACAGCAGGAGTTGGATATCTACCTTCGCCTGCTGCTACTGCTATGGGAGTTATGCCAGCCGCCCAAACCTCACCGTTAAAATTATGTTGCAGCACAAAATCTGTTAGTCCAAAATTACCCATTCGTGAGTTATTTTCCCACGTTTTCTCAAGCCAATCTCCTTCCTCAATTTTTCCGTAAGTACTTATCAACGCATTGTCCGAATCACGAATAATTATTAGCTGCGCTGCGTTATCATAGTAATGCACTAGACCAGCCAAGTCACCAGTCCTGGCATCGTTTATAAATCCATCCCACGCCAAAGGCATTTCGTCACCACCTCGCTAGTGCTTGTGCAATACGGTGCAGTGCTACAATCCACACTGCTGCCGCAACAATCAGACATGTTATTTCAATTTTACCAAGTATCATAATTATCTCCTAACTCGGTGTATATTCATTAAAAGTCAGTTCTATTTGCACATTTTTAATGACATGTTGGGAATCCTTCGCAATACAGTTTGGTTCATATGTCATAGTAACTGCATCCCCATCTGCTGGGGCAGAATCTGCAATTGCATGATATATGCTTCCTGTACCAATGAGATTACTGATATCTCTAGTGTAGGCTGTGGTGTAGGAATCAACAATTTTATAGTAGCGTTTATTCTGGTGTTCGATGTCGATAGTTTTTGTCCCCGTTGTAGTATTGGATCCATATAGAATTTGCGTCCATGTTTCACAATCGTCAGATGAATACATTATATAACGTCTCCCTATGACGTCTGTAACGGACAACATATCATTGCATACGTTTTCTAGAATCATCGGATGTATGTTTGAATCTGGGTCAAATGATATTACTTTTAGCGCCGGTCCTAATTGGGCTAGGTCGAGAGCCCCTATCGAATAAACAAAGGAAGCGTCTACCTCCACATCATTTACATACAATTTTGCAGTCCCATTATCTTTTACATTTCCAAAAGCGCAACTGAATTTTTTGTTGGATCCGTCTCCGGTTCCAACTGATTCTTTAATTATTGCCGGTTGTGAAAAATTTGTAACGGGAAGTTCTGCTATCATAACAGCCATTGAATCATCCCCAAGTAAGCACAGTTCTTTCAAACCTCCAATATTGCCTGTACTACTAGATAAATCGGATAATGTTATTGTCATCTTTTTGTTAGTTGGATCATAGGTTACACTGTTGTCTATATTCACCGACTTATAATCATATACACCACCATCCGCTTCATTCGCTTCCATATTACGAAACTGAACATTAAAATCAGATGTGCTGCTTTGAAACGTCAATCTGTTCAGTATATTTGCAGAGGTAAAACCGTATCCTGTAAAACGAACTGCCCCGGTTAGCGGTATTCTCACATAAAACGTACCAAAAATATCCACAACCTGGTCCACTAATTTTATGATGCTTAGTGGATTACCATTTTGATCTTTAATCAACGACTTAGTACATAATCCCTCGGTTGAAGTACGTCCGAAACCAACCTCTGATATTGATACACCAACATATTCCGATGCTTCAAGCCTAATATTCCCTGTTATTTTAATCACGCCGGTTGTTTTGAAATTACTGTAATCCCAGGCCATGTTAGTCGTACTTTTTCCGCCTTCATATGCTGTCATTGATGTATCAGATGATGCTGGTGTAGTAGTCCCAGATCCAAAATAAATATGGGATAAACATTCGTCCACGTCGGAATCACTTTGCAGAAATTCATTCCAAAAATTATCAAGGATAAGATTGTAGGCTCTTTCCTGCCTTACCACCTTGTTTGTTTTTACGTCGCGAGACACAATGTCGAAGTGATTATGTATCCCAACTACAATATTTTTTTTCATGCACCCTCCTATAACGGTACTCCGTTAATATCACAATATTGACCTGATAAAGATACACTGGCCACCTGCATGTAAGCTGTTTCTTGGTATGCTTCAGAGAAAACAATCTCTTTAATTTCTCCCGCGACGTCAACCGAAGCAAGCTGCATATACTCATCTCCGGTGTAAAGATTCCCATCGAATAGCTCGCTAATCTCTCCCGACAAATTAGTAGTCACTAAATCCAGATAAGCGTAATCTCCCGGCACGGGGTACAACCCCTGCAATTGGAGTTCTTTTTCAAATGCAGAAAATGGTATTTGCTCGCTTCCCATTGCTATACATCCTAGGCATTCTAATAATGCTGGAAGCACAAGATTGTTTATGTCCTCAAATAAAATATCCACTTGATTCTCATTTGGTCCTTGGGTCACCATAATCGGGTATGTATATTCATTGTATGCATTTTTAATCCTTAGCTGAGTTTTTTCTATATCAGACACATGATACACTTTACCGGAGTATATCAATCTCAATCTTTTTCCGTAATCCATAACTACTCCCCCACAGTCTCGATCGATAAGAGTTCTGGAGGTTCCTTACCCCATAAACCACTGAGTTTGATAGTAGATACCCCTATGTAGTCCTGGCGGAAACCTCCGGGACGGCTTTTGCCCATTAGTGTATAAATATTACTGTCATCGCCTTTCAATTGTAAAACTACCCGATAATCGAATGTCCTGCCAGCCCACACGTCTAACCAATTTGTCACACCAATGGGTAATTCCGTGATTTGTGTAGTTTCTTGCACTATGCCATCAAAAATGCGAGATTCCCACAATGTTCCTGCATTGGTTATGTAAAAACAAAATATGCCATCATCAACATCTGCAGCTGACGAATACAAGCCCGCTGTAGTTGAAACTTTACTAGCCGATGAGCTTAACGTCATTTCTGCTGATAAATCTAAATTTTTGAACTTAACATTTCCGGAACTATCAATCCAAAATACATATGGATGCTCGCCTATCGTATAGGCTTCTACAATGTCGTTTTCTTTTTGCATTATATTTTCAAAGCAAAGCGACACTTCCACAGCATCTGAAATCGTTTCTAAAGTATGCCATTCCATTTCGTTAAGATTATCGTTGGTATCTGAATACATGATAGTCGCCGAGCCACTTACCACCTGAGCCATATAAATGCGATCAGCCAACATATTATTTAATGGCCGGCGCACGGCAATGCTACACGCGGTACCGGCATCTGCTACCTTCTGCCGTTCCCAGAATCGTTGTGCGGAGATAGCAGTAGTTGGTCTAGTAATATACACCTTTGGCTTAATGGCTTGCTTGCTCTCTTTTAATTTTGATAGTAGTTGATCACTTGCGTAATACATCGCATCACCCCGTCACTGCCAGCTCGAAGTCAACCGTGCATTTCTGGTTCAATCTTGGAGCAATTATGTCATAGGTGGGTTGGTCTAGCATGTGTCCCGTATACTCAACGCCATCGAATTCCATGCTCAAGGTTTCCTTGCTACTTGCATAACTAATCAGCTTTTGAATTGTTGCATAGGAGCAGTTCAGTTGCATAGTTAGCTTTGGGGAGCCTTCGCCGATGACTTGAGTGTGCCAGGTCCCGTTTAATAGCCGCTGAGTGCTACTGCTGCTTACATGCGCCAGTCTTGCTTTGAGTATTTCAACATCAAGCAATTCTCCGGAGGAGTTTTTCAGGTAGTTCATTTGCTCCTCCTTTGCTGTCTGGCTAGGTCATTCTTGATTCGGTCCACGACTACCTCGACGGCTCCCATGAGTTGTCCTTGGTCGTTTACTCCCTCGACCCGGATGGTCCCGCTGTGGTCAACTCTACTGGTACCACCACCCGCAAATGCTAGGCTGCCACCACTCAGACTCGTTTGCATGCCATCAAGATTGATCATGCTACTGGTCGCTTTGTCGATGTCCCGCTTTGTGCTTTTGATACCCTCAATAAATCCCGCCCCGGTATTTTCACCGAAACCGGCGAAGACAGTCGAGGGAGAGTTGATGCCCAGTAGTTTCTTGAAGCTCCCCTTGATGTTCTCAGCAACCTCTCCGATTTTTTCTTTAACTTTGCCAATCATACCTGTGATTCCGTCAATCAATCCCTGGATGATATTCTTGCCCAGCTCTTTGAAGGATGTCACAAGGTTCTGGCCTTTTTCAATGAGTCCAGAGAAGAATGACTGGATTGCTTCGACAGCATTGCCAATCCCGTTTTTCACGCTCTCAAAGACCACACCAGCAACCTCTTTGACTTTGTCCCAGTTTTTATAGAGTCCCACGCCGAGCGCTATAAGACCAGCAATAGCGGCAACTACAGCAACTACTGGCAATGATATCGCACCAATCGCACCACCAACTACACCAGCGGCGGTTCCCACAGCTGCAAATACGGGAGTTAGAGCTGCGATTCCTGTCATAATAGAGCCAATTACCATCAAAAGTGGTCCAATGGCTGCTACAATGCCACCGATAATCAGCACAGTCTTTTTACCTGTTGGACTCAACGCATTGAATTCCTGCAATAGACCAGTCACAGCTTCAGTGACCGCGGTAACTATCGGCTGTAAGGTTTCACCCAGTTCAGCAATAGTAAGCTCGAATTCTTTGGATCCCTCTTTGCTCTCGACCAATCCTTCGTTGGCAGTTCTGTATGCCTCATTCACTTCTGCCAAACCCGTGTTGGCTAATTCTTGCAGAATATAATTCTCCGCTTTTCCAGCCTCTTGTGCTGCGACAAGTCCTTCATTAAATGTGTCGAGGTTCACACCTGAACGTTCCAACAGCTCAGAGAAACTACCTACAGCAGAGCCAGTAGCCAATGTTTCCTGAAGGCCATCAGCCAACCCCTCAATCTTTAGAGTATCCGGGAATTTAATGACTGCACCAGATAAGGCATCAACAGCTGAAGTGATGCCTTCTTCGCTAAATCCAGTGGCTAGTAAATTAGAAAGTGCTTCGATATTGGAATCAGAGTCTTCGCTCACTGCACCCAGCCTCACGAATTGGTCTTCCATTTTTTCTGCCGAAATACCAGCCTGGTCTGCATTTGTCTCTAGTTTTGCCAAGTCCTCCCGCAAATCTTGAGTCCCAACCACAGCAGCGGTCACTCCTGCCACAATGGGAGCCGTAACCTTTGTTGACATTGTGCTGCCCACGTTTTTCAGACTGTCGCCCGCAGTTTTTAGGTTTTTGGCCAGATCCACAGTTTTCGTTGATGTCTTTTGAATTGAGGTGTTCAGACTTTTGACCTGTGCCTCTGTCTTTACGATTTCACGCTTCAAATCCCGGTATTGTTCCTCAGTAACTTCGCCGCGCTTGAATTGTGCCTGGACTTGTTTCTCGGCTTCTTTTAATCCCTTCAATTTCTCTTGGGTCGTGTCCACCGACTCGGCCAATATCTTCTGTTTCTGGGCTACAAGCTCGGTGTTGGTTGGGTCCAGCTTCAGCAGTCGGTCCACTTGTTTCAGCTCCGTGGCCAAGTCTCTGGAATGCTTATTGACGCCAGCGAGTGCCTTGGTCAAGGTGGTCATTTCCCCGCCCAATTCAAGCGTCAGCCCTTGTATTTTCTTTGCCATATCTTTCACCTACCTTTAGAATGAATCGAAATCATCCTGTCCTGCCATCCTACTGCCATCATCTTCTTCGGATTCCAACAACTCGTTGACACATGTTGTCAAGTAATCAAGAATCATTCCAACAGTCATCCTATCAAAGTCAGATAAAGACAAGCCCCCCTTGATCGCACTGTGTAGCAATTTCTCCGTTGTGAGTTCAAAGGGGGTGTCGTTAACTATGGTTTTTTTTTACTTTCGACAACCGTGCTAAAGGAGCTACGAATCATTTCAAGCCATTCGCCCAAGTGATCAGTCAGTGGGAACGTGGAAAAAGTGTCCAGCCACTCCATTGGTGGCAATATATCAGGGTCTGCGGTCTTTGCCAGTGTCCACACCATGTCGTAAAATATCAACATGTCAAAAGCATCAACGTCAACAACCTTCGCTGGAGATTCTTTGGTTTCTTGTTTTATTGCTTGGTCAATCTTGCAAAGGTCCTGAATTGCATCACGTCCGAATTGCTGTTTGTATCTAATTAAATAAGCACCAGTGCTTTTGAATGGTATCTGACGACCATCAATTTCAATTACTTTTTCCACAATCCTAACCTCCTAGTCGCTAACCGTTACAATGCCCATGACTGAGTTACCTTTGTCGAATTCAACCGTCACGATATAATCGCCATTATCAAGAGTTGCAAAAACCGCACTGTCAATATCAACATCAACACCATTCGGGGTCAAGTACACGCCGCCGATATTAGCATCGTCAAGCATAACATTCTTTACAGCGTTGGTTGCATCAGTGGAAGTCACATCGACCTCAACATCGGCTGGAGCTCCTTTGCTAAAGGCTGCTGTGATAGCAGTCAGCGTATTGATTGCTGCATTTTCAACATAAACAGCAGTGTAAAAATCATCATAACCAGCAGTGCCCTCTTTGACTTTAGCCTTAACGTTGCCGTTTGTTGGGTGAGGTCTGACGGTGATATCCATACTGTCGGTCTTTGGCTCTTTGCTGCTAGTCTTGGTGCTGCCCTCGACGTTTGGTCTGGACCCACTTACATAATATGCAATATGTCTGACTTTCTTAGCGTCGCCATTAAACTCAAACATCAGAGCGAATTTATTGGGCTTCGCGTTAGCGTTCTCTATCAATGCACCGTTGCCGTCTATAGTATCACCCAGAATGTCCACCCGGAAAGAATCTGGAATGACAGCAATTTCCAAACTTCCCTCATAGCCATTGTTCACTTGTTCCTCGTAATACTCCACATCGTCTGCATAGAATTCCAGTTTGTCACCGGATGCAGACAGCGACAAATTAACTGCACCAGGGATCAAGACCGGGGTAGCATACGCAATGACACCATCCGACTCTGTAATAGGTGCATAATGGACATTTTTAAGTCCATACTTTATCTTATTTTCGCTCATATCATGTTCCTTTCTTTACTTCATCGATGATAGCATTTACCATCTGGTCGATGCTTCTTTCAAACGTTTTGCGGATAAACGGATGACCATTTTCTGCATACTCCAGGATATTAGAAAGAGGGATTGATCCCTTCTTCCCAGGGACCATGACGGTGTTGCCGACATACCGTTTGAGTTTATATTTCTTGCCTTTGCCCTTCCAGCCCTTCTTGAAGCTTTTGGTCACACCTTCTGGACTATCAGCTTTTAGGTTTTGAATGAGTATCTTTTCGGCAGCCGTCAAACCCGCTTCTGTTGCATGAAAAACAGCGTCTCCGTATTGTTCCAATGCTTCTGCAATCGCAGCCTCCAGGGTATCTGGTGTTACCTTAATACTAGCCATCAGATAACCCTCATGTATTCAAATTCAAAGACTGTCACAAAGTACCCGATATCATCCACGTCACCAGCGTCTAATTTCCCGAACGGCAAATCGAAACCTGCAGCGCTCATTGATGCTTCAATCAGTTCTTCATTGGCTCGAACTGCTTGACGTCCTGCATACGTATTAACCAGGCTGCCACGATAATAATACTTAAGAGATATGCTCGCCTTTTTCATCACTGGCACATCGTCTGCAAAGGATTCTTCGGAATCGCCCGATTGCGAATATACAACATACTGGCTCGCATCATCACCGCTTTTGGTTTGGTCATGAACTAGAATGTCCTTTCCAGACAATGCTGAATCAAGCGTCGTTTGTACTAGGTTTTTGATCATTTACCTTCATACCTCCTGACCTTGAATTCCATGAATTGATTCTCATTCTTGATATTATCAACCCCGCCCCAGAGCTCATACACATTGGGGTTGTTTTGATTGGGAACGTCATCAACTACTGCAAGTGGATCCAAATTCTTCACAATAACCACTCTAGAAGTCCGAAGTGCCGCATAGACTGTCGGGTTGTAAACCATCCGGAGTGTTGCCGAATCCTTCACGCCCTTTGCTTCTGCTGCTGTCGCTCTGTCTCCGTAAGACCCGCCCCACTCACAAAAATGAACTAGTTTTCCAGTCTCACCAATTGCAACCCATGAGGCATCGTTCCCTTTGCCCTCAATGTATGCCTGTTGTTCTTCGTACATTTCCAGTGGCGTATTGGGGTTAAATTTAATCATCATCAGCAGCCACCGTCCTACCCTGTATGATATAGCTGAGTAATACTGGATGATTAGTTAGTGATGCGGGGTCTGTTGATTGTGCCATCTTGCAAAAGAGTGCAATAGCCTCAACCACAAGAGGGGAGGCGCTGGTGGTGTCCCAACCAGCACCCGCAAAATACTCTTGAGCCGCACTAATCATCTGAGCAATTTCTGCTTCTTTATTTTCCTCGGTGTAATTGATACCGAGTCTTCTCTTTACGTCATCAATTAGTGCCATAATGTATCACCTCTAGGACTTCGTAACAGTCACGACGTACTCTGTTTCTGATTCTCCATCTGTCACTGTGATTGTCACTATGTTTTCTCCGGCTTCCCAGCTTGCTGCCTCACCATTTACATGAGGTTCGCCATTGAGATCAATATCAATCACGGCTGACGGGTCGTCCGTCGTTGCCGTGATCACATTGGTCGCATTGGTTGTTGCCACCGCATATGCAAGTGTTTCAGCGTCAAATACTGGGTCGAGTGCTAAAGCGCCGATAGTCAATCCGGATAATGAGCTATCGACTACGCTTTTTTTGTCACGGTTACCAAGGAGTTTTTATCTACGACTTTACCATCCACAGACATCACAGCTTTAGTCAACATGTCCTCAGTATCCCAGTCCTGCTTTTTCTGAACGCCCATGTCATAGATGGTGTTCAAAACATAGTCCTTCAGATTAAAGATTGCTGCAACGATGGTGTCACTGACTACAGTGCTGGCATAGCTGTCCATGTATTCGTTGAGAACAACCCCACGTCCTAACAGTGTTCTCTCAGGAGCTCCACTGATTCCATAGTTGACGCGTGCGATTGGCTGTCCGGCTGTATCCTTCATTCCGATGAATCCCATAAATGTTTTCTTGGTCATGTGCCATAATGCCTCGGATTCATATGCTAAAGGCAAGGCTGCTTCTGCATCAACCAGTGTTTGATATTCCAATTTGCCATTTGCGGCGACATCAACGTTCTGGCCAGAGACAACAGTCTCAGCGAAGATACCTTTTGGAGAAGTAGTACCATCTGCACCAGAGAAAATCGTAGATTCAATTTTCTTAACCATTGCTTCGACAACCTGTGAGACAAACTTATCCTCGAAGATTGCAAGTGCCATTGCTCCGACTTCGGCGGACATAGAGATTTCGCAACGAAGTTTGAATGCAGAGAAACTAATAAAGGATGTGGTCTTCTTCTGTTTGTCAGAAGATGCACCTTCTGAAACCCAAGTAGCAACCGGCTTCACGCTGGATGTTGGAATGTTCACACCAGAAGCAAAACTGGTCTTAGTGATCAGTGGCAAGATCATACCAGTCGCTTCTAGTTTCTCGATGATACGATTCGCAATGGCCGTAGGAATTACGCTACCGACGTCGGAGGTCTTGGTGCTCGCATCAGTTCTCAGCTCCGGAGCAATGGGCGTTCCACGAGTAATGAACTGCTGGAATGCCTTTCTGTATTCCATATCACCATTTTCTGCAGTTCTTTCAATGATGGGTGCAGAAACCATACCAGGAGTAGTACCGTTTACTGCTGCAGTTCTCTCAACAGTAGGTGCATCTTCTGGAAGTTTTGCAATCATGTCTTCTAGGTCTCTGATTTCAACATTCAATGCATCTACGATACCATTTATGCTGCGTAATTCTTCTACGCTTTCGATAGTTTCAGCAGATGCGACCTTTGCGTCTCTTGCTTCTTTTTTTGCTGCTAACATTTTTAGTAATTTATCTTTCATTTTAATTAGCCTCACCTTTCAATTTAATCCTTAGCTTCAGTAGTTCTCGCTCGTGTAAGCTATCCAGCCGCTTTTCCTCGCTATCCAGCAATTCCAAGCTGCGAGCATAAATTGAGGTACTGTCGTAGAACGGTGTGTCCACAACCGATACATCCCACAGTTTCTCAATATTGTTAACTTCTCTAATCGTTTCATCGTCCTTGAAGGTCCACGTGTCACCGCCTTCCGCAACGTTGAATGCAAAGCTCATTTTATCGATAAGGCCCTCATTGATAGCCTTATATAAATCTCTATTACTCTGAGTGTCAAGAAGGTCTGCTTCGACCTTTAATCCTTTTTTGTCTTTAATAAGTCGCAAAGACTTATTGCGTGTGCGGGCCATAATCATCACATTGTCGTTATGGTTATACCTCATCGGAACATCTTTCATGTCAGTTTTATCAAGAGCCTTTGGTTTAATAACCTCGGTAAATTTTCGGTTATATGTCTTATGAGTCGCTGGCTTATCGAAAGTAATCGCATATCCCTCGATGGACATCTTATCTTCGCCATCATCAGACGCTCTAATCTCAATAATCCGTCTTTCAAATTTTTCTTTACTCATTCGGTTCACTCTCCTTTACACCAGCTTTGCTTTTTTGATAATCGTCAACCTCGTCAATATTGACAAAATTCAAAGACTGCAGCCTTCTGTCTCCACCAGAAAATGGTGCGAGCCCAAACATTTCATTGATTTGGTTCAACGTCATAATGCCAGTCTCTTTGGCCAGTCCTGCCAACTCCATTTTGTTAGTGTTGTCCATGTAATTGACTTTTGAGTAATAGCACTTGATCCGGTGTCCTACATCCTGCTCCCTGATACTAAAAGAACAAGCCGTCATGGCTTGCTCTAATTGGACTATAAAATCTTCGATGGTTGTCTGGTAGAAAGCACTGTGCTGACTTCCGGTATAATCACCTGACAGAATCGCGGCTGATACGCCATAGCGTTCTTGCATGACCGCCTTGAGAAATGACATCACATCTTTTGGAATATCAGGTGGCGAAATTTTTACAGGCGTGAATTCTCCGGATAAGTCAGTTGCGACCATTCCGTTTTTACTGGTCGTTATGTGGCTTTCAAAGTCGTCCCTGATTTTATTCATTTTGGCTGCATCGCCAAGCGTTTTGGCTGAGAATACTCCCTTGACTTGAAGGCTTGACTCGATGCTTTTCGGCAATCCCTGGATTGTTTTATCTAATGCGTCAAGCGTTCGAATGACATCTCTGTTGTTCATCATACCAAGGTCGTCACCGCCGCCAATTATAGTGTTGACACCTCTGCGCCATTTCAAATGGATAAGATCTGCATAGGGCAATGTGTAGCTGCTGCCATCTGCAAAGTCGAACCGTATTTCCCAGGGCTTCCCATCAATCGTGCCAATGTAGATCCCCGATGGGTTCAACGGATAAAACGCCAGGAACCGCTTGAATTGTCGCCCATTGGGCAACGTCACCACCTCATACTGTGGATAAATAAATGCATTCCCGTTCTTTCGCCGCAACCATTCAACGCAAGATAAGAAGTCACTCGTTGTCTGCAATGGGTTCGGCTTGAATCTGAACAGCCGCGTGATATCGTCATTTTGGACTTGTAGCATATCACCTGTTTGGACAATGCTTTTAATTTCAATTTTTGATATCTCAGTTGCTACTCGATCTATAGCGTTGTTCACATAATCGGACAGATAAATGTCCTGGCCGAAATTTGTGAATATTGGCTGGCTATTACTCAACCAGCCACCCCAGTTGGTTGGTTGTTTTGATGGTAAAATACTTTTCAAATAACTCAATACTCCCAATATCTCAACCTCCTTCCCTTACATTAGAGCCATAAACTCAGAGCGAAACCACTCAAAAGTTGCATAGGCAATCACCTTGCTCGCTGTTCCGTCTATTCGTCTAGTCGTTTTTATTTTCGCGGGCATAATGCGCCCTACCTTATCAATCACGAGGCCGGTGTTACTAAAACACCAGGCACAGATTGGATTATTTTGGTAGTTTACACGCCGGTCTCGCATGTCAGCCTCAAGCGTTCTCATTGGATTATTAAGGACTTTTGGCTCCTGGGGAACATTGAGCGCCACCTTTTCTCCAAATAACTCAATATATCTGTTTTGGAAATCTTTCGCGAACCGGTTATCGTATCCGCTGCGGAATGGTTTCAGATCGTATTCTTCCATGAGTTGGAAGTGCCAGTCAGCAATATCAGCCGTGGACACCGCGTTGCCTTTCACTATTGTCAACCATCCATCACGTTCCCATTGCCTATAATCTACATCGTCCGGACTATCCTTCAACTTGCTTTCTGGAATCCAGTATCTAGTATGCAAGTATGTCCTGGTGTCACCTGCCTTTTTCAGCAGAATAGTTGATGCACACAAGTCGGTTGTTTCGGCAAAGTCATTGCCCGATATATAAAAAGCTCCAGCAAAGTCGGTAAGGTCGAAAGTCTCCACGTTCACAATATCGCTAGCGTCAAGCCATGCTTGAGCATGTGATTGTTTGATATTAAAATCCTTAGCCAACATGTATGCCTTTGTTGCGCTGTCGGTTTTGGCATCCTCAATCATGCCATCAAGATAATGCCATTTTTTAGCCACTCCAAGATTTGGGTTGCTTTTTACCCATGACGACCGGTCTTGCCAAACCTCTTGTATGCTGTCCTGCGTGTACAACCAGACCAACCACCTAGGATTGACCAGTTCGCCCTTTATAAGTTCCCTGGCTCGGACGAGTAGTTTGTCCAGGTAGCCGTCTTCGGTGAATCCCTCCGTCGTTATTTCATCGATCATGGATTCGTCTTTTGTCGAGGTAGATTGTACTATAGGAGCCACTAGACTGTTGTCCTTCATTTCATGGACTTCATCAATGATAGCCTTATCGACGTTCTTACCTTCTTTTGCTCCAGTCTTTGCTGACAGCTTTTTGACCTTGGCCTTGTTTTGGTAGCTGTATTTTCCTTTTTTTCGTTTTTGCTTCGGGTTGCCCATGAAGATTCCTTTGATGTTCTTACGGCTGACTTTTTCTAACCTGGGGCTCTCTTCTCTCATGTTGTTCATTTCTTCAAAGATGAGTCCAGCTTGCTCGTAGTCGTTTGAGGCACACAAGACATTCGTTCCGGTATTACCGCAAAAAAACTCAGCCAAGCCATCAGCTGAACACATTGTTGTCTTGCCATTCTTGCGCCCAATCACCAGCAGCGTCCTATTGAACCGTCGCACCCATTTGTCGTCAATGAGCATATAAAAAGCGTACTTGGATTCCAGGTACGCTTTTTGCCATAACTCCAGGATAAAGGGGTCGCCTGCATATGGAGATATGCTGTGTTTACACTCTTTTTCTATGAATTTAATCCTCTTGTGAGCCTCTGTCGCGTCATATTTATACTCAGGTTTCGACATGTCAGCAATGAGGATATCCAACATCATCCACAATTCCTTGCCGATAATGATTTCACCTTTTTTGCACTTATCGTAGTATTCCAGTAGATAACTGTTATTCATAATCGGATAGGCCGTCATCATCATCCACCACTTCCGAGGCAAGGTACTTCATCAGCTTATCCATAATGTTCGTAAGCGTGGCTGCGTGCTTAGCAATCTCTCCAGATACCGGTAATGATTTCTGAATCTGCGGATTATCCGGATGACACTTCACTAGACCGGTTTCAATGGCCTGCTCATTAAGCTTTTTAAGATATATACTTTCGTAGGCTGCCTGCTCGATCAATGCATCAAGTGCCTGAATCTTATTATCATCAGCTGCAGGAAATACCTTCTTCAACCTATCAATCTCTTTTGATAACTTGGACATTTTGATTTTCTCACCCACTTTCGCGTTATTTTCAAAATCTAAAAATGAAAAGTCAAAACTACAGCGTGTGTCATAAAATAGAGTGCTCACAGTATGGCTAATATTCATATTCAGAATCAGGGCGGGGGGACTATATTGTGTACTTATCCCACCATTCATTGATGTAATCAACCCATCTTGCAGGTCTGCCAGCTGGCTCCACCCTCGTCAGGCATTCACCCAGCGTGCTCTCGCAATAAATCAACTCTGCACCCAGCTCTTGTGCTATTCGTTCTCGTTCGTACTTCTCAGGATAGCCACCAATCACATAGGCCGTGTACCAGTTTCCGTATCTCATTTTAATCTGGTCCAGCAGCTCGTCTCTTAGTTTAAATATATTGAATCGCACGTTGTCAGGTTTGACACATCCAGTCTGGTAGGTGATCGCTTGCCATATCTCGTCCAGATCTAGAACTATATCACCATGTCGCATCAGTTCCTTAACCAGCGATGTCTTGCCACTTAGTGGGCTACCGTAAACGATATATACCTGTTGCTTACCTCCAAACCTAGCATGTTCAAGGTTATGGCACTTATGGCATATAATCTCTATGTTATTCGGGTTGAGCGATATATCCGGATTATTAATATTGTCTTCTGTAAGTTCAATGATATGGTGACCTATGAGTTGTCCAAAGTCCATGATTGTTTCGTTACAGCGATTGCACTTACCTTCCGCTGCTACTTTTAAGTTGTATGCAAGGTCCCTCCACGCTTTGCTTGTATAAAACTTATGGCGCTTATCCATACTTAGAAAACCTTCAGCCTTTCCATTTCTTTTTTGAATTCTAATAGCTCACGCTCGATATCTAATTTTTGTGGATTATCACACCAGTTTTTCTTATCCTTGTTCTTTAAAATTATATTACAGGCGGCTACATCCGGCGGTTGATACTTTTCTGTTTTTTCGGTATAACGCGTTACTCCGTCTTTATCTTCTTTGATGTAGGTCTTACTCTCTTCATACTTAAAGCCTCGTGCTCTTTTAGCAAGCGCGTTTTCTATTTCTGCCAAAAATGGTTCTCTTCCCCTTTTTAAGGAGTCCGAAAAGTCCGAGTGCTCCTTCTTGTATAACTCCAAAGTGCTTTTACTAATTCCGAGATTTGTAGCTATTTGTTTCTCATCTAATCCATCTCTAGCCCACTTCTCAACCAGTGTTAGTTTATCTTTGACCCGCGGCCATTTCGATTTTGCCATATACCACGCACCTCCACCAGCCCATAAAAAAGAACCAAGCTATATATAGTACTCGGTTCTTTAACTCATTATCCACACTACTATCTTATATCAAATAAAGTGCAATATAGTGTAATGCTCAAATTCCCATTTCTATTGTCGCTTTAATCATTTTCTCTATTGCAGTATCTCGGATATTAAAGCATTGGCGTCTAGCATAATGTGTATTGCTAGCCACCATCCACCATTTGTATTTTTTAAAGTATCGCAACTCAATGATTTTCTTTTCTTCGACCGTCAAAACATCGAGCAACAACTCGACCAGCGCTCTTTTTCGGAATATACCACGTTGGCGTTTTTCAATCCTATCAATATCCTTTTTGTATTCCTCTAATATCTTAGCAGCCTTTTGATATGTTGGATCACTCGTTGTTGAGGTATTGCCAGGCATACCGCTAATGATAGTCGCTTTAATGCCTCTCTCGCAGTCAATTGCTTCGGCAAGTAGCTGCATTTCTTCTACGCACTCTCTAATTTCATCCTCGACATACGTATGATTGTTTAAGAGCTTAGAAATTTCAGCTTTCGTCATGTTCTCATCCTTTCCATACTACAGGTATGCCAAGTTGATTAGCCACTTGCTTTTCTAGATTACACCCCTCGCTATCCCCATACATCCACATCTCATCTACTATACCTACCAACTCCATACACGCCGATAGTATTGGTTGACGGTATGTATCATCAGCAAAGCTAAACATATGCAATGGGCTGATTGGTAAACCCTCACCGTTCTCTAGTATTTCTTTGCAAATACTATCTACCTTACGTTTACTTTCTTCCGGGTCCTTAGCATATGGGTGACTTATATAAATACGTTTCATTTATCTTTTCCCTCGTAATATCCATTATCAATACGATTCAAAGTCCTGTATACTTTCTCAGTCATTATGCACAGTGTGTCTTGTTTGTTTAATTTGTATGCATAAGCAAATTGATTAATCATATTCATCACATCTGCGCATTCCTCTGTTTGCTCTTTTTTAGTTCCACTTTCAATAGCTGCAATAAATTCTTCTACTTCTTCACGTAGTTTCATTATTTGTGTTTTTTCCCCAAACGTATTGAATATTTTCATGTAACTCTTATCTAAGCTCATCTATAACGTCCTCCGCTCCTATGAATAAACTCTGGCGATGATTGTTGTTCTGATCTATGCTTCTTTTTTTTAGCCTTAAAATATTCCACTACAGCATTATACTTCTCGCAAGTATCATGACATCCTACATATCGTTTTGTACAACCCTTACATGGCTGTGTATTCACTTTTATAGTCACCCCCGTCCCTCAGGTACCCTCCGGATGAATATAGTCCCTCAGGCACTTTTTATTTTTCTGTTGCGATATGTCTGCATTCTCTTAATCATAGCGCTCCTCTTGATACCGTATACCTCTCCAAGCTCTGGCCATGTCAACCCTTGCCCTTTGAGTCTTATGACATCCTCACAGTCCTGATCGGTCCATGCCTCCCTCAGGTGCCCGCCGCGCTTAGGCCTTGGTCCTTTCTCATACACCATGAAGGCTACCTCAACTGTCAGAAATCTTGGTGACAGAATTGCTACAGCTAGTGCTGCATAGTTTTCCATTATGCCATCCACTATTATTCCTCCTCGTCCCTCAGCGCTTTCTTTAATCTCCGGACCTTACTTACCAATGTCGATTCGTGCATTCGGTAATATGCAGCTATCTCTTTCCATGTTATGTTTTTCTTTCTCATCTTAAGTACTGTCTCTAGTTCCCCATCCGACCAGGTTCTTCTTTCTCTCTTTTTGGGTTTTCTTTTTATTATCTCAGTATTTCTTTTCCCCCTCTTTACTATCCGGCCGGTTTCATCTCTCCATCTAGGTGGTAGCTTACCTCCTGCATCAATGACCTGAGGGACTGTGTTGAAAGTCTTTCCGCTTTCATAGTTGGTTCTCATTATCACATTTGCCTTATCGTTCCAGTTGCTCATTTATTCCTCCTTTGAGTCCTGAGGGATATACTCTTGATTCCTGAGGGACGAGGTCCTCTCTAAAACGGTAGTCCATCATCACTAAAATCTTCCGGATTAATCGTTGCTCCTTCTGAAGTAGATAAATCATCCTTCACGTTGCTTTTATTCCCTTTAGGACCACAGAATGTCATTTCCCTAGCCACTACATCCACGCTCTTACGCTCTACAAGATCACTACCTGTGTAATTGTTGATATGGCAGCTACCGGTGATACCTATTTGCTGGCCTTTTCCACAGTGCTTAGCAATGGTCTCTCCCAGCTTTCCCCAGGCTGTCACTCGAAAGAAATCAGCCGTTGGCTTTCCGTCCACTTTTTTTACCCTATCAACCGCTAAGCTGAAATTTGTCACCGCTTTACCGTTTTGTGTGTAGTTCATTTGTGGATCACGTGTTAAGCGTCCAATTAAGCTTATATTATTCATTGTGTTCTTCCTCCATAAATTCATCCATTGCCTTCAACGACGTAGCACTTGGCACAAACTCAAACCTGCCATTTGGTGTAATCACTTCTAGCGAGTGGCCGTCATCGCCCTCGTTGCGATAATTTACAAGGGCAAAGCTTGGTGATTGCATTAGCTTAGATATTATCGCTAGTGATTTCATCCTGAATACGTTTATCATTTCTGCTGACCATTGGCGATGTACCGCACATTGTCCGCAAGAACATTTGGATATTCGTTCGTGAATTCTAGCCGACCCTCGACAATCACTAGTGCGTGCTCTGTGAGATACTTTAAATCATTCTCAGCCTGTTTGGAGCTCGATATGATTCTGAATGTATCTGACTCAGGGTCTCCTTCTCTGTGGTACATTCTTTTTACCTCTAGCTTATAGATAGCTCTTTTCTTTTTATCGTTCCCTATTCGTTCTTCCGGATTCGTGATTAGGTTACCAGTCAGTATAATTCGGTTATACATCAGAGGACACCTCGCTTTCTCAGTATTAATTCATCTACCTTGTTGCCGTATCGTTCCCTGCTCCAATCTTCCATGCTTACCCTGAATGTTCTGTCCTTGTGGGCTCGTCTATGGCATTCATCGCAAAGGCAAATCATATTGTAAGGCTCATTTACACGTTTACCGCCCATACCGGCAGGTACTATGTGATGCACGTCCGTTGCTCTCTTGCCACATAGCTGGCAGATGCGCTGGTCCCTTTCTATGACTAACTTATTCGCTTTGGTTAAGTTCATTTATTCACCTTAATTTCTTTCTCTATTTCGTAAGTTCTGTTAATCACCTTAGCAATTTTGATTCCTGTCTTAGTTAGATCAGTGTCTTCTTTGAATAATCCTTTACGGTTCATTGTCAGTAGTACCATTCTAGGTACTGCCACTAAATTATCAATGTTCACGTTCAGGTGATTGCCATCTGTAAAAATTACAACATATCCCTCAGGTATTTTTCCGTTATGTTCCTGGTATATTAGCTTATGTGTGAATTTCCATTTATTAGGCTCTGCCACTTTTGTTCTTAAATATCCATCCGTTGAGAGTACTTCGGAACCAATAGGTAAATGATTGTGTGGCATTTTTCCTTTTTTAAATTGCGTAGCTATGGATTGTTTATGTTTTGGCACTTTCTTTCCCTTGTTGGCAGGAACACTGCCTTTTGGATATCGGCAATCTATCCCACTTTTTAACTTGTGATTTTTTTTATATGCTCTTGCTTGATTTACCGACCAACTTTCTCCAAATCGTTCGTTGAACATTCTTACTAAATCAGATGCCAAGACGCCCTTTACATTTGCTCTTATCCATTCGTGTTGTTCTCTATTCATTTATCCCTCCAACATTTTTGGAGTTTCCTTATCGATATCCATTCTGTTGTCATTGAATTTTCTAGCATCCAGTATTAGTTTCCCGTTATTTACAATTTGAGTAGCTACCGTACACACTGCTTTGGCTCTAGTTATCTCACCTTGCAAGCTGTCTCCTTCTAATTCATCGTCGTTTAGACGTTCTATCTGCTCGAATAGGTAGTTGTTTAAATCGCCTAATGTGTTTCGCATAATTCCTCCTCCTCGTCTTTTACTGGTGTTTCCTCACCAAATATGTCACGCTGATAACCTATGACGTTAGCCTCTTCAGTCACGCCCTCACCTTCTCCCACTCGCATGTTTCAGCGTCTATGCTTACACATTTCATTTTTATGTCGAATGATCCTCGATGAACTCCTATCACAGTGCCAGGTGCTAAATCAGTCTTGGCCAGCTTTTCAAAAAACTCTGCGTCCCTCAGACACTTATTGCTTAACGTGTATTGAGTTCTTGCATGTGGTAGTCCCATATTGAGCGTGTGATGCAATTGTAGGTGGTTTTGGATTGTTGTTTGGCTATTCATTGACGGCCTCCTTTACCTTGGCATTTCGAGCAATACTTCATCCAGTTTTCTGATTGACTTATCATAGTGGCCGGATTCGTATGCACTCATAGACTTGTAGTCCATTTGCCGATATATGTCATTCAAAATCATTTCCTGCTCCAACAGGGCCTTTGCTTTGTCAATGTAGTCCAAAGCCATTTCCTTTCTATCGCATGGTTTTAATAGACGTGTTCCATATAAAAATTTATTTCGCTCTTCTGCATTCATCTTGTACTTCCTCCGGGATATAAATTCTCGTAAAGTGGGTGCACCAGTCAGGTATTGTTGGTTTGCCGTGCCGATCAAACGTTATCGGACTTCCTAAATACGGAGGTTCTTCAATCGGAAAATGCCACCACAAGCAATCACCATCTTCTTCTGTCCATTCATCTGCCGGTAAAGCCACAATACCAAGTTTTCCGGCAGTATAGGTTGGGCTGTTTCCAGATACCAATGTTATTGTTCCGCAATTTCGGCATCTCACCATGTAGAGGCGTTCCTCACAGTAGGATGATTCCAATTCATATCCACACCTTGAGCACCTAACTCCCGTTTCTCTCCAACCGTTTGCCCTTTTATCTGCGCTAAAATTGAACACCCTATGCGCACTCTTATCGAGTTCTGACGCTCCTGCTATTTTATTGTTATTCATTTTGATACCTCGTCAAACTCCCATTCATATGCAGTCTGTTTAACATGTGCCAGGCTAGTCTCCGACGATTCAATTCTAGATCCATATTCTCTTTCCCCAAATCGCAAATATTCGTCTGCACTCTTGGCCAGCCAGTAGCCTCTCTTACCGCTTGCACTACTGCTACAAATTGGCATATGGTCATTGTCTCTCAAGTCATGGATGGCTAACCGAATCATGCGGTCAGACACATCTAAGTAAGCTTCGAGTTCTTTACGGGTCCACGTCTTACCGCTTATCAGTAATTTTTTAATTCTATTCTTCAATTCATTCATGTTTTCAATCCTCTATTCTTGTAATCTCGATTTCAACTCTTGGATTTTCTTTGTCGTATCGTACCCGGCTGCCGTCCATAGCTACGATAATTTTTGAATCGTCGTCCTTGATAACCTTGTGATGTACCAGGACATCACATATGGCACTGTTGAGGTTGGTGAGGTCCACCTTTCTCCGTGTCCGCATGTAATACGTGCACTTGAGGTTTACTGGCTCATCGATAAACAATGACTTTAGGTGCCAGCCACAATCTCTCTGGTATTGGGCGTATGCTTTCGATGGTGCCACGAATGGTTTGCCTGTCCTCCGGTTCCTCAGGATCTGCGAGCTGTTCTTCTTGGTGCGGGGATCACCTGGTATCGTAAATCGTATCGGCTCCATCCCTACCACCTCAATTCCAACTGTTTGCCAGTCCTTTTATGTTTTACGTACAAAGTCTCGGCAGTTTTCTTGATAACTTTATATTTTTTAGGTTTTAAGCCATACCACCTTAGAGCTTCTTTTTGTTTAATTCCCATCTTCATCCTCCATCATGTTCACTACCAAGTGGTCATATTTGGAATTTGGTCTTGACATTCGGTTGTTGGGACTGTTATTCAAGTACGATTCGAACTTACTCCCGAATAACGTCTGTGGCCTAAGATAAGCTACCATCTTCTTTTCTGCTTTCCACGCTGCCACTTGGTTGTCTATCACCTGGATGAACTCCTGTTCCTTGAATCCTTCAGCGTACCTTGCTTGGATTAAACGTTTACTAGCTTTCGATGTTGATCTGAATTGTTTGCCTGTTTTTTTGTTTAAGTAATCGATGATTTTTTTGTAAGGAGGAGGAGTCGGGTTTTTCTTGCCCGACAATATCTCTTTATCCTTTACTTTACTTTCCTTTACTTTACTTTGGGTATTCTCGGTATCGGAAACTAGGTTTTCGGTGCGAAAACTCGGCTTGCGTGGGGTTTCCGCATACCTTTTCTTGTAAACATCTGCTATTCCATCCACAAAGTTTTGACTCCAAACTATCTTTTTTTTATCCCATAATTCTTTGTCAATTGCGCCTAAACTTGATAATAAATTTAATACATTTGTGCAGCTCTCGGAGTCCATTATTGTCTTCGCTTGCAAAAATTCCCACACTTCAATTTCGTTCAAATCCAAGTAATGTCCATCGGTATTCCCAAGCATTTCTAACAACTTAAACCAGAAGGCATAACCATCATTTCCATACCTTCGTTCGATGATATATAGAGTTTTTTTATGTACACAAACATGTGGGAAATAGTCCACCGTTTGCTTTCTTGGTCTCGCCATTATTACACCTAGCTTTCCCTATATGGATTCTTTGTTTCGCTCATGATATAATGTCCTTGTTGATTAACGTTTGCTCCTCGTCCGGTGTTCTAGCACCAGAGGGGCTTTCTTTTTTTGTCCAAGCTAGGCATGACTCTTCTAAGTTATTAATCGCTAAACCAGTCATCCTGCATTTACCTAAGTTGTGTGGTCCATTGTCAATTCTGTTATTGCAGTTTTTACATGTATTCATCACTTGATCACCTCGTGTAATCCTGCACCAAAGTTATCATTGTTTTTGTACATTTCTGTGGTTTTAAAATCTTTTTCGGTATACCAAGTTTTACAAGGTAACCACCCATTAGTTGACGGATATTTCTTTAAAAATTTGAGTGCAGCATCTTTTTCATTCAACGCTTCCACGACTACCCAGCCGTCTTTATATGGTTGAGTCTCATAATTAGGGCAAAAAGTGAAGTAAAAAACTGGATTTTTGTAATCTTCTTCTGAGTCATCATTCAGATAATTAATCGCATCTTCTAGTTGTGCGAAGTCTTCCATCCAGGCATCTCCGGTTGTATTGTCAATTGCGATATATCTATCATTAGATATCTCAATAAATCGTCCGCGTGGCTCTCTCGACAAAATTATTTTATGCGCTTCTACGTGCGAAACTAGATTGATACTGTACAAACTGATCATGCTGTTTTTTCCTTTCTGGCCTTCTCTAAGTCAGTAATTTGGCCTTTTTTCCACTGTACATTGTTATACACTTCAGGGCTGAATAATTGCCACGTGTTTAGGCTTTCGAGATATTCCTCTTGTACCGCAATCGGCTGCTCTGTTATAACTACCTCAGCTATCTCTAGCTTTTCCTTGATAGCTTTGTAGCTTTCTTTTCGCATCTTGGGTGGTTCTACTCCGCTTGTCATTTTTTGGACCAATACCGTAATGCAGCCACCAAGTGCCATTGCTAAAAATAAATTAACTAGATCGTTCATTTCAACCTCCCTCTTAACCACGCCAGGCATTCGTCTGCATGTCTAAATTGTTTATCATCTACCTGGCCATTTTTATTATCAACTCCGATAAACATTCCTCTTCTTTTCACGAAGAATACTCCTCGTGGATAACTCGTGTTGCTCATATCCTGGTAGCACTCATCTGACACTTCTTTGATTTTTTCTTGCATGTAATTCCCTCCTTTTAGCAGCAATTTATACAGTATGGATATTCACCATGCTAAATGGTATAGTTAATACATAAGTTATATATTTTATTCATTAGCTAAAGAAAATATCTCCAATATTGATATCTGGAAATGCTCTTTTAAGTTTTTTTAGAAAATTGTAACTCGGTGTTCTAGATCCGTTTTCGATGTCGCTGTAAAAATTCTTTGGAGTACCAAGACGTTCTGTTACTTCACGTTGAGTAATTCCAAGACTTGCTCTGTATTGTTTAAGCTTTTTATTATGTTTCATTATTCACCTCTCATTTTGGATTCTATAAATTTAAGATATCTATTTATCATGCGGATTGCCGTCCCGCAGAAAGGAGGAAATAATATGACTGAATACTACACGAATACCAATAAGGACAAATATGGTAGATATGAAATACACACCGCTACTTGTTCTTACCTACCAAAACCAGAAAATCGCGCACTTATCGGATTGGCTTCTGATTGCCACGATGCAATCAGAAAAGCAAAAGCAAAATGGCCCGGCAATGAATTCGATGGTTGCTACTATTGCAGCCGTCCTTGTCACAAAGGTTAACTTTAATTAATAGGCTGTTTCCGGCAGCCTATTTTTTTATTTCAGGTGACCAGTCACTATTACTGCATCCCGATAATATAAACCCTTTATCTCTGCTACACAGAAGTCGAATTCTTCCATCGTTAGCCCGTCGTCAATCAGCTGTTCTGAGATAGTGTTAATCAACAGTGGTATGTTCTCGTTCTCGTAAAATCGTCTTGGCACTTCCTGCTCAATCTCTGGTGTTATTTTCACAGTCAAGTTACCTATGTTACGTTTTTCCTCATCCATCTTTCTTACCTTTTTCTCTTTCTCCGCCGATTACTGGCGGGCAATCTACATTGCAATAAATTCGTTATTTTCTATGTTGCTTCATGCCTACAATATGTTCATTTCAATTAATTGAAAGATAATATTAATTATCCCCACAACGATTATCGCAATTAGTATTTTATTCATTTCTTCTCTCTTTCCCTTATCACGCAGCCGATGTCCGTCGGTCAGTTATAAAACTATGGCTCTCGTTGATTAGATAACCTGCTTCCATCCAAGTCCTTAACATTCTCTGGATCGGTTAAATCCATGCCCTGGCTCTCTTTGACAAACCGTTCCAATTCATAATCTGGAATCTTAATTCTGCCAAGTTTTAAAGCAACAATATGCTTTGATTTAATCAGCGCATATACCATATGTGGATTGGTTTTTAACTTAGTTGCTGCTTCTTTTACTGTGTAAAGTTCCAAGCTTTTTCCTCCTGCATGTTATTCTTTATCGTCTTCTTCATTTACACTATTTATTAAAATAAAATCATTTGGTTCTTTGCCTAGAGCTTTGCAAATATCGGCAATATCCTCAGCAAGTATTTTTCTATTACCGTTCATCATTGCGCTGAATTGTTGTTCTGAAAAACCTGCTTTTTCTGCTACTGCCTTTTGTTTAATTC
The DNA here is from genome assembly GCA_016887505.1 of Clostridia bacterium. Lineage (NCBI taxonomy): Bacteria > Bacillati > Bacillota > Clostridia > Clostridia bacterium. The sequence goes on along the minus strand of CP069393.1, from coordinate 400,569 downwards.
CTTGGTCTTTTAGATATTTTGATATTCTCTTAAATACCAATGAGCTCACCCCCTTCCGTGTACAGTTATTCTGTATGTTGTTATATTATCACAGCATATCTGTGTTTTCAATAGTTAAATCTAGTATTTCTGTATTTTCTATTTACAAATATACAGAATTTCAATACAATACATACACAAGGGGGAAATAAAATGGATAGGATTAAGGAAGTTTACAATCGAAAGGAATCTACAAAGAGCAGTAGTATAGGAGAAAACATTCGTACAGCTAGAAAAAGAAAAGGCTTAAACCAAAAGGAACTAGCTGATAAACTTGGCCGTACAAAAAACGTAATTTCAAATTGGGAAAGAGGAGACAATCAGCCAGATGTAGAAATGATTGCTAGGTTGTGTAGCATTCTAGATGTTACGCCTAATTGGTTGTTGTCATGGAACACCGAGCCTGAAACAATCGATACTATAGCTGCTCATAATAGTGGAATAACCTTGACACAAGAAGAACAGGAAAAAGTTAGAGAGTTTGCAAAATTTCTTAAATCCCAAAGAAAAGGATAAGCAATGACACTACACGAATTATTACTTGAAGAAGCGGCACAAAATAGTATTGATGTAGTTAATTATGATATCCCCGTAAGCGCATTAAAGGGTCTGTACTGTGATGGAATGATTATATTGGACAATTCCCTTGAAACCGAAAAAGAAAAGACTTGCGTGCTTGCTGAGGAACTAGGACATCACTATTTTACTGTGGGGGATATCTTAAATGAGTCTCCAATTGTAAATGCTAAACAAGAAAAGCTGGCCCGTTGTTGGGCCTATGAGCGAATTGTGCCCATTGGGAGTTTTATTGAAGCATACGAAATACAGCCCGCCAGCTGTGTGGATTTTTCAGAATATTTAGGTGTTACGGAGGATTTTTTAAAACAAGCCATTAAGCATTATGCTGTAAAGTATGGCAATAGGCTGGAGCTAAATGAATATGTTATTATATTCTCCCCTTTAGGGGTTATGAAGAGGGTGTGATGAAATGCAAGGATCAGTAAGGAAAAGAGGAGATAAGTGGTACTACTCGTTTGAACTTGCTAGCATAAACGGCAAAAGAAAACGTGTTGAGCGTGTAGGCGGACGCACAAAGAAAATTGCCCTTACGGCTATGCGTAAGGCAATAGAAGAATATGAGTTGGCTGGTCAAGTGGCAGATATAACAAAAATGAGTGTTGCAGATTATTTTGATTACTGGTTAAAAAACTACGTAGAAGTCAGTTTGCGATACAATACCAAGGTATCTTATGCGAGTACTATTAAGAATCACATAAAGCCTGCTTTAGGTTCAAAATATTTAAAGACCTTGAAACCAGCTGCTATCCAAGAATTATTGAATCAGATGCATTTAAACGGATACACTCACGGTACCATTGATTTAACGCGGGGGATTATGAGAAAAGCTTTAGGTATGGCAGTATATCCCTATCAGTTTTTGCACTCAAATCCAGCGCAATACACTAGCGTTCCGAAAACAGCAAAAAAAGCCAAGAAAGACCATCCAGAGATAATTACTCCTGAAGAGTTCAAACAAATATTAGAGTTGTTTCCTCGTGGGTCAAGATTCCACTTGCCGCTATTAATTGGATACCACACTGGTCTGCGAGCAGCAGAAGTATGTGGACTTACCAAAGATGGAATCGACTTGAAAGAAAAAAAGTTAAGTGTCAATAAGATAATGGTTTACGAATCTGGCAACGGTTACCATCTTGATGATCCTAAAACTCCAGATTCAATGCGAACCATCACTATAAGTAAGTATCTTGTTAGTGAGATCAAAAATCACTATCTAGACCAAAAAAAGAATGCACTAAAGTATGGACCTCACTACTCTCACTCCAATTTCGTTTGCACTGAAGAAAACGGACGACCTCTTAATACGAATATTTTGAAATATATGTATCGTATCATTAAAAAGAAAACCGGAAAGAGTTTTCATTTTCATCTTCTACGACACACACATGCATCTATGCTTCTTGCTGCAGGCGCTAACATTAAAGCAATTCAAGCACGACTTGGACATGCTCAAATTACTACGACATTAGATACGTATTCTCACATTACTAGTGATTTAGAAAAGACAACAGCAGCTTTCCTTGAAGACCTTGCAAATTAGGCTTGCTTACTTGAAAATAAAAGCGTCGGCAAAGCGTCGGCATAAGCAAATAATAAAAGGCCCTAGATAACTGGGGCCTTTTATTATTAGGACTATTCTGTTGTTTGACACTTTATCTTTCAAAATATGTCAGTATGCCGTTCACAATTCCTTCTGCCGCCAAGGAGCGGAAAGAAGAAGTCTGTAATAATTTTTCTTCCACAGGGTTGGATAAAAATCCAACTTCTACAAGGATGGAAGGCATATCCGTGTTTTTAATAACAAAAAAGCTTCTTAACTTGATGCCATTATTCGGACGGCCTGTATAGAGTGCCAAATTGTTCTGTACTTCTGTGGCCAAGTCAATCTTCTCATCAATATTGCCGTTTCCGTGGTAATAGTAGGTCGCCATACCACAAGCAGACGTATTTTCAGGAAAGGAATCAGAATGTATGCTGACAAAAATATCTGCATCTTCAGCGTTGGCCAACTTGACTCTGTCATCCAAGTCCATGTTGATTAGTTTTCCATCATCATGCGTAAGAATAACATTTGCGCCATGTGCTATTAAGCGATTTGCAACATCCATGCCAATATCATTGTTGACGATATACTCGTAGATACCACTTGGGCTGGTTGCCCCTACATCAAAGTTTCCATTATCCTTATACGCCCCATGACCCGGGTCAATAACGATTGTTTTTCCTGCCAGCAAGGCCTCTTTAACTGTAAAGGTAACTTCTTCCTGACCTTTTTTGGCATCTCCAGCAACATCCAAACTTGCAGCTCCGTCAAAGTGCAGTACAATGCGAACACCACTTTCTCCGTAAGAATCAATTTCTACCTTCTCTAACTTATCCCCACCAACTCGGACCGTATCTATAAAGTCCTTATCTATGGTTACATCGTAGAATTGAATCATAGCACGATTAGGATTGTCTAACACAAACACTTCATACAACAAGTCTTCATTACTTTCCACAACAACCCCTGCATCCGAAATATCAATATCCTCAATCTCCGCTAATTCCTTACGATCTCTTTCTTCAATCTGATCTGCATAACGAATCTCACTTCGAGCCACCCCCAGCCACGAGGCCACATAGCCGATTCGCCCATCCTGTAAAGAAATCTTATACCAGTCACCACTGGTTCCCATAATTTTGAAAGCTGCTCCTTCGTCTACGCTGGTAATCTTATCGTAATCTTTATCAGGTCCTTTTCGGATGTTTACATCATCGGTATCGATAATAAAAATCTTGCTCAAATTCTTCAGTTCAATTCCATCAGAACTAATCGTATTGCCAAATGAATCCAATAGGTCCACTGCTCGTTTTACGAGCCAACCCGTCTTACCATTTTCTAGTTCGATGGCATACCATTCATCTGTGCTGTCCACAATGTCATAGGTACTGCCAAAAAGCACCTGGGTGATTTTGTTACTGTCGTCTTCCATAACTTCTGGTGTTGAACGAACATTCACTACTGGCGAATTGATTTTACAGTACTTTGCTTCGATGTTATCATAATCGATTTCCTGAACTTCAATCAATTTAGCATAGTCCTGGTGTACATAGCCAGTCGTATTGGCATACTCAATCTTGTACCAATCTCCAGATTTTCCCAAATAGTTAAATGTATCTCCCCTGACTACTCTTCCCAAAATATCTGCCGTCATGGATGCACTTTCCCGAACATGCAAACTGCTTCCATACGACACATCTACTTGAACCTTCTTAACATCAATCACGGGAATTTCATCCTCATCATTAGAATCCTCAACGGAAGGTTCATCGTCATCATCTGTTTCTTCGGTAGTCACATAGCGGTATTTTTCTATAGCACAGTATTCCGCAGAAACCCATCCATTTTTACCATTGAAATCGATTTCATACCAGCCTTCTGTCGTATCTTCTACTGAATATATACTTCCATTCTCTGCTTTTCCAATCACATTATCCTGATCTGTTCTAGGAGATGTCCTTACGTTCAGAACAGTGGAAACCTGGATGCGAATCTTATCAACAACCTTGGTTCCCTCTTCTTGTTGAGGGGAAGTAAGCATAACCGTTTTACTAGAAGATTCATAACCTACTGTAGCACCCATCTGTTCCATGACAAATCTGAGTGGGACCATGGTTCTCCCCTCAACGATGATCGCTTTCGTATCGATCATCACGGTTTGGTTGTTTACCAGGGTTTCTTTAGAACCAATCTCCAGTTCTATATCCGTATTCTTTCCACTAACAGATACCTTCTTTTCTGCAGCATGCCATAAGACATCATAGCCCATAGAGGTACTAACAAAGCTAATCGGAACGATAGTACGTTGATTCTCATCGATATAAGGTTTTACATCCATCGACAAGGGCTGGTTGTCCAGCTCTAAATTTACATATTGCACTTCCCCAGCCCAAGCGAATTGAGCGGGAATCATGAGTAGCGCGCACACCATCATTATTATCCATCGCTTTGTTCTACGTTGCATTCTATACCTCCTGTTAGCTCTTGAACTGCTGTTTTTCTCCTATTAGGATACCCCATTTGCAAGCGTAAATAAAGAAGATAATCCTATTGCAAAGTGAAAAAGAGCCTATAAAAATAGGCTCTTTTACTAATTATTACAATACTTCTTTTAATGCCTTGATAAATCGTTTGTTTTCGTCCATTGTCCCTACCGTAACCCGGATATAGTTCGGGAAACCAAATACGTTTCCGGTCCGAATAATCACACCTTTTTGGAGCAGTTTATCAAAGACAAGATTATCATCTTGTTTGATATTTATCCAAATAAAGTTTGTATTGGTTTCAACATACTCAAGTCCCATTCCAGAGAGCTGTTCGTAAATATACCTTGCACCTTCATTGTTAACCTTCCGGCTCATCTTAAGGTGTTCATCATCATGGATCGCGCCAAGAGCACCGGCTTGTGCTACTGAGTTCACATTGAATGGCTCACGCGCCCTGTATACCCATGACAAAAGGGACTCATCAGCAATCGTATAGCCAACCCTTAGACCAGCTAAACCATATATCTTTGAGAAAGTGTACATTACCGCAACATTCTCCCAGCCAGCCTTCACATAGTCTAAGCCATGTGGATATTCCTTTGAAACAGCGTATTCATGATATGCTTCATCAAATATTACGACTACATTATCAGGAACTTTTTCCAAAAAAGCATCTATTTCTTGCTTGGTTACAATAGTTCCGGTCGGATTATTAGGGTTACAGATGAAAATCATCTTGGTTTTTTCATCTATTGCCGCCAGCATTGCATCCAGATCATGCTTAAAGGTATCCGTAAGTGGAACCTTTTTCAGAAAGCCACCCATCAGACTAACAGCAAAGTCATATTCAGAAAAACTAGGGTTTGCCATAATGGCATTATCGCCTGGTTCAATAAACGCTTCCGCCAACAATTTTATGATTTCATCAGACCCATTGCCCACAATAACCTGTGATGGTTTCACACCTTTGGCAGCAGCAATTTCCTGTTTCAAATAGAAGCAAGTACCATCAGGATAGAGATTTACTTTTTCAATGGCTTCTTTCATCTTTTCGACTGCTTTTTTTGAAGGGCCGAGTGGATTTTCGTTAGAAGCCAATTTAATTACATCATCGATACCAAGTTCCCGCTTTACTTCTTCAATGGGTTTGCCTGGTGTATAAGGTTTTATATTGTCCAAAGCCTTTCTGGCCTTGGTATTGAATTTATTCGTCATTACGTATTGTTTCCCCCTTAGAGACCATACACTTCGTCTCTGCTCAGAACTTTGATGTCTGTAGACTGTAGCTTCACTTCTGCATCTTCAATATTCTCTACTTTAAATACCACCAAAGCATCATCTGAAGCCTTGCTGACAAAAGCATACATGTATTCCACATTGATATCGTTTTCATTCAGCACTTTTAATACATTAGATAAGCCGCCTGGTTTGTCGGGCATTCTTACACTGAGCACATTGGTGATGCTCGCAGTTAAACCATTTTCTTTCAATTTGGCATAGGCTTCCTCAGGCTTATCTACAATCAGGCGTAGAATACCAAAATCTGACGTATCCGCAATTGAAAGGGCGCGGATATTGATATTATTTTCTGCCAAAATACTAGATACTGCAGATAGTCTGCCTGGTTTATTCTCAATAAAGACTGATATTTGTACGATTTTCATATGTATTCACTCCCTATTTTTTCTCTTATCAATGACGCGCTTGGCTTTACCGGTGCTTCGCTCAATGGACTTTGGTTCTACCAAACGTACCTTGACCGAAATACCCAAAGTGCTTTCAATCGAATTCTTAACCGTTCTTTCCAGGGCTTCAAGACCCTTTACATCATCTGTAAATAATCCTTGGCTTACTTCCACTTGCACTTCAATGGTATCCAAATTTCCAACCCGGTCTACAATAATCAGATAGTGGGGTTCAACCTGTCCAATATTTAGTAAGGCACTTTCAATCTGGCTGGGGAATACATTCACACCACGAATGATCAACATATCATCACTACGTCCACTAATCCGATCAATACGTACATGAGTTCTACCACATTCACACTTCTCATAGTGTGCAGTCGTGATATCTCTTGTACGGTAGCGAATCATGGGAAGGGTTTCTTTGGTGAGGGAGGTGATTACCAGTTCACCTTTTTGGCCTTCCGCTACTGGTTGTAAGGTTACTGGGTCCACAATTTCTACAATAAAATGGTCTTCCCAGATATGTAGTCCTTTTTTGTAGGGACATTCGATTCCAACTCCAGGCCCAATAATTTCAGATAAACCATAAATATCTAGCGCCTGAATGCCCAACAGCTTTTCAATCTTTTCACGCATCTCAGCTGACCACGGTTCTGCACCGAATATGCCCACCTTCAATTTAAGGTCTGTGGGTGCAACACCCAGGTCGTTCATTACTTCTGCCAAATTAAGAGCATAGGACGGTGTACAGCAAAGTACTGTGCTACCATAGTCCTGCATAATCATAACCTGCTTTTTAGAATTGCCTCCAGAAATTGGGATAACTGAGGCACCCAGTTTTTCACAGCCATAGTGGACACCCAAACCGCCGGTAAATAATCCATATCCATAGGCGTTGTGAATCACATCATTCTTGGTCGCACCAGCGCAAGCTAGGCTTCTCGCCATCAACTCACTCCAGATGTTTAAATCATGTCTATTATAGCCAACCACTGTCGGCTTACCCGTGGTTCCAGAAGAAGAATGAATTCTTACGATTTCACTCATGGGTACCGCAAACATTCCATACGGGTAATTATCCCTAAGATCTGTCTTCACTGTAAACGGTAACTTCGTTAAATCATCCAGCGACTGGATGTCGCTAGGGTCTATGCCTAATTCCTGAAATTTCTTCCGGTAATGTGGCACATCATGGTAGCAACGCTCCACTGTTTTTTGCAACCGTTCCAATTGCAATTTTTCCAATTCAGCGCGCTCCATCACTTCGTATTTCTGATTCCAATAATTATCCAATATGCTACCTCCCTATATGCAATAGATTAATCCTATACTACCATAAAAAGCCAGCCTGCGCCCCACTTTTAAACGCAAAATAAGGTGCAAGCAACAAAAAGGACCCGGAGTCTGTTCCGGGCCCTCACATATCCATTCTACTAGTTTTAAAGAATCGAACTTAGAAATTCTATCGTTCGTTTTTCCTTGGGTGAGGAAAAGATTTCGTCAGGTGGACCTGACTCAACAATTACACCCTCATCCATAAAAATCACTCTATCGGCTACTTCTCGCGCAAATCCCATTTCATGGGTAACCACAATCATGGTCATCCCCTCACGGGCCAGTTCCTGCATAACGGAAAGTACGCCACCAACCAGTTCTGGGTCCAAGGCGCTAGTGGGTTCATCAAAAAGCATGGCCTGGGGTTGCATAGCCAAGGCCCTTGCAATGGCCACCCTTTGTTTCTGTCCACCAGACAGCTGATTAGGATAAACATCTTTTTTGTCATCTAAACCGACCTTAGTCAAAAGTTTCAGAGCCAAGTCTGAGGCTTCTGCGCGTTTCATACGCTTCACTGTCAGAGGTCCTTCCATCACGTTATCGAGTGCACTCATATGTGGGAATAGATTAAAGTTTTGAAACACCATTCCCAACGAGCTTCTAAGCTGAGCAATATTCTCTTTCTTATCTTCCACCAAGCCCTTTTTACCTTGAATCATTCCGACCGGTTCTCCGTTAAAGAATATACTCCCCTTCTCAATTTTTTCCAGACAATTTATGCAACGAAGCAATGTACTCTTACCCGAGCCACTAGGACCAATAATACACACCACTTCTCCTGCCTCAATGTTCAGACTTACACCCTTCAAAACTTCCAGATGGTCAAATCTTTTATGAATATTTTTCAGTTCAATCATAATAACCTCCTAGATAATCTTGAATCGGCGTTCCATATAATCTATGCCATATACGAACAGGGTAGTAAGCAACAAGTAAATGACTGCTACACTAAGATAAATTTCCATCGAACGGAAATACGTAACATCCAAAAGGACACCCGTACGCATTAGCTCAATCATGGTGATAACCGAGACCAAAGAAGTATCTTTTAGCGAAGTAATAAACTCATTACCGAGGGGTGGCAGGATGTTTCTCATGGCTTGTGGTAATATGACACGTCTCATAGCATTCGCACTACTCATCCCCAACGAAAGAGCGGCCTCTTTCTGACCATGATCAATGGACTGGATGCCAGCTCGGATTATTTCGGCAATGTAAGCGCCAGCGCAGAGTGACAAACCTGTAACAGCTGCCGTAAAAGCATTCAGTTCAAGAACGCCAATCTGAGCTAGTCCATAATAGAGAACGTAGAGTTGTACCAGCAAAGGCACACCTCTTAGCACCCAAGTATACAGATTACCAAAGGCTCGCAAGGGCCAAATAGGAGACAGCTTAGCCAGCGCAACCATTAATCCGATTAAGGTACCAAACACGATGGCCAACACAGTTAGTTCCACCGTAATCAGTGCTCCTTTTATAAGCAAGGGAAAAATAATCCCCAAAAATTCCAGATCCAAAAATGAAAACATATTCTTTCCTCTTATTTCTTACTTACTTTTCGTAGGCAATCAGATCATCACCGAACCACTTAGTGGAAATCGTTGCCAAAGTGCCATCTTCTTTCATTTCAAGCAACACACGGTTGAATTCTGCTTCCAACTGATCATCTTCTTTGCGTAAGCCTATGGCATAATTATCGTCAACCAGTCGGCCTTCAATCATGCGGTATTCTCCCGGCTTAGTATCAATGAAATGTGCAGCCGTTGTAGCATCAACCACAATTACATCTATACGTCCAATGCTAAGATCCTGGAATGCATTGGGGTACTGGTCATAGAAAGATACATTTTTATAACCGAGAGTCTCACAAGCTTCTGCTCCAGAACTTCCAGTTTGGGTACCTACCAACATATCAGCAAGACCATCCAATGAATCGATTTCTGAATCTGCAACTACGACCGCACCAATACCTGCATTAATATATGGTTTCGTGAAATCGATTTCTTTTTCTCTATCTTCTGTAACGCTCATTCCATTGATGATTGCATCAAACTTTTTGGAATTTAGTGAGCCCATAACGCCTTTCCACTCTGTAGGCTGCCATTCAATTTCAATGCCCAAGCGGGAAGCCATTTCATTGCCCATGTCAATATCGAAACCAATTAAATCATTGGTTCCCTCCTCGCGATAGCCCATAGGAGCAAAGGTGTCATCAAGGCCAACAACCATTTTCCCTTCATCCTGTATGCGCTCCCAAGTACTCATTTCCGCATCCTCTGCCGGTGCATTTGCACAACCAGCCAAACTTAGCATCAACATCAGAATCAGGGTAATAGATACAATTTTTTTCATGTTTTTTTCCCTTACCTTTCTTTATGATAATATTCATGTGTATTCCTTTGATAGTGTATTGCATTAGCACGCTAAAGTCAATCACATCCAGAATAAGTGTACGCATCAATTTACTTCTTAAACTATTTCTAATCTTGACGCATTATCCCCTATACATTAGTATATAATGTTGCTAAGGCAAATATCAGGAGGTTACCATGTTTTACGATAAAGCGGTGACAATGGACCCAAGCGGCTTACTACGGTTTTCTGACCATATAGTGCACGCTGAACCCAAGTTATTCTATTTAAATGCAGCTAGAGAGTATTATCTGAATGCCGATACGGAAGATAATCCCTTGCTCTATGCCTTCTATGAAAGAAACTATTGGGAAGAGGATGAATCCATCTTCAAACAATATAATTTGAACTATAATCTTAAGCTAGTACGACCTGGCATCATTGGAAATGAGTATCTAAAGACCATCCCTCACTTTCACATTTTAGATGACTTAACGGAAGAAACCTATCCAGAGATTCATGAAATCCTTGAAGGTTCGGGCGTATTCTTACTGCAGAAGCACCGTTCCGTAGGTCAAATCCAAGAAGTGATTGCCATTCCCTTTGTGAAAGGGGACCACATCTTTGTAAAAAACGGATTTGGGCATACAACCATCAATACTGGCGAAGACCCTATCCTCATCGCTTCCTTAATCAAGAAAAATTCAGAAAAGGACTACCAACCTTATTCTGCAAAGGAAGGAAGCCCTTATTATCTAATTAAGAATGATGAGGGAAATCAAGAATATATTTTAAATGCAAATTATGAAAAAGCGTTAGGACTGGAAATTCAGACTTCTCCCTATGCAGATAACCCGCTACAGTTTGAAGGAAGTCTCTACGAATCCTTTGTGCATGACCCCGAGTATTTTTCGGTACTATGGAAATAGCTATGAAACCTAAATTCAAAAAAAAAGACTATCAACGCATTTATAATTGGACCCGTGAAGACAGCCCCTTAAGTAGGGAATGTGACTGTGGTAAGCTCTGTGGCAGCATATGTTGTTCCGATACTGACTCATATGGGATTTATCTATTGCCCGGAGAGGAAAGCATATTCACCCGAGAAGAAGATTGGTTGGACTGGGAGATCCAGGACGCATCCGATCCAGGATTCCCAGATTCTTGGAATGGTCTTGTCTATTTTTTAACCTGCAATGGACATTGCGACCGCGACAAACGTCCGATGCAGTGTAGAACCTATCCCGTTGCCCCCCACCTTACACAAGAGGGAGAATTTATTCTTGTAATAGAAACGCTCGAGACTAACTACCGCTGTCCTTTAATTGAAAACCCCAAGTTTAGAGACTCTTTTTCAGAAGAATGGCTGCACAATCTTTACCGCAGTTGGGCCATGCTTTTGAATGACCCTCTCATCTATGACTTGGTTTTAATGGACTCGGAATACCGAAAAGCAATGCATGACAACATCATCAAAGCATATCCTAAACCATAGATACAAAACCTGTAAAGCACTTCATCACGCTTTACTAGCTCTTTGCATATCTAGTATTTGGTTTGGTGTCTAGAAGTAACTGCAGTATGCTCCGTTTACTTAGGAGCATACTGTGCAAATCATTTCCTAGGCCATCAATTCTTCCCATTCCTGCATCAGTTGATTCAATTCCTCTTCACGCTTCTCAAGTTCCTCATTCACTTCCCTACATTTTGAAGGATCAGAATAAACTTCTTCCAGAAGTAACGACTGATGGATTTCATCCAAACCCTGTTCCAAGGAATCAATCAAGCGCTCAATTTCTCCGATTCTTGCTTTTCTGACTCGCTCTTGTTTCTTGTCTCCTACTTTCTTCGGTTTCACAGCGGTTTCGTTTTCCTTCGCTTCTAGACGCTGTTGTTGCAAACTCAGGTACTGGGCATAACCATCCGGTATTATATCCAACTTTCCATTCTCAAATACCAGCAATCTCTGGGCCATTCTTTTAAGAAAATAGCGATCGTGCGATACGAATAAAATAGTTCCTTGGTATTCTTCAAGGGCATCTTCTAGGGCTTGTCTTGCGTAAATATCTAGATGGTTGGTTGGCTCATCTAGTACCAGTAGATTTGGTTTTTTGTACATCAACACGGCCATGACCAACCTAGACTTTTCACCACCCGAAAGTCGTTCACATTTCTTGTATACTTCTTCTCCAATGAACCCATATTGAGCTAGTATTTCTCTAGCTTCTTGGTAATCCCGAGCACCTTCTTCCATCAAAGTATCTAGGACACTTAATTCATCTTGGATGAGTTCATGTTCTTGAGAAAACCAACCTACCTCCACATTGACACCATATTGGATCTTACCCCCAAAGGGAAGTTCTCCCACCACCGCTTTTAGCATGGTCGTCTTACCACAACCATTGGGACCGATTATGCCCACACGTTCTCCACGCATAAGCTCAAAACTAACATTATCTACAATAGTTTTATCCCCATATCCAACTGACACTTTCTTTAGAATAAGTACCTTCTTACCCGATACCACCCCTTGTTCTAAGTGCATTTTCATGTGTTGGTTCTCGCCACGTTTTTCCAATCGTTCCAAGCGGTCAAGTTGGCTTTGACGCCCTCTTGCTTGTTTGGATTTAATGCCAGCCTTGTACTTCTGAATATAGGCCTCAGTCTGCGCTATCTTCTCCTGTTGCTTAGCATAAAGTTTATTATGGTTTTCGACAATCTGCTCTTTTTTTTCCACAAAAGAACTATAGTTTCCTACATAGCTATATATTTTCCCTTGCTCAAATTCTAACACTCTATCAATGACTGCATCTAAAAAATACCTATCATGTGATACTACTAAGACCGCTCCCTTATAGTTACTCAGGAACTGTTCCAACCAAGCAAGAGCCTGCAAGTCCAAGTAGTTGTTGGGCTCATCTAGAATTAGGATGTCTGGTTCACGCAAAAGCGATCTTGCCAAAGAAATTCTCGTCTTTTGCCCCCCGCTGAATTGGCTCATCGGCCTTTTCAATTCTTCTTCGCCGAATCCCAATCCGATCACTACTTCCTTAATCCGAGCTTCCATTAAATAACCACCCAGACGTTCATATCGATCGGTTGCCCTAGTATAACGTTCTATTGCCTCCTTAAGCATTTCAGGGTCGTCTGTAGATTTCTCCATCAGCAGTTGGTATTTATGCATCGCCTTTTCAGCCTTTAAGATGTCCATAAACATCTCCAATAAATAGGACTGCAGATTTTCGGTTTCTTGTTCTGACTCTAATTTTTGAGATACCGTCGCAATCACCTTGTCTTTTGCAAAGATAATCTCCCCATCATCGTATTCTATATCTCCTAAAAGTGCTTTGATAAGCGTCGATTTACCACAGCCATTCGGTCCTAGAAGTCCAACTTTCTCTCCTATTTCAATGGAAAAGGAAATATCTTTCCAAAGATATTCCCCATTAAATACTTTTCCTAATTGCTCTACTCTTAATAATGCCATATTTTACTCTTCCTCTTTATCCTCCAGGCAAACGCCATAGCTCTCCGCCTCTTTATTTCCTCTGGGTTCTATATGGACAAGCACATCATAAATGCCTTCCACCTGCTCGGTAATTTTACGCTCAACTTCTTGAGATATTTGATGAGCTCTGGCTACATCCATGGTTGCTGGAAGTTCGATATCCATATACACCATGTAGTGTACGCCTACCTTTCTGACGCGCATTCTATGAGGCTTTTCCACGCCTTCTACTGATGAAGCCGTTTCTGCAATATGTTTATATATTTCAGTGTCGTCCAATCCATCCATCAACTCTTTATTGCTCTCCATAAACAAGCTGATAGCCGTCCAGATAATAAGAATTGAAATGAGGAGTGTCACGACTGCATCTATGCCATAGAATCCAGTCCAATGACTAATCAAAAGTCCTGCCAATACACTTACCGAAATCAAAATATCTGCCGTCATGTTCTTACCGTTGGCCACCAACATATTGGACTGGGTCTTCCGGCCAGCTTTGATTTGACTGAAAGCCAAAAAACTTTTCCCAAAAATGGATATGATGGTCACTATAATGGCGATCAAAGAAACTTCCACCTGTAGAACGGGATTCAGTAGTTGCCGAATGCTACTAATACCCAATTGAAGACCAGCATACAGAATTGCGAAGGCCAGCAAAGAAGTAGCCATCGCCTCGGCTCGACCATAGCCGAAAGGAAACTCCTTATTGGGTTCACGGCTAATGATACGAGATGCAAAAAGGGGGACACTTGAAGTCAAAATGTCCACAGACGAATCCACGCCGTCTCCGATAACACTCAAGGTATGTGTAGCAATGCCTACTGCTAATTTTATCACTGCCAAGATTGCATTGCCCACCATCGCTAAAATGGCAGCTCTACGGATGGCCTGCAGTCGCTTGTGTTCCATATTTATCCTCCGAATACCGTCTTGATAAAGACGCGTATTACTTCTCCGCCCCCTACTAAGGTTCCGATTGTACTACCGATATTCGCAAAAACAACGACCAGAAGAACACGAGTCACGCGATTCTTCCAAAATCCAGTAATACCCGTAAGATCTGTCGATAATTTCTCAAAATCTTCAACTTTTGGCTTTCTTACAAATGCTTCCACCAGACCAGCAAACCATCCGGCAGCTAGTAAGGGATTTAGAGAGCTAATAGGTGCTACTACGAATGCAGTAAGGATGCTTAGTGGATGCCCAAAAGCTAGTAAGGTACCTAGCGCAGAAAATGAACCATTCCAAAGAATCCATGCAAGGAGTCCCTCCCAACCTGAAGGGGCATCATGGCTAAACGTCGTTGCCACCAATCCTACAACTAGTACAGGAATCAGCCAGCCGATTTTTCGCCAAGACTTGTTCTTCTTTGGTACACTAGATATTCTCTGCATATCCTGTTCTTTAAACAGCTCTAGTTGTACACCCGGTAGATGGCCAGCACCCAAAATTGCCAAAATCTTTTTCCCGTTCGATTTTTTCAGTTTGTTTGCGATATATTGATCACGCTCATCAATTAGAGTTCTCTTCAATTGTGGAAAGGATTCAGCCATCTCATTCAGAGCAGCAGAAAGTGCATCTCCCTTACGAAGCGCTTCTAGTTCTTCTTCTGCAATTTCTTCGTCAGAAAAGATACTCATAATTAATGCTAGCATCACTTTGGCCTTGCCTCTTAGGTTCATCATATTCCAAACCCTAGACAAGGTAGTTTGGATATTTCTATCCGCTAGCAACAGCTTTTTATCCTTCTCTTTGGCAATCTGAATGCCCACCTTCATTTCTTCACCTGGTTCAATACCGAACTGCTCTGCAATACGTCTTTGATAAGAACCCAAAACTAGGTTTGCCAAAAGAAGTCCAGACTTCTTTTCCTTGATGATTTTGATAATATCCGTGCCCTTCCAACGGCTTTCTTGCTGCAAACTACTATAGCGTGATTGGCAAAGCTCAACCGCAATCGTATCCGGGTCCTCTGCTTCAACAATTTCAATCACTTGAGCAGCACTCTCCTTGGAAACATGGGCCGTGCCCAAAAGAATAATCTGTTTGTCTTCCAATTCTATGCGTACGATGTTATCTTCGTAACTATTTCGTATTTCGTTCAATCTGTTTTCCTCCAAAAGCTATGCTTGGTAATATGCTGTCATCCAGCGGATACAAGATTCGATATCTTCAAGACAGGCAACTTCCAAAGAAGAATGCATACCCAAGATGGGTACCCCAATATCTACTGCAGCAATTCCTGCCATGGCGCTAGTTAGTGGGCCAATCGTAGTGCCGCCCTTAATATCTGAATGGTTTTGATAGATTTGAGTTGAAATGCCTGCTTGCTTGGCCAACCCCATCAATTTTGCTCTTTGAGATGTATCTGTTGCATATTTTCCCTGTGCCGATACTTTTATAGCAGGTCCCTTTCCCAATAGGGGAGCGTTCTTTTTGTCATACCTAGATGCATAGTTCGGATGATATCCATGCGCAAGATCCAAGGAAACCAGGTCGCAGGCATCCATCATTCTAAAATAGTCCTTCCGGTCTCCGCCTTGAGATAATAGGAGACGCTCCAATAATTCCAGTAACATCGGTGAAAATGCTCCTTCGCTAGTCATACTACCAATTTCTTCATGATTCACTAAAAGTACTAGCTGAGCAGCCTTAGTAGGCTTACAATCCATCAGGGCTCGAATCGCTACATATGCTTCCGATAGGTCATCTAGCCTTGGGGCCATAAAGAGGCCGCTGTCTTCATCCAAAAGTGTACATCCTTCCGAAGAAACCAAATAGGTTTCCCAGGCAAGAATGTCTTCTTTTTCCAAAGACATCTCTTCAATAAGCCTTTCCTGAATCGGTCTATTCCTTAGTGACCATAAAGCCTGTAGGTTTTCTTGGATACTATCTTTTTGATTCTCAGCTTTTAAGTGTACTGCTAGAGATGGTATGACTGCTTTTTGCTTTGAAACAAAAAGTCTTTCCTCTGGTTTTTCAGGACCACCAATAAAGACACGCCCAGCCATGCGCAATGGGATATCTTTAAAGCTCTCCAAATTCATACCACCATAGCGCTCCAGTGAGAGTCTAGCCATGGCATCAAATTGATCTGCCTGCTGTTTTACAGCAAAGCAGGGTGAATCTAGATGGGCCATTACAATGTGCACACCACTTTTTTTTAGCGGTTCCGTTCCAGGCCTTATGGCCCAAAGAACGCCACCACTTTTCTTATAGGATGGTTCTGATAGATCCCCTTGGTATGGAATGAATCCAACATCACTAAGCATATCGGCCAAGTTTTGTGCCGCGTGGTATGGTGTATAAGATTGCTCCAAAAATCGGAATAATTCGTTTTGATTCATTGGGATATGACTCATGAATCCTCCTTCATGCACTGAAATCCTCCAAAGACCCAGCGTCTTCTTTTGCAATTCAGACAATTGACAACCGATTCCGTTGCCCATTCTTCTTCGTCGTCTTGCAAAAAGGACGCACACTGGGCGGCCATATGGTTGAATTCCGTTTCCCTACTTTGAATATCTAAACTATCTAATTCAATATATCGCATCAATAAACCTTCATTTCTTGCCGATTCAAGGTGCGGTATCCCCCGCTTCGATCACCGGTAATCATCAAAACAGACTTGCTATTTAGATAGGCCGTTTTTAATCTCTCCCCTAATTTAACTGCATCGGTCAATGTGATTGCTTCTCCTGAAACATGACGTACTTCTTCAATTTTAGGATGTGCTAACAATTCTTGCACTGTCGTTTCAGTGCACTCCCCCAAGGTGAAATAACCTATGAATCGGCCATTGTTGCCGCCCAAACGAAGTGATGCGCCAGCTAGAGCGCCAATTACCCCGATGCCCTCTCCACCATGTTCAGATAAGTGTACTCCATTCAAACGTTCTGCCAAACCATAGGCTTCATTTTTCTCAATATATTGGTTGAGAGCTCGCATACCATAGGTGAGAAGCCGGTCCTTATCATCTAAAAGTTCAGGAACCACAATACAGAGTCCCGGGTCGGACCCTTGCGCAGCATAGTTCCTTACATAATTCTCACAGAAGTCCGTCATCTCACGTAAAACTGAAAAGTCACTTAGGCCACAAACTGCCATTGAGGAATTATGAGAAGTATACCGGATATTTTCCATAATGGGCAACTGATGTCTGGTAACACCTTCTGACGTAAACCACCCCTTATCTGCTAATTCTGCCACCATTTCTTCTAGTAATTCTCCTGTGCCAATGGATGTATAGTTGTCCGTATCGTCTAAAGCTATGATGATTTTCATCCACTATTCCTTCCTCTTACGCATATCTTTACCGCTCAGAATATCCTGCAGTTCATCATCCGTCAACTGGTAATCCCAGAACTGCTCGTAATAGTCCTCGGCAATTTCTTCTATATCTATATCTTCAAATCGTTCCGGGTAAGCTATCTTGCCTGTATATAACATCGCTAAGGGGATCTCGATGGAATTCATATGTCCCCACCGAGAAATACCATTTGGCAAAAGATATACCCGGTCATCGTGTACAGCCTTCAATGATGACCAAGCACTTTCAGTCCGGATATATTCATCTACTCCACTTTCATTGCATAAAATAAGGTCCGGATCCCATAATAGGATCTGTTCAAGAGAACTATAATACTTGTTATCCGTAAACTCTAGTTCTTCATGCGCCGATACATTGATCAGTCCGGTCCGCTCAATCCAATCGGTCGACAATGAGTCGATCGGGTCTGTACGAATTGCCTCATTTACACTATGGTATACGGTCAGTTTTTCAGACTCTGGAATATCGGCAACCCGACTTTCCACCAATTCCACCATATCCCTATACCAGCTTACATAGGCAGCAGCCTTTTCTTGTTCCCCAAGAGCCTCACCCATGGATTCAATTGTAAATAATTGAGAATCAATGTCTGTAAAATCCACGACAAAATAGGGTATGCCAAACATTTCTAGCTTCTCTTTTTCTCCTTTGGCATAGTAGGTTTCTTTTTCAATAAATGCTAAATCTGTTTCTACCCGAACAATCTCTTCTATGTTTAATCTGCCTGAGTCCTTAACGACAGGGTTTTCTCCGACACCTGGGCAGGCCCGATTAAAAAGAATATCCCGAGTCAAGCCATTGGTGATACACACAATATCCTCATCGTGGCCTAGTAGACCCACGATATGTCCGCTTGCTGCAAAAATTGTACCCAAATGATGAGCATCCTCCGGAACAATGATTTCACGTCCGATTGAGTCGGTCACGCTCACCCCTTCGGTGGGCATAGGAATCGGTTCTTCCTTAGAACAGCCAACTGGCAAAATTAGTACTAGAAATAACACTATATATAATATAACAATCCTATTTTTATTAAACATTTATCCTCTCCATACATTCTGGGGAACGATATATCCCAAATCTTGATCTGTCATGATAACACGCGCCTGTACCTGATATACCTCTTTGATATTCTCTGTTGTCAATACTTCAGCTGGACTTCCACAAGCGTAATCCCTTCCATCATGCATGAGTAAAACCTTGGTTTTCACGCCCATACTTTGAAAGTAGAAAGCATGGTTAGGAAAGTGTGTGGCCATAACAATGCACTTATGTTCTTTTACAGCAAGTGTAGAAGCTAGGGTCAAAAATTCAAGTTCATTTTTAAAATCCAAATGTGCTGTCGGCTCATCTAATACGAGTATATTGCTTTCTTGAGCCAAGGATCTTGCTAAAAGCACCAGCTGGGCTTCACCACCTGAAAGGCTGGGAAAGGGTCGATCCGCGAACTTAGTAACACCCACTAATTCCATAGCACGCTCAACTTTTTTTTCATCCTCAAGGCTTGGCACCCCCAGTGGAGAAATATAAGGCGTGCGTCCCATCATAATCATATCCCGTACTAAATAGGGGAAGGTGGTACGTTTACTTTGAGAAACATACGATACCAAGGAAGCCATCTTGCTACGGCTAAGTGCCCGAATATCCTTTCCTTCAATCTGAACAGTGCCAGCATCCGGTTGATTTAAGCCTAACAATATATCCAACAAGGTGGATTTTCCACAACCATTCGGCCCCAATAGTATTAGAACCTGGGCATACTCCGCCTTTAAGTTGATTCCCTTTAGAATTGGTTTATTCTTTTTATAAGCAAACTCTATCGATTCCGCGATTAAGCTCATCACCATCCACCACCCTTGGTTCTAAGAAGCAAATAGATATAGAAGGGTCCACCGATTAGAGCTGTCAATATACTTAATGGCAACTCGCTCCCAGTAATGCTTCTTCCCAATGTGTCAATCAGGAGCAGGAAAGTCCCCCCTAATACAAAACTCACCGGAATCAAGGTGCGATTATCATTTCCTACGAGCATACGTCCTACGTGGGGAATAACCAGGCCAATCCATCCAACTACCCCCGCCACGGCAACAGATGCTGCCGTGGCTAAGGTTGCACCAGTTATAATCATGATCCGGATAAGGCCCACGTGTACGCCCATGGATTTTGCTTCCTTATCCCCCATACTTAGTACATTGAGGCGCCACCGGAAAGCAAAAATAATCAGCATCCCAATGCTAATCGGAATTAACGAGATGAGTACGTCTGAATACCAAACACTAGCCAAAGAACCCATAAGCCAAAAAACAATGGACGGCAATTGGTCATAGGGATCTGCCACATACTTCATAAAACTCAGCAGTGCACTAAAAATGGAAGAAACAATCACGCCACCCAATACTAGCATTACTTTGTTGTGTCGGTCATAGACACTTCCGATTAGTAAACTAGATAAAACGGCAATAATGCTAAAGACAAAAGACAATAGATAGATCATTCCATAACTACGGTTAAACAATATGATGGCTAACGCTGCACCAAAACCGGCGCCAGAGGATACTCCCAATATACCTGAGTCCACCAACGGATTATGAAACATTCCTTGGAATGCAGCACCGCTTACAGACAGTGCTCCTCCTACTAAAATGGCTAAAAGAGCCCTCGGCATACGCACATCCAATATGACCGCTCTTTCAACTGCAGAATAGTTTGTAGAGCCCCAATCGAATAGTATTTTAAACACCTTCTGTAGGCTCACTGGATACCGTCCCACCAAAATAGCGATGCTGAATGCGATAAAAAGTGACAATATGATTCCGATTCTTTTTAAGCTCTTATGAGGCATATGCTCGCGAGCCTATTATGCTTTCTTACGCCTGCGCACGAGAGCAAGCACAGCGACTGCAGCTAAAACGATTGTTCCAGCAGAAATAGAAGAAAGTCCAGATTTTTCTTCCTTCGTTGAAAAATGGATCACCAAGTCTTCTGCCAAAGTTACACCACTTTTAGAGCTCAGCTCTTTGTTCACAACTAGTTCGTAATCGGTATCCTCCTTTAGAGGCTCAAGCGGGGTAATAATTGCATCATTTCTTTTTTCACGATCAACTTGGTCATCGGCCAAAAAAACATCGATAGCAAGCTCATCTCCACCATTTTCCTTTAAGGTAAATTGAGTACGATTGTTATCTGCAACAGCCATATTGACTATATTTTTCGAAAATGTGAGTGTAATTGTAGCGTCTGTCGCAACCCCATATGCATTATCAGCTGGTGTAGACTGTTCTAGCACTAGTGGTGTCTTTCCGCTAGTATCCTCATCTGCCAACGCTACTGGTACCACGCTAAGTGATAGGAAAAGTACAACTAGTATTCCTGTAATTATTCTTTTGTTCATAATATTCCATCCTCTCCATATGTTATGCTTGCTCATAATATACTACCCTTTTTCCCTTCAAAAAGAAAGCATTACGCCCTCTTCTCATTCTTCATTTGAAAAAAATAGGTTTGTTTTTCTTTGCAAGTAAAATTCAGATTTCAAACATTGGTGACAGCTACATAAAAAAGAGGAATTTCATATCCCTTTGAAATTCCTCCTCAATTTTGTTTTGTACCCCTAGGTGCACTAGTTTTTCTTGTTGGACTCTGTAAAATAGGCTGTTAGCTCTGGTCCAGTCGCAAAGAAATTTCCCGATTCAGCTGCTGCTCGTTCGCTATAAGCTTTATTAGAATCTAGAGGCTTCTCATTTCTAGAATCATAAAGAACATAGGGAACGGCGTCTTTTACATGTGTTCTTATCCGTACCGGTGTGGGATGATCTGGAAGAATAAGCATCCGATAATCTTCTTTCTTTTCCTGCATACTCTCAATAATTGGAGCAATAACCTCTTGTTCAATCAGTTCCAGTGAATGGATTTTTTCTTTTAGCTCACCTTGATGTGAACACTCATCCGGTGCTTCTAAATGCAGATACAGATAATCAACCCCACTAGACAGCGCTTTTATTGCAGCTTCAGACTTCCCTCTAAAATTTGTTTTGATGGTTCCGGTTGCTCCTTCCACATCAATGGTTTGCATGCCCGCGGCCAAAGCAATCCCTTTTAATAAATCCACGGCTGAAATGACCGCACCCTTTAATCCATATCTTTCCTCAAAAGGATCCAATACCGTCTTTTTACCCATCCCCCAAAACCAAACGGAATTTGCAGGATTTTTGCCTTCACGAATTCTTCTTAAATTAATTGGGTGGTGTCTTAAAACAGCATCACTCCCTTTCATCAAGGAAAATAATGACTCTGCTTTTTCTCCTTTAGGCAGATAATTCCGAATAGGTCTTCCGCTTATATCGTGGGGAGGAGTAAGAATCACATTCATATCCGGCTTATCCCAAACCAAAGCGTGTCGGTAACTAATGCCTGGATAAAAAGTAAATCCCTCACCATCCAAAGCCTCTTTTAGGTCGCCAATCAGTACTTTTGACTCTTCGGTTGTAATCTCGCCTGCGCTATAGTCTACCATACTACGAGCTTCGTACTCTGTCTCATCCGACAAACTAACTAGGTTGCAACGCATGGTGGCCTCTGATTCTTTCAGTTCAATTCCCATACTAATAGCTTCTAGCGGTGAACGGCCAGTATGATAAATATCTGGTTCGTATCCCATTACAGACAGATTCGCTACATCGCTACCTGGGGCCATTGAATCTGGAACAGTCTTTACCAGTCCAATTTCTCCTCGCGAGGCCAGACCATCGATTAACGGAATATCTGCACTTTCCATGGGACTCTTACCGCCCAATACTTCATATGTTTCGTCTGCCATTCCATCTGTTAAAATCACTATGTATTTCATATCTTATCTCCCAATTCTTCAAAGCGACTGAATTTCCAACCTTCGTCAATATAGATTACATCCGCCATTATGCGGCGTACATAATCATCGTCTGCTTTTATGCCCTTAATTTCCAAAATAAAGACTACTTCGCCTTCACTACCTCTGCCGTTTAGCTCCACATTTTCTACTTCTATGGTTGCATCTACATAGAAGTTCATCATATTAGACAGGTAACTACGCCAAAAAGCAGGCTCCCGCACCTCAACGATATCATCACCGATGAGTCGTCCTTCGCATCCATCCGCAAAATAACTTAGGCCAGCTTGCAAATCATCATTTTTTAGGCTGAGTAACCATTCATCCAACATATTTGAGACATAGGGTATTTGACCATATTCCAAGGCCTGTTTTTCTTCGATCGGTGCAGACAAATCATTTGATGCTTCTTCTTCAATCGGCGCATCATCTGTTGTGCCTGTACATCCGCTCAATAAAAGCAATAGGCACAGAACTATTATCTTGCTTTTACTACGCATAGGCTCACCCTTTCCCTTGTATTGTTACAAGAATTAATATATCACGGTTCTCTTCATTTTGAAACCACACGCAAGCTTATAGTTGCCGTTCGCTTGTTGTTGTGTGATAATATACGGGTAGTTTGCAAGAAATAGGAGTTTAATAGGAGGTTCTAATGCATAATAAGATACAAATGAGTGTCCCACTAGTTGAAATGGACGGAGATGAAATGACCCATGTCTTATGGGGCTGGATTAAAGATATTCTAATCAAACCTTACGTGGATCTAAAAACCGAGTACTACGATTTGGGACTGGTCAAAAGAGATGAAACGAATGACCAGATTACAGTTGACGCAGCCCAAGCTACCCAGAAATATGGTGTAGCTGTAAAATGTGCCACCATTACCCCCAACGCCCAGCGTGTTGACGAGTACAATCTTAAAGAAATGTGGAAGAGCCCCAACGGCACCATCCGGGCCATTTTGGACGGAACGGTTTTCCGTGCTCCCGTTCAAGTTAGCAGTATTAAACCTTTTGTAAGAACTTGGATCAAACCCATCACCATCGCGCGTCATGCCTATGGTGATATATACAAGAATGTCGAACATATTGCAACTATGCCAGGAAAAGCTGAGCTTGTATTCACCGACGAAACGGGCCATGAAACTCGCAAAACCATTCATGATTTCGAAGGCCCAGGCGTAATAATGGGCATGCACAACACAAACAAGTCCATCCGTAGTTTTGCTCGTTCCTGCTTCGAGTATGCTTTGGATGTAAAAGAAGACCTGTGGTTTTCCACCAAAGATACCATATCCAAGCAATACGACCACACCTTCAAAGATATCTTTCAAGAAATCTTTGAAGAGGAATATGAAGCACGTTTCAAAGAAGCTGGTATCGTTTACTTTTATACCTTAATTGACGATGCTGTAGCTCGTGTAATGCGTTCTGAAGGTGGCATGATTTGGGCTTGCAAAAACTATGATGGTGATGTAATGTCTGATATGGTTGCTACCGCATTTGGCTCTCTTGCTATGATGACTTCTGTACTAGTTTCACCAGATGGAATTTATGAATTTGAAGCAGCACACGGTACTGTTACTAGACATTATTATCGTTACCAAAAGGGTGAAGAAACTTCTACCAATCCCATTGCAACGATTTTTGCTTGGTCCGGCGCCTTCAAAAAACGTGGTGAGCTTGATGGCAACAAAGAATTAATTGCTTTTGGTGAAGCCTTAGAAAAGGCTAGCCTAGAAACCATCGAATCCGGTTTCATGACCAAAGACTTGGCCTTACTATCCACCAATACGGATAAACAAGTCTTAAACAGCAAGCAATTCCTCGAAGAGATTGCGAAACGTATCAGCCTATAGTTGCAAAATATAAAAGAAAACAAAAAAGGTCCTATCCTTTAGGACCTTTTTATATTCAATAGATATGCTAAGAAAAGTAGCACTGCACGATATTAGACAAATAAATGACTATTCCATGTGTAAAATCAGTTTGACACTGAATAGTCTCTTTTTTCTCTCCTTTACCAACTTTTCTTCGCCTCATCCCTCAATTAGCCTATAATGTTGCTATACACTAAAACACAAATCAAGTGAGGAATCCTATGAAGCAGCAAAGCAAAGTTCATCTTTACTACCTAATCATCCTTATCCTTTTTGTTTTTTCCGGTTATTTTATTCCTACTAGCTGGTATGAAAACACCTATTTTGAACTGTTCTTTTCGCAGATTGCCCTACTTATGATTCCAACAGCAATTTTCTTGTTGTTCAATAAACGCCATCTCCATAAGTATCTTGCTATTCAAAAACTCTCCATGCAAGATATAATATTTATACCGTTTATCGTTCTACCTCTCATCTTTATAGGGGCTTTTTTCAATTCACTCATAGTATTTCTGGTTTCATCTTGGCATGGGCCAGTATATGCCCCTCAGTACGCAATAGATACAACCCTCCCTCTTTTACCCTACATCATCGGGATGGCTATTCTACCAGGTATTTTTGAAGAGACAATTCACAGAGGGATCCTACTTGCCACCTACCGTAAACAAGGTAAGCGCTTTGCCATGATAACGTCTGCACTCTTATTCGCTCTACTTCATCTGAGTGTAGCCAATCTCGCCAATACCTTCATGCTAGGACTATTCTTTGCCTGGTTAGTATATTTCACGGGTTCGCTACTCAGCTCAATGTATGCCCATTTTTTCTATAACGTATTCATCGTACTCTCAGAGTACTTAATTACTTCTGAAAAAATGCCAGAATACCTTAGCATCGATATAAATCAGCTTCTCAGCTTAATCCCCTTTACACTAGTAGCTGCCCTACTGTGGTTTCTCATATTCAGCCTATATAAAAAGAGTCACCCTCCGGTGACCCTTGAACCTGGTCGTCAAGCCTTGCGTAGCTTCAGTACACTACTTCAAACAGACGGCTTCTTTACTATTTGTCTAATCTTTATTCTATCTGTTAATGGATTTCTCTTATTTCTCTAGACTCAATTAATCTTGCTTGTCTTCACTAGTGCATAAATCTTTTAATGTACAGATAGCGCATTTCGGATTTCTAGCAAGGCAAGTTCTTCGCCCATGAAAAATTAACCAATGATGTGCATCCTTCCAATCTTTTCTTTCAAAAACTTGCATCAACTCTTGCTCCACCTTTTCGGGTGTATTCCCCTTGGCAAGTCCCAATCTCCTAGAAGTTCTAAACACATGCGTGTCTACCGCGAATGCTGGTATTCCAAACGCATTGGATAAAACTACATTGGCCGTTTTCCTTCCTACACCGGGTAGCGCCACCAATTCAGGCAAGGTCTTAGGCACCATGCCCTCCTGCTTTTCAAGTAATAACTTGGTAGTAGCAAGAATATTCTTCGCCTTATTACGATACAAGCCCACAGAACCAATCTTTTTTTCAAGTTCTTCTTGACTCAATTTAGCCATGGATTCAGGATTGCCATAGTCTAAGTAAAGAGAGCGAGTCACTTTGTTTACTTGCTTGTCTGTCGACTGAGCGGCCATCATGGTGGAAATCAGTAGTTGATATGGTGTTTCGAATTCTAGTTCTGTATCTGCCCCTTGATAGGTCTCCCGCAATGTGTCAATAATCATTTTTGTTTTACTACTCATTCTAAATGCTCCTTTAAGAAGGCAATTTCCCTTTTATGGCCTTCATCATCGTATGGTGTTTCTAAAAAGAACGGAATTTTTTCAAACGGTTCGTGACCCAAAATATCAAGCAAAAATGGCATGCCCAATTCACCTTCACCTATACCAGCATGACGATCCTTATGACTCCCCATCCCATACTTGCTATCGTTCAAATGGATAGCCTTCAGTCGTTCTAAGCCCAAAATAGTGTCAAATTCTTCTAGTACCCCTACCATATTATCCCGCAAGTCATACCCTGCATCATACACATGGCAGGTATCGAGGCAAATGCCAAACTTCTCCGGATGGTCAAGCTCGGATAATATACTTCTTAATTCTTCAAATCTTGCCCCTACTTCAGAACCTTTTCCAGCCATCGTTTCAAGCAAGATGGTCGTAGTTTCTCTACCGCTTACTACTTCATTCAAACCACGTACAATGCGTTCTATACCTACCACCACACCATCTTTAACATGGCTCCCTGGATGAAAATTATATAAGTGTGCTGGTAGTTGCTCCATGCGTAAGAGATCCTCACGCATCATATTCTTTCCAAAGGTTCGTACGTCCTCTTTTCCCGATGCTAGATTCAGTGTATAGGGTGCATGAGCAAGTAAGGGACCAAAATGATGTTCTTCCATAATCTTCTTTAATGCTTCAAGATCGGACGGTTCTAACTCCTTGGCCTTTCCACCGCGAGGATTCCTCGTGAAAAACTGAAAGGTATTCGCCCCAATATCTACCGCCGTTTCACCAGCCTTCTTGTATCCTTTCGCAATGGATAGGTGACTTCCTAAAATCATCTTGTCTCCTCTTCTAACGGTCATAGAATACACTGTCGCCAATGAATTCTCGAATGATGGAATTGTTGGGTATTGCTCCAGTATCCTCAATTGGTTCAAAAAAATCTACAATGTTTAGTAAGTTGACGGCTTCTGCAAAGTAAGGAGAACTTGAATCAAGTCCACACAGTAGTTTCTCGACCAAGGGTTTTAAAACTGCCAATTCGTAAATTAAATGTGAGTTGAACATCACATCCGCATTTTCTTGATACGGAAAAATATTTTGATCCTCTCCCCTGCGTACGCTGGACCACCTAGCCAAAGTATCCTCTGGTGAAATTCCTCTAACCCTAGCATCGCGTACCATACGGCGCATCAGTCTAGCATCCGTCGTCTTAATTCGATTGCTGCAATCCAAATTCAATTGGGTCAAGGCGCTAATGTAGATAAAGAACTTCCTACTCCTAGGTATTGCTTTTGTTAACACATTATTAATGGCATGGATTCCTTCAATGATAATCGGCTGATCCGCCCGTATCTTTAGTTTTTTCCCCTCCGAGTATGTTCCCTTCTTAAAATCAAACAAGGGAAGTGTAACTTCTTCTCCCTGTATAAGGGAGGTCAAATCATCATTGAATTGGTCCAAACGAATGGCATGAATAGATTCATAATCCACCTCTCCAAATTCATCTATCGGTGTTTCCTGTCTTTTGACAAAATAATCATCTAAAGAAATGGAAACTGGTTCTATCCCATTTACCATGAGTTGTACTGACAATCGTTTGGCAAAGGTGGTCTTACCGGACGAAGATGGACCCGCAATCATAATCAGCTTTAATCTTTCCCTGTCACAAGTAATCTGATCGGCTATGGCCATAATCTTTTTCTCATGCATTCCTTCGGCAATGCGCACCAGTTCATCCGTTTCACCCGAGCGAATACATTGATTCAAGGTGCCAGCATCGCTTACCCCTTGGATTTGACTGAATCGTTCACTGTCCCTCAAGATATTGAATAGCTTCGGTTGTTCCCGAAAAGGCGGTAGACGGTTGGGGTTGTCCTTCTTGGTAAGAAGCAACAAAAATCCTGGCATATAATAACGAAGTGAAAAATGTTTAAGTACGCCAGTGCGGGGCACAATATACCCATACATGTAATCTTGATACTCTTCCAACTTGTAAATGGAGGTGGTCTTTTTGCTACGATTATTCTCAAATAAGCGTGCCCTAACTAGATTGTTCATCGAAGTGAAAAGCTCAATTGCCTCTTTCTTATCAACGGTCTCTCGCTCAATGGGCAAATCCTGACGGATTAGTTCCTTCATGCGGTTTTCCATCCGTTCCACATCTTCTTTTTTGATGCGGCTTTGTCCCTGCAGTAAACAGTATAACCCATTGCTTATGGAATGCTCCGCACTAAGTGTTGCCAAAGGATAGAACTCTCTTACTACCTTGGCCAATAAAAATACTAATGAACGTTCTAAAATGCGGTGTCCTATGCTCGTTGATAAATCTAAAAATTCTACCTTGGCATCCTCAAAAAGTTGCAGTTGCAAGGGGCGGAGCTGGTTATTTACCTTAGCTACTACAACGGGATATTTATACTCTTCTTGTACCATCTCGCCTAATTCGGACAAGGTAATACCCTTTTCCACCAAATATTCCTTATCTCTAATGTGTACTCTAATGTTCCCCATACCATCCTCCATTTTTAACTCGTTTTTGTATCATTCATTTTTTCCCTTAATTAGAGTATAATCTATTCTGGGCCGGAAAGTAAACAACCTCCGGCAAGGGAGGTATCACTTGGAAGACAGCTTAACCTATATCGTGGAAGCTAAGTACAACGGTCAAACGCTTCAATCGGTATTGCAAAATGAATTTCACTTTTCCAGAAAATTACTACGAAGTCTCAAGGTCAAAGACGGTGTTTATCTAAACGGTAAAACAGGCTACTACTACCTAAGGGTCAAAACCGGCGATACCTTGTGTGTTGAAATGTCTGGAAATGAAGAAACTTCCGTCATACCAGAGAATCTTCCACTGTCCCTTGTCTTTGAAAATGAGGACTTTCTTTGCGTGGATAAGCCACCAAAGATTGCCTGTCATCCTGTGGGCATCTACCAAAGTGGAACCATTGCAAATGCAGTCTGCCACTATTACTTACATCAAGGAAAAACCCGCAAATTTCGGCCGGCTGGAAGACTTGACCGAAATACTTCTGGTCTTCTATTGGTCTGCAAAAGTTCCTTTGCACAAGCCTATTATGTAAAATGCAACCAGTTAGGAGAAGTTGAAAAAATCTATCTTGCGTTTGTGGAAGGACATCTAAATAAGCCCTCTGGGTGTTTAGACTTCCCCATTGACAGAATCGAACACACTTCTTTAAGACGTGCTGTGATGCCTGGAGGAAAATCGAGTCAAACACAATACCAGGTTATACAAGAAACTAAACATCATAGCCTAGTTCGAATCCGCTTACTAACAGGAAGAACCCACCAAATCCGGGTCCATTTTTCGCATATTGGACATCCTTTGGCTGGTGACGGACTATACGGAGGCAGTGAAATAGAAATGGAAAGACACGCTCTGCACTGTCACATGCTTCGGTTCCCTGACCCTAGAAATAAGGGTGAGAAAATCGAAATCATCTCTGAACTTCCGCTTGATATGCAAGAACTTTTATCTAAAGATCAATAATCTACATCAATATACTTGCCATCCTTGGTAAACCCTTTTTCCCTGATTTCTATATCCAGGTTTCGCTCCAATTTACCAACTACAAATTTTGTATGTTCCTCTACAAAAGTGATTACCGTACCTTTTCGTCCCGCACGAGCCGTCCGGCCACTTCTATGGATATAGCTGGTTTGGTCTTTGGGTACATCATAGTTGATGATGTAGCGAACGTCCGGAACATCCATCCCGCGGGCAAAGATATCCGTAGTCACCAGATAATCTACTTTTCCTGTTCTGAAATTTCCAATAATTCTTTTCCTATCCTGGGATGAAAGACCACTATGGATGCCTTGAGCCTTAAGACCGGCTTCTTGCATGCGTCCGGCTAGGCCCTTCACACCTGCATTGCGAGTAATGAAAACGATAGCCCGCTTAATTTTCAATTCTTCAGAAAGCCTTATCAATAAATTAAACTTCCTGGGGTCTTCTGCCATGATGAACTGGTGCAAAATATCCTCATTGGTTTTCTTTTTACTCATGAGAATTAGCTCAAATTTCCTTCCAATATCCCGCATCATTCGTTGCGCATCATCGGTCACTGTAGCAGAAAAGAATAAGGTCTGGGCATCATCTGGCAATTGGTTCAATAAATCTCTGACACCGTTATAGAATTTTTCATCCGCTAGCTTATCCGCTTCATCCACCACAATCATATTGACTGAATCTAGGTTCAACTTCATTACCCGTATCGCTTCATCAATCCGTCCTGGTGTTCCGATGATAATCTGGGGTTTCTTCTTTAGTTTATCTTTTTGTCTTTCTTTATTCGCTCCACCAATCAGCATTGCCTGCCTAAGCCCTGGCATTTTATACATGCCGAGTACATTATTCAGCTGGCCCGCCAATTCCCTAGTGGGCATTATGATGAGTGCCTGACAATTCTTCTCATCTATTTTAATTTTTTTCAATACTGGTAGCAAAAATGCTAGGGTCTTGCCGGTTCCTGTCGGAGACTGAACCAACAGATTGGCACCAGATAAGGCCTTTTCAGCTGTATCTGACTGCACTGCAAGTGGAGCAACTATTTTTTGTTTTTCGAGAGATGCCAGCACTTCTTCTGGCAAACCATATACTTTAAAATCTTTCATTATTTTCCTTCTTCCAACGACAAAGCACCAAAGATAGAGGACAGATATGTTTGTCCGTTGCGATCTAGGATTTCCAAATCAGATACCCCAACCTGCATCACTTCTACCCGTTCAAGATTGCTTCCGTTAACCTTATAGTATTCAACATAATCATGAATTACCAAAACTTGTGATTCTTCTTGCTTATACACCATCATAACATGACCTGGCATAAATAATAGTGAGCCGACCGGTAAATTACTGATTTTTCTGAGCTTGGCACTATCTGTGAGTCCTTCGTCAAAACGAATGCTTCTCAATCCGCCCAGTTCTTTTGCATACAGCGCCTGTGGACCAGAATCTCTGGGAATCCATAGGCCGAATCCACTATAGATATCTCTTACCATAGCAGAACAATCCCGTCCCTGATCAGCGCCACCCCAATCATACGCTTCGCCCAAAAGCTTGTCTGCCTGCTTGGTAATAGTATCTTGGGTAAAAGGCAAATATCCTAGGCTAACTACCGCGTTTTTGTCTACTTCCAATATGGCAAGTTCGCCTTGACCATCATAGGTAAGCCCATGAAAGCAGCCGCTGCTCAGTAGGGAAGAAAAGGCAGTGGTATCTTGAGCATCAGCAAGAGGCACAACCGTACCCATCGGCAGTTCAATTCGTTTTCGAGCACCACTTTGACTTACTCGAAGTGCTTCAACTCGGTTATCTTGAACCACGATAAAATTATCTCTATTTAGTATAGATTCCAATTTTTCCTTACTAATATTCGCCACATGCTCTTTAAGAATCCAACCCGCATAATAGTCACTAGCCACCAAAAGGTACTTGCCATCTTTGCTGGTCCCAAAAACAAATACTGGTTCTTGGGGATAAATAGCGCTTAGCTGCAACCGGTCGAATCCTGGATTCTTATTGGGATTAACATATTTATTCATGGTGGGCAAGGCCCTTAAAGAACCTCTAGTCAGTATCAAACCATAGCCATAATTCTTTTGTAGAGTAGCATTGGCTAAAATCCCAGATTTTTCTTCAGCAGACACAGGACTCAAGTTTTCTTTCGCCAAAGCTGATTTGGGCCAGGTAAAGCAATCCGAAAGAATCGTATCGATCTTCTCTGGTGTTAGGTCGAAAATATCAATATAGGCATCTGAGTTAGATGCTCGTCCGTTTAAACTATCTATTTCCTGAATAGCCAATAGCACTTCAGGCTCTGCATGCTTTTCAGGTTCTACCAATAGAGGTTTCACAACTATAGGGTCTTTTTCAGGTGTCGCTTCAAACTCTTTTTGACTTACGCCTGCTCCAACTAAAAAACCAAAGGAAGCTACGAATAGCATAATTCCAATACCCAACAGCATGCTTTTCTGGTTATCAACCATTGATTCCGTATCCTTTCTCATTTTCCTTTGCCAAAAGGGAAATCAGCTCAACAGGTGTAGCGATGCAATGAGTAGCCTCAATAAATTCTTCATCCAAACCATATCCGTAAAGTGCGGCAATACTATCAATGCCCAAATTCTTGGCTCCTTGGATATCATATATCCGGTCTCCCACCATCCACATCTCTTCTTGCACAATGTCTGGGTGGTTTTTCATTACTTCTGTAATAATTTCATTTTTATGAATTCTATTTAAACGAACATCTGAACCCACCAAGGTCTGAAAATATTTCGTTAGACCGAAATGGTCCAGTACAATCGTTACGTTTTTTTGCGGTTTGGCTGAAGCAACCGCCAAAACACAATCCTCGCTTAGTTTCTGAAGCGTTTCAACCATTCCGGGATAGGGCTTACCCATAAAGATTCCCTCTTTATTATAGAATTTCCGAAAAACCTTCAGCATAAGATCGATCTCTTCTTCAGGAATATCAGCGTAAGTTTGAAAACTATATTCCAACCTTGGTCCGATGAAACGCTCTAGTACCTTATCTTCTGGCACAGCCCTCTTCGTTTCTCTAAAAGTCTTCTTAAGAGAATCGAGTATTCCCGGTCCAGTTTCCACCAAAGTTCCATCTAAATCAAACAATATCAGTTTTTTCATTTTTTCCCTCTTCAATTTTCATTCTTTTCTTCCGCTCTAACATCTCATTTTTAGAGTAAACACAGCCGCAATAATCTTGGCGGTACAAGGCATACTCCTTAGATAATTCAACGGAACGTTTCATACCATTATTCTTCTTCAAATCACAGGGCAGATACTGTACACCAATACGTTCCTGAATGTTTAGCCCTAGCTGGTGAAGTAAACTTGCATTCTTATAAGGGCTAATAGACAAGGTTGTTGTGAAATAATCATAATGCAGTTGTTTGGCAAGTTCGGCCGTCTGCGTAAATCTTAGTTCAAAACAAACCTCACAACGCAGTCCACGTTCCGGTTCATTTTCAAGACCTCGTACCATATCAAAATAAACCTCTGGAGTATAGTCCGCAATGATTACCTTGGGGCGATTATTGAAAGGATAACTAGCTACAAAGCGTTTCAACTCTTCAGCACGGGCCACAGCTTCTTTTTCAGGATAAATATTGGGATTATAATAGTAGGCCGCGATATCAAAATCGTTGGACCAATCCACCAAAGGCACACTTGCACAAGGGGCACAACAGCAGTGCAACAATAATTTGGGTCTTATCCCCTTTTTGCGGTTGTTTTCTATAACCTCATTTGTCATCTTTTGATAGGCTTGTTTCTCGTTCATATTTCCCTCACAAATTGTTTCTAACTCCTAGCATTATAGCCTAGAAAAACGGCTTTGACCACAAAAGTCAAGCCGTTCTTATGATTGCTATATGCTCATCTGATTGTAAATCTTTGTTTCCGTTTCCTTGTTTTTATAGATAGATACCACGTTTGCTGGTTTTTTATCAATAATCCTAGCTGGCTCACCTACTGCTGTAGAGTTGGTTGAAGTATCCTTAATTACGATTGCACCAGCCCCTATCTTACTACCAGAGGCGATTCGGATATTGCCTAAAACTTTGGCACCTGCCCCCACAATGACACCATCTTCTAGGATAGGATGCCTAGTAACCTCATTCTTACCAGTACCTCCTAAGGTAACACCCTGATAAAGCGTCACGTTGTCACCGATTCTTGTAGTTTCACCTATAACAACTCCCATGCCATGGTCAATGAAAAAGTTTTTGCCAATGGTAGCTCCTGGGTGTATTTCAATTCCAGTAAGCCAACGGGATACCTGACTAATCAACCGGGCTAGGAAATACAGTTTCTTGCTAAACAGAAAGTGAGCAATCCTGTGATTCAAGGTCGATAAAACGGTGGGATAAAGTAGGACAATTTCCAAATAGCTCTTGGCTGCTGGGTCCTTCTTCTTAATATTATCCAAATAATTTTTCAAATTCTTAAACATCTTAGTTACCTCCAAACACTTTGGTTGAAATATATTTTTCTCCACCATCAGGTGCAATAACCACAATGGTCTTTGTTTCTGGAAGAGTCTTGGCCTTGATTAGAGCAGCGGCTACAGCAGCTCCAGAGGAAATTCCCAAAAATAATCCTTCTTCAGCAGCTAGCCTTCTTGTAACTTCATAAGCTACATCATCACTTATGCTAACGAGCTCATCAATCAGATCTCTTTCTAGAATTTCAGGAACAAATCCAGCACCAATGCCTTGAATTTTATGAGGCCCAGGACTTTCTCCCTTAAGTACGGAAGAGGCCAACGGTTCAACTCCAATAATCTCGACCTCCGGTTTATGGATTTTTAGTTGTTTCGCTACTCCTGTCAAGGTTCCACCCGTACCTATACCAGCTATAAACATATCTAGCTCTGGTACGTCTTCCAAAATTTCTTTTGCTGTTGTCGTTTCATGAGCTCTTACATTTCCTGGATTTTCAAATTGGTCTAATGACAATGCATGCTCGTTCTCACTTACCAATTCATGTGCCTTTTCAATGGCCCCTTTCATTCCTAAAGGACCAGCTGTCAGCACCAATTTCGCACCATAGCTCCGAATTATATCTTGTCGTTCCCGGCTCATGGTCTCCGGCATAACGATGATTACAGAAAAGCCAAGCAGATTTCCAGTTAAAGCCAAAGCAATACCTGTGTTACCACTGGTTGCCTCCACGATAACACTCTTTTCGTTAATCTTTCCTTGTTCCCTTGCTTGACTAAGCATTCCCAGTACAGCCCGGTCTTTTACAGAACCACCCAAATTGAATTTTTCAAGCTTCACATATATTTTTGGGCCATTGTCTTCTACCATTTTTCTCAAACGTACTACCGGGGTGTTTCCAATCAGTTGTATCGCATTTTCAACTCTCATATCGTCCTCCAAAATAAAAATACTCCGCCTCTTATAGAGGCGGAGTTATCCGCTATTCCACTCTAAACGTGAATTTTAAAGTACTTACATACTCGATCTCTGTAACGGGAGATCCCGGCATAGCCTACTCAATTTCGGTATGCAGCTCAAAAGGGCACTTCATAAAGCTTAGCGGAAGAACTTCTCACCAACCGTTCTCTCTCTTTACCGTTACACTTTACTACTTTTCTTTATCAAAGCCATTTACTACTATCTTTTAAAAAAATTATATCCACCTTACCAGCCCTTGTCAAGTTATATCCTACTAATTTGGTAGAGTTTCTAGTTTTTATCCTTTTTTCGTTCCGCACGTATGGTAAGTAGGGGCAAGCGCTCACGAATATTAGCTACCTTTCTAAAGTCCAACGTCCATAGAATCATAGCCTCTTCGACATCAGCACTAGTACAAATTTCTCCCCAAGGGCTCACGACCATTGAATGTCCATGGGACTGATAGGAATTTCCTTTTACGGGACTGGTGGCCACCATCACCATATAACACTGATTGTCCACAGCCCTGGCTCTACCCAAAATTTCCCAATGCGCTGGTCCTGTTATCGTATTGAAGCTAGCAGGCATTAGTATTGCTTCGGCCCCCTTCATACTGAGCTTCTGGATGTATTCTGGAAAACGGATATCAAAGCAGATGGCTAAACCAAATTTATGGCCAAATGCCTCAAAGACGATTGATTTCGATCCATGTGATAAGACACGACTTTCACGAAAAGTAATCTCCTCGGGAATATCTACATCAAATAAATATTTCTTTCTATACTTTGCAAGCCTCTCACCTTGTTGATCATAGACAAAACAAGTGTTATACAAAAACTGTTCGTCCCGTTCAGGGATACTACCGCCTACGACCACAATATTATTTTCTTGTGCTGCTCTCGAGAGCATTTGGCATGTTGGTCCCACCTCACCCTCAGCATAGCCACCAAAGGTTCGGATATCATAAGGAGTATTGAACATCTCGGGTAAGACCGCAATCTGTGCGCCATGTATTGCCGCCTCTACGATCATTTCTTCCGCCCTCTTTAAGTTCTCTTCTTTGTCCGCAACGGTTTTCATTTGACAAAGTGCAACGTTGATTTTTTCTATCATGCTCTTTCCTCCCTCATCAGTAACGAAATCATCAGCTGCTCAGCTGAGCGGCCACTCATACCATGCCCTGAGATCTCCCATTGCAAGGCTTCACGAATTAATTCTTCATCCTCGATAGTCAGCCCTTTTCGACTCGACATAAAACGTACCATTTCCAGATATTCTTTTTTATTCAAGCGCTGGAAGGTAAGCAATATACCAAAACGATCCACTAGCGATAGCTTTTCTTCCATGGAATCGCTCTTGTGAATCTCACCCATTTCATCCATTCGATCTGACCAATCTTCTCTTATGAAATGTCTTCGATTGGATGTAGCGTAAACCAAAATGTTATCTGTTTTCTCCTCCAGTTCACCCTGCATCAACGCTTTTAGACTTTTATAATCGTTTTCATAGTTTTCAAAAGATAAATCATCAAGAAAAAGAATATACTTTCCCCCTCGATTGCGCAATAGCTCCAGTAAATATTTCAAGTGTTTTAGGTTTTCTTTGTCTACTTCAATCATCTTAAGGCCTGCATCCTTGTAACGATTTAGAATGGCTTTTATGGTCGAAGATTTCCCAGTACCTCGTTCACCATAGAGCAAAGCATTTAATGCCTTCTTGCCCTCTAAAAATGCTTCGGTATTCATGCAAAGAATATGCTTTTCCTCTTCAAAACCCAACAAATCGTCCAAGGATACTTGGACAATGTTTTGTACGGGCCTTAGCTTTTCCTGGTATACGAAAGCACTGGCAGACCCCAGCACACCCGTACCGTGTTTGGCGACATATTCCCGAATTGCTTGTGCCAACGATTCAGTTGTACCATTCAAGAGTTCTTTTTCCACTTTACCATATCTTGTAGTCGCCGGACAAAGAAGTGAGGCGCTTATAGGAAGTTCTTTAAGCGCCCGTACTATAAATGCCTGGATTAATTTCAAATCTCGCAGCAACATTTCCCAATGGGGAAAGCTTTGCTCTTTTTCACAAGCCAAGGTGTAACTGTTCTTACTTAGCACAAGTCTTCTCGCTAAATATTCGCTTGGTGAAATACCTCCCTCGATTTCCAAAAGACGAGCTGATACATTGTACACGGCATTTTCATCACCATTTAGACCATCTTGCATATCTTGTATTAATTTATCTGTAACAAGTTTTCGATATACCGTCAGTGTGTTTAATTTCTCCATGAAGTACTCCTATTTCAGTTTCTTTCCACAATGTGGACAATAATTAAATGTTGGGATGATGCGTTTTTGGCAGTTGGGGCAGATACCTCCGCGAACCATGTTGTTTTCCAACATTTCCCAATAGCCGATGCTATCTTCGTCACCCTGCTCCAATTTTTCCCCTTTTTCCTTTTTAATCCAGTACAATGAACCGCACCGTTTGCATTGGACGCCATAGCGCGTATTCCAACGGAATAGAGGAAAAAAGAAGAATGAAAAAATTCGTTCGACTTTGAATAAAACGCCAGATTCCTCTGCCTCACATACTCGACAGGGATTTAGACGAATTGTCCTTATTCTCTCCTTATGATCCATTACTCCGATTATTCCCAGAAAAAACATTAATCCTCCTCAAACCACTCGATTCCTGCACGTAAAATAGGGTCGAGTGAACCATTCGCCTCTTGACTTGAATATGGGATTTCTACATCCATGACCAAGGGCTCATTTTCCAACTTTTTCATCGTAGTGTCATATAAATACGATGTAGACAACCTAAATCCATAATTCAAATATGGTGTGTCGACTGAGATATTCTTACCGAGAGCATGTACCTCAAATCCACGACCAATCAGTGTGGCATCTGCAAGTTTAACTAAGCCTACAATCAACTCATCTGGTGATTCCATATAATTTTCATCCACCAGCACCACCAAGGGCTTTGCATAGTAACCTGAAGCCGGTAGCACCGTAACACTTAAAGCAGGATAGTAAGCACGGTCAATCGGTTCATATTCAAAATCACTAAAGCGCAGTAATATTGGTGAATATCTAGTCTTTTCATAAAAAATGGTCTGCTCCGAAGCAGTAAAATAACCTAGTATTGCCTTTTCAAAGGTAATGTAGTCTATGGATTTATCAGCACCCCTCAGGTCTACAATCAGTCCCGAAGTATTCTGCATCCGGGCCATTTCGCTTTGAAAAAGTGGCAGGTTTTCCATATAGAGACTGTTTAAACGAATATATCCTAAATTACCGTCCTCTAGATACTCCCCATACGCAACTGAACTATTGGAACTAGAAGTCACCACTCCATTTACGCCAGTTATGTTTATTGCATCTTGCCATTCCAATAGCACCGTATACTCTGTACCATCATCCTTTCGAAAATCCAACTTACAAAATTGAGGATTTATCTTCTCAAGATACTGGTGGTAGTAGGTTCTGAAATAGCGTTCCATAAAAATATCCTGCGTCTCAGGAAAGAGACCAAAGATACTGTCTTCAAGAAGGGCATTATAAAGACCTAAGGCATTGCGGTCGTCGACCTTCAATAGAACGTCTCCCGGTTCAAGATACTGCATATAATCCTCATTTTCTCTATATATCTCATGATAATTTTTAAGGATTAATTGATCATCTTGCAAAGTCACATTCATCAACAGATTCCGCTCCACGCCTTCCAATATGCGGTCAGACAGTCTCGTGCCAGGGTCATCTAGCAAGCTAAGCATCTCAGAAATAGTATATAGATAAGCCTGCTCAGGAAGTGATTCATTCGTCACGATAGAACTATAATAATCTGTGATTTCCTGCCATTTATAGCCAAAACGAGATTCTTTAATATTTACGTACGGAAAGGAGTCACGAACGATACCTGTAACACTATTGAAAAAATTCAACCGTCCATCTAGTTCTTCGTTACCTGTCGTCTCACTAATTTCGTACAGTTCAAACTCCTCCCATTCTTCTGCGTTCAAAGAATTTTGGGCATACTGCAACGAAAATCGCAACACAAAGGCGACTACCAACACTATCAATATTAAACCTGACCATTGAAACTTATCGTCCACTCAACTACTCCTTAAAATAACAAGGCCTGTGCCTTATCTGTCAAAAAATATATTCTTACTGGAAACAGACAAAGGAATTCCATAGGCAATCGTAATCTTTTCACTAAAAAGCCCTAACCGCAAGGCAGCTATTCCTGCAGTATAAAAAACGCGGTTATCCATACGCTCGTCTGAAGCCACCGATATTGCTGAACCTACTGCAATGCCCAAATCCGTTATGGCCAATGCACAACGCCCTTGTGCCTCAAGCATACCTTGGCAATTGTCGAAACTGCACAAGCCACAAGGTACAATTCCACGAGCACCAGTTTTGGCACCAATAAGTACAACACCACCTGAATTGCGTATGCATTCAGCATCTCTTAGAAAGAAGTCCTTATCATTTTCTGTGCCAATTTTTTCAATCTCGTCAGCTAACGCAAAACGATCTTCTCCTGTCAAAAAAAATGTCTCAATCCCGTCAAACCCTTTTGCTTTTGGTGCAGTACGGGCAGCTGTACACATTTTAGCAGCTACAGCTGATATATGTTCTCCTACCAGTCTATCCGCGCTATAGTTCATGATATCCTCCTTATAAAGAACTCCAATGAGTAATCTGCGTCCAATCTAATGTGTCTTTAGAACGCCCAATTGTTTCTTCTTTCTTATAGCCCAAAGCTACCATGGATAAAACTTCAAAATTATCAGAAATATCTAATAGTTTCTTTAGATAATCATTGGAAAGAATTGTCTCCTCTTTATCATAATAACGGTTACGAATTTGTATCCAACAAGAGCCCAATCCTATTTCTTCAGCCATCAGTTGAATAAAGGTCGTTGCTATAGAGGCATCTTCAACCCAAGTATCTGTTATGGTCTTATCTCCCATGACTACAATAGCATGAGATGCTCCTTCAACCAACTGTGAGCCATGAAGTTTTGCAACCGATAGTTTAAGCAAAGTCTCTTTATCATCCACAACCAAAAAGTGACATGGCTTTCTGTTTCTTCCTGCCGGTGCCAACAAGGCTGCCTCAAGGATTAACTGAATTTTTTCATCAGATACCTTGTCCTCTTTAAAACTCCTGCAACTTCTTCTTTTATAATATAGATTTCTTAACTTATCCATAATCCCCTCCATGCCATAAAACATTATACATCCTTCTAGGCGGGAATTAAAGGCGACAAAAGGCAAAAAGAAAGCCGCGTTATACACGCGGCTTCTGACACCTTATTTCAACCGATAGGACGCTTGGACAGAAACATTTACTCTGACCTCACCAGGAAGAATCTCATACGATTCATCTGATGCTACATCAGCTTCCATCATATAATCAGCTCTGTAATAAGGCGTTCCATTATCATCACTTACGTTTAACGTCTGTATGCCATCGATACTTTCACCGCTAGCTGCAGCCGCCGCATCAGCCTTCGTTCTAGTACTAGCTACTGCTTCTTCTATTAAGGCATTCTTATATTCTTCTTTTTTGTCGTCCGATATCGTGAAGCTAACATTGTCTATCATTTCAGCGCCAGCAACAACCGCATCATCTATTACTTGTCCCACAAGTTCCAAATCCATAATCGTGATTTTTAAGCGATGAATTGCCTCATAGCCATCAATCTCACTTTTGTATGTCTCCTTGTTGTAGACATAGTTAGGGCGAAAATCAATACTAACCGTCTCAATATCTGTCTTATCAACACCGGCGTCTACAATGGCTTCTATCACCTTATCGCTAAGAGCTGCATTGTCTTTTTGGACTTGCTCGGTCTCGCCTCGTGAAGCAATCGATACATATATCTCTGCTTGGTCGGGTAGCACATCCATGAATGAATTAGCACTTACTGAAATTGTAGCTGGGTTTTGTGCTTCTAGCATCGCCTGCTGTGAGCAACCTCCCAAAACTAGAGTAAACAACAGGAGTACCATTGCCATAATCGTAATCTTTTTTTTCATCATTATCACCTTTCCTTTATTAATTTGTTTCAATACTCTAGACGCATCCCAATCCAACTTGTTCCCTATTCAGAAAGATAATACTCTTTGGCCACACCTTCTTTATCGGTCACCTTTAAATAGACAATCTCTGTCTTTGGGCTGACTAATAAATCATTCGGAGTAACTTGTAATCCGTCATAGTTCAAATTATACCCCGCCTCTTTCCAAGCAATCCATGGTACCTCAGAACAGTAAATCCAGTATTCTGTGCGATTGAACAAATAGTCGTATCTTTTTCCCAACAGAGACTCGGCCTTTTCTACTGCCACGGCAGCCTCTTCTTCTGTAGACCCCTTAACCCGAAGCATTAAGACTACATCATATCGTTCCCGCCAATTGTTTCTCCAATATTTGGTGATATTCTTATCCCAAGATTCCAGTCCGCTAGATTCAACCACTCGTCTATTATCTACCACTACACCCGAGTGTCCTCCCACAGCGATTGTGATCGGCAAATTCAAGGCTTCAAATGTTAGCGGAATATCTCCAGGTGCCCCCAAATGTTTTTCCCCTTCAACTAGTAGCGGTACGGTTCGATTGTCCGTTTCAAGTGGTCTGTTGGCCTCAACCTGCTCGATAAAGTTTTCCATCTTTCTATTCATAGTCCACCATTCACCACCAATTTGCAAACAGTAGAGCAGCAAAAGAAAGATGGCTATACGTCCTAGTAGCCTACGCATCGGATTCCTCCACGAAGTGCTGTTCAAAGCCTGTCTGCGGAGACTTGCAGTGTGTTTTAAAATACCTGTTTAAAATATCCACTTTCTCTTTACGTCCCATAAGTTTATATAATTCTAGCCAGTCTTCTAAATACATCAAGGGTATCGTCTGACCATGTATAACAAGATCGCGTTCTATGCTTTCCTTAGTAATGCTAATGCTGCCAATATAGCCATCCCCTCTAACTCCAAAAGCTGCTATA
Source organism: Clostridia bacterium (assembly GCA_016887505.1). Taxonomy (NCBI): domain Bacteria; kingdom Bacillati; phylum Bacillota; class Clostridia; species Clostridia bacterium. The sequence continues at coordinate 358,256 of CP069393.1, read as the reverse complement.
ACATCGACGTCTACCTTTTCAGTAATAAGTGTGAAAAAAGATCTACTCGTATAGAGTTTTTTCCCTGGTTTTAGTCGTATTTCACCCAAATGCCTAAGAAGTGCACGTACTTTATCGGTGGATTCTTCATTAATGAATAAATCAATATCTCTCGCTTCATCTACTAAACCATTTAGATACAGTAGCATTGATGAGCCAATCCCAAATTCTATGTTTCCACTATGAAGTCTTTCTGCTATTTCTGCCAGCATTATTAGTTTATCTTCCAAGTCAGTTCACCTCGACAATCATTACTTTCAAATAGTTGCTCTCTGGATAAGCAGGCATTGGTGAAAAATCTTCTGGGTTCCGAAATTCTTCAACAATCCGGTATCTTCTACCACTTTTTTTAAAGGCCTGACTTGCAAATTGACGAAATTTACCCAATTTAAGCGTAGAACAATTGGTGGATAAAATCAGAATTGCATCCTTACCCGCCACCGCAATGGCCATTTCAATTAGTTCTTGATAGTCTTTTTCAGCTTGAAATATTTTCTTTTTTGACCTAGAAAAACTCGGCGGGTCTAGGATAATCATATCGAAAAGCAACTGTTTCTTTTTTGCATAACGAAAATAGTTGTAAATATCTTCAACAATAATTGTTTCTTCCGAAAGATCGATTGCATTCAAACGAAAATTATCTTCCGTCATGGACCTACTACGATTCGCCAGGTCTACCGAGACCGTTTTTGTGGCGCCTCCAGCCTTCGCTGCTACTGAAAAGGCACCTGTATAGGAGAAGGTGTTTAAAACCGCTCTACCACGCGCATACCGCTCTATAAGAGCCCTTCTTACCTCTCGTTGATCCAAAAAAATACCGTACATTGCACCATCATCCAAATTGACCCTGTACCGCACTTTGTTTTCCTTTACAAAAAACTCATCTGAATGACGTTCTCCTCTGACGAAGTCATTGCCTTCTAAATATTTTCCTTTTTCTTTAAAGCGACGTTTCTCATAGATTCCTCTGTAGTCCATGAGCTCACAAAATGCCTCAAGGATAGTCTCTCTATATTGATAGATTCCCTTGCTATACCAATGGAATACATAATAACCATCTAGACAGTCAATCTGCATTCCACCAATCCCATCACCTTCACCGTTGAAAAAACGGTAGCAATTGGTTTCATCCGAAACAAAACGTCCTTCTCTTTTTGCTAGTGCTTCCCCAAGCTTGCGAAAGAAAAATTCTTTATCAATCTTTTCTTCTTCCTGCAAGCTAAGAATCCATCCTAGCCCCTTATTTTGGTAACCTATATAACCTCGAGCCATCCACTTATTTCCATCATATAGTTCGAATAATTCTCCTTCAACCATGTTCCTACTATCACGCGCTAGTGCCTCTTTCGTAAGAAGTGGATACCCTTTTTTATAACGTTCCACTTCATTCTTTCTTATCTGCAGGCGTATGCTCATCTGCTCTTTCTCTCCTTTTGATTCTTATCCCCTGGCTACGTAAGCGTTCAATCCGGTCTGCCAAAAATCTGCCTGTAATACAGTATCCATTTTCCACATATTCGACCTTTGCATCTTGAGCCAAATCAAATATTTCTGGTAGACGTTCTCCCATATCATAGGGTAAGGTAACAACCGCATCTACTCTACCTGTATCCAAGTGTTCTTCAATAGCAGCCATAAGCACGTCAATATTCGTTCGATTACGACAAGAAATCGGTATTGCTTTCGGTATGAGTAGCTTTAGCGCCTCTACTTCCTGCTTCGTTATGGCGTCAATCTTATTCAAAACTACAATTTGAGGTTTTTCTTCCACCTCCAATTCATTCAGAACGGATAATACTGAACGAATCTGATGCATACATTCCGCATTGGATCCGTCTACTACATGAAGAAGCAAATCCGCACTTTGGACCTCATCTAAGGTTGCTCGAAAAGCGGCTATTAAATCATGTGGTAGCTTATGAATAAAGCCGACTGTATCTGATAAAAGAAAACAGCCATGCTTTTTAGTGCAGACTTTACGAGTTACAGGATCGAGGGTAGCAAAAAGTAAATCTTGAGCTTTTTGCGTCTCATCTGCCATAAGGTTCATCAAGGTAGACTTTCCGGCATTTGTATAGCCTACTAATGCTACTTGATAAAACTCCTTTTTCCCTGTTGAACGATGTTCCCTCGCTTTGAGAACAAGGTCCAATTGTTTTTCAAGAATATTTATTCTTTTACGGATAAGTCGCTTATCTACCTCTAGTTTTGTCTCTCCAGGACCCCTAGTACCAATACCTCCACCTAGCCTGGATAAAGAAGTGCCCTGTCCTGAAAGTTTGGGCAAAAGACTCTTTAACTGAGCCAATTCAACCTGCAATTTACCTTCCTTACTCTTAGCTCTACTTGCAAAAATATCCAAGATTAGTATAGCTCGGTCGATAACCTTAATACCCAAAGATTCTTCCAAATGCTTTTGTTGCCTGGGAGTCAGCTCATCATCTGCAACAACAACATTAATATTATGTTTTTGTATCTCCTGTCTGACCTCATCTAATTTCCCACGTCCTAGGTAACTGCCTGCAGCACTGCTTTCTCTTTTTTGATAAATTTCCGCTAAGACTTCAAGTCCTGCTGTCCGCGACAATTCTTTTAGTTCTTCAAGGCTGGGGTTTTCGCGCAAATCACCTGCTGTCATCACGCCGATGAGTAATGCTCTTTCTTTGACCACAATCTCCTTTGAAACACCATTTTGCATTCTTTGAAGACGGTGATTGGCTTCCAACATAGGAAGCACATCTTCATCACTCACTGATTCAAAACTTTGGTAGCTTTTATACTGTAAGCCATCTTCGCTCTGGTAAGCGATGGATATACCAGTAATTTCCCCTTTATCATTCAACCCTATCGCAGAAATTAGCCCTAAATCAAATTTTTCTAAAACTGACAAATCCAATTCACTTAGTTGGCTACTAGCATTTGGATGAGTATGGATGCAACGTAAATCGCCCGCAGAACTTTCTAAGTCCGGCGGTACAATGGCATCTCTTTTGTTACCCATCACAACGGTCAAAACCATACCTCTTCGATTTATATATATAGCGATTTCCTTTTGCAATCGATAACTCATAGCTACCATCTCTAGTGCCAATTCTTTTCCAATTAGCAAGTGTGGATCCATCTTTAGACCAATCCAGTTATTCATTTGCTCTATATCTACTTTTCGAACTGTATCCAAAGCACCAATAACTTCTTGTTGCATCGTATAACTCCCATCTTTTAGCAATCTGCATGAGACCTTTTCAAAGCACCCCATCATATTTTTATTATACTGAATTATATTGACTCTGTCATTGAGTCTCTTAATTTGAGAGACAGTTGGCAAAGAGAGCTCCCTCAATCGTAGAGGGAGCTCTCTTGGTATTATTCAATTGTTCTATCTTACTTCAACACTTACATTTAACCGATTATGACATAAACCATTGAAACCAATACATAAACAACCAAATCATATCCATGGTTAATTATGCCTAATTTAATGGTTCTTCCTTCAAAGCTCCAGTTTTTTACAATTGCTGGAATATTCGTGCCCAACCAAAGCAGTATTGCAAAGCCCAACGCACCAGCAATGTTCATAATCTTGAGATTGAGAATGAAGACACCGATTACATAGGATGTAAGTAGAGCAGATACTCCAGTCAAGCCATACATCATTCCCATTTTTCCCTGAGATGTTGCTAAGTCTTCTGGTGTAACGTGAGCTTCTTTCATCCAGACTTTTGCAAAGAGTACTGGCGAATACCATAGTGCACCCAATCCCATATTGAGCAGGGTGCCAATAACAAGTGCAAGTAGAGAAACTCTACATTCCATTAAAACACCTCCCGCTTAGCACATACAATCATGGTTTAATCTAGCATTCTACTTTAATAGCCTCTACTGGACAATTTTCAACTGCTTGTTTCGCCATCTCGATTTGTTTCTCATTGAGTTCATCTTTAATGGCCTCAGCCTTATCATCATCATTTGTAAAGAAAACTTCTGGCTGCTCATCCGTGCAAAGCCCACAACTTATACATAGTTCTTGGTCAACAAATGCTTTCATATGTCTTCCTTTCCAAAGAGAATTATCCTACCTTAGTTATTCTTCTAGTCCTCAAATGCTTCTTTGACATCCCATGCTTTCCATACATTACCAACTAAATCAATATTTGGCTTAAGTACCTTCTTGCCTGGTGTCCAGCCTGAAGGAGTTGCTTCTGTTCCTTTGGATGCACGAACCAACTGAAATGCCTTAATTTGACGAATGGCCTCAGCCACATTTCGTCCTACTGGAGGTGTGAGAACTTCAAATGCTTGTACATTGCCATCGGGGTCAATGAGGAATCTTCCTCGAGTTTCCACGCCCGCGTCTTCATCATAGATACCATACAAAGAGCCAATCGCTCCATTTTGGTCAGAAAGCATCGGGAATGGAATATCTTTGTTTATCATCTTCGATAATTCTTGGTCATTCCACATTTTATGGACAAAATGAGAATCCACTGAAACAGATAATACCTCTACACCCAAAGATTTGAAAGTATCATACTTGTCAGCAACTGCTGATACTTCAGTTGCTCAGACAAAAGTAAAATCCCCAGGATAGAAGCAGAGCAACACCCATTTACCTTTGTATTCCGAAAGTTCTACATTGACAAATTTACCTTGATAAAACGCCGGAGCGGAAAAATCCGGAGCCGGTTTACCTACCTTAATCATAGACTGTGCCTCCTTTTTGACTTCCAATGGCAATACTTGTTCCTCGGTGTTCGCCGTAGCCACAACACTACTTTTCGGTCGCTCACACCCTGCTTTAAATTCCTTTGGCATTAAAATCACCTCCAATAATGATTCTGCCTTAAACTGCGACAACGATAATTAAAACAATCGTTTGAAAATTAAATATGAAATGCTTGAGGTGGTAGCGCCTAATGTCGCCCCCCAAACAAGATCAACCAGTGTAATCAATAATGGCCAGTCACGTACTGTAGCCATATTGGTTAAATCATAAGTAGCATAGGAGACCAATCCAAAAAAGGCACCAGTCAACACAGCTTTCAAAACACTTTGCTGCACAAATGCAGGGTAAATACTGAAATACATCAGACCTGCAACGAATATTGCATAAAAGATAAAGGCGGCCGCCAGATTGAATTTATCCGCCATAAGATAGCCCAATTCTCTTTGGTAAAGGGCCTTAGCAATAAAGTTTAGCCAAACCATATCTATGGCAAGAAACACTGCAAGACTAATTAAATACATCCATATATATTTCATGTTACCCCCCCTTATCTTTCATTCTTCGGACGACGTGGGAAAAAAACACTAGTTCTTTCACTGTAAGCCTTGAATCCTGGCATATCTTTAAAGGCTCTTTCTAGCATCGGTACCCCTGAAACATAGCGCACCAAAACTGTGATGGTAATGGGAGAAATAATTACAGTCCAAGAAGCCCCCGCAGCCAAAGCCATAACGAAAATACCCCACCACATGGTCGCTTCGCCAAAATAGTTTGGATGCCTTGTGTAGCGCCACAAACCCTGGTCCATTATTTTTCCTTTGTTTTCCGGTTTTTTTAAAAATGCCTTCAATTGAGCATCCCCGGTCGCTTCAAAATAAAAGCCAATTATCCAAATACATACACCAAGCAGTTGGCCTAATTGAGAAGTCACTTCTCCTTGTAAATTAATATGCAAAAGTCCCTGTGCTATCAAATAAAGCAAAAGGCCTTGACCCAAAAAAAGTTGAAAATACGATCGAACAGCAAAACTGCTTCCCCAATCTTCCCGAAATTTTTGGTAGCGACTATCTTCTGGTTTTCCTGCATTTCGCTTATATATATGATAGGTCAGACGCACGCCCCATACGGTTACTAGCATAGTAACGAGTAGCCCTGATGATACCTCCGATGTTAGGAAACTAATCCAGGCAACTAGTACAAAACCTGCACCCCAGGCGATATCCAATATGGAAGCATTTTTTTTCGCAAGGGATAGAATGTAAATCGTCGTAAAATAAATCAAGAGGATGATTAAAATAGATGGATAAATCATAATTCTTCTCCTTTGATATAACCTACAGCTATTGCGCCTCGTCCAGCGTTCAGCGCTACTACTGATGAGATTTGAGTTGTGAAACTCGGTGGTTTACCCGTCTCTTCAAGCATGATTTCTCGTAGTTCTTCCAAATTTTTAGGTTCATCAGCATATACCAGTGCGTACTCGCTTATCCCGCTGTTATTAAATTCTCGCCTAATTTGCTTTCTAATTTCAGCTAATCCTTTCTCCCATGTAAGTGTTTTTTTAAATAAAAACCCTTTTCCTTCTTGGTCAATAGAAATAACAGGTTTCATTGTGATATGGGATAGGATTAAACTCTTTGGTTTCGAAATGCGACCACCTCGAAGCATATAGGAAAGATCCTGAACCAGTATTAGAGTTTTAACCTGTGATTTTATTCTCTCAATTTCTGATACAATTTGGCTATGTTCTAATCCTTCTTCAATTAGAGTGGCCATTTTCTTCACTAACAGTCCCTGCCCTACCGAATTATGACGCGAATCGATTACTGAAATCTGATATCCGTTTTTTCCCATTTCTTTTGCAATACGCAATACATTCTCATACGTCCCACTCATTTCACTAGAAACAAATAGTCCAATGATGCTGTCATATTTCATACTTAAAGCATATAGGGTCTTTTCGATAACATCGATGGAAGGCTGAGTACTAGTTGGATATAGTTCATAGTCATCCCAATCCTTGTAAAATGTGGCTGGTGTCATACTTAACTTATCTAAATATGCAACTGAGTCGCATATTACATTCAACGGAATAACACTAATACGCTGATCCCAAAGATATTCTTGGGGTAAATCTGCAATAGAATCAGTCACAACAGCAATCGTGTGGTCTTTTTGCTGAAGTATAAGACTTTGTAGTTTCATATCTTCGATACGATGCTCCAAAACTTGACCTCTTGTAAGTAGGAGTCGCATAATTTGATCTGGATAATCAGTGTGAATATGAACTCGCAGAATGCCGTCTCCTTGGGCGACAATCAAATCTTCTCCCCTATCCAGCAATAGTTCTTTTAACGCTGGTGCAGGCATGGAAGATTTTACCAAGAATTGAGAACAATATACATTCCTTTTGACTTCATCAAATTTATTAACGTGATTTGCCATCAAGGGTCCCATACTATGTTGGCTGGAACCTTTTGTATCTCCAGTCCTTATAAAATCAAGTATTCCCTCAACAAAAAACATAAATCCCAAGGCACCAGCATCCACCACATGGTTTTTACGCAATACCTTTAAACCATAACGTGTTTGCTCTACCATATACTCCAAATTTTTATATGCCTTGGCAAACAGTTTTTCCCACTCATTGTCTAAATGATTATTGATTAGTTGATCGCTAAAGCCTCGCATCACAGTTAGAACAGTGCCCTCAACTGGTTTTGCCAGTGCTTTGTATGTATAGTGAGTCGCTCCCCGAACCATGGAAGCAAATTCTCTCGTGGATATTCTTTCTTTGCCCTTTGACTCAATAGAAAGTCCCCTAAAATACTGGGCAAAAATTATACCAGAATTCCCATAAGCATTTTCTAGCGCTACATGGGATATCGATTGAAGTGTCTTATCTACTGCTTGGTCTTTCTTTGCATGTTGGACAATGGTACGCATGGTAAAGGCTAGGTTGGTTCCGGTATCTCCGTCTGCTACGGGAAACACATTAATTGCATTTAAATCTTGTTCCTCGGCAATCAGTCTATGTGCGCCAGATACAATAAAATTATAAATATCAAAACCATCTATATATTCCTTTTCCATGTTACCTCCTTAACAAATAATTCGCTAACTTGTAATATCATTATCACATAAAGGATATCCTAAGTAAAATTGTCAAGCACATAAAAAAACATGGCTTACGCCATGTTTATAGGACTTTACTTAAAAATGATTTGGTACGTTCTTCTTTTGGATTGGCAAATAATTCTGCAGGATGTGCTTCTTCAACGACCATACCTTCATCCATAAATATTACTCGGTTGGCCACTTCTCGTGCAAAGCCCATTTCATGGGTAACAATCACCATAGTCATTCCTTCACGAGCTAGTTGTTTGATTACTTCCAACACCTCTCCCACCATTTCAGGATCAAGTGCTGACGTTGGCTCATCAAAGAGCATAATATCCGGTTCCATCGCCAGGGCTCTAGCAATGGCAATACGTTGTTTTTGTCCGCCGGAAAGTTGATTTGGATAAGTATCCGCCTTGTCCAGCAGCCCAACTTTATCTAAAAGCATACGAGCTGTTTTCTCTGCCGCTTTTTTGTCCATTTTTTTCGCAATCAAGGGTGCCAACGTGATATTTTCCATTACAGATAGATGTGGGAATAAGTTGAATTGTTGAAAAACCATACCTACCTTTTGACGCAATTTATTAATATCTTGTTTGGCATCGGTAAGAGCCATACCTTCAATAAGGATCTCACCCTGTTGCGGCACTTCAAGCAGGTTAATGCATCGAAGAAAGGTGCTTTTCCCAGATCCACTCGGCCCAATAACAGCCACAACCTCACCTTTGTCCACATGCTCATCGATTCCCTTAAGAACCTCGAGTTCACCAAATTGCTTATATAAATTGCTAATGCTGATCACCTTTTCTCAACCTCCTTTCAATGACTCCCATTGCTTTCGAAAGTATGGTTGTCAGTATGAAGTATATGATAGCCGCTGATATCAGAGGCATCATCGGTTCGAAAGTCCGGCTTCGTATGATATCTGCGCCCTTCGTTAAGTCTTCTAAGGCAATATATCCTACTATGGCCGTTTCCTTGATTAAAACGATAAATTCATTCACCAACGCTGGGAAAATATTCTTCAGAGCTTGTGGAATTACTATGTGTATCATCGTTTGGCGGTAGCTAAGACCGAGAGACCTGCCGGCCTCCATCTGGCCCTTATCTACAGATAGTATTCCTCCACGTACGATTTCAGCCACATAAGCCCCACTGTTCACACCAAAAGCAATGATGGCTACAATAACCTTGGATATATTCACACTTCCAAAAAACACGAAGTAGATGATTAACAGCTGTGTGACTACTGGTGTTCCTCTAATCACGCTGATATAGGCTGATGCAATGCGTTGTAAAGCACGGGATTTTGACAACTTAAAGAAAGCCAATGTAAATCCTAGTAAGATGCCGAGTAGAATGGCAAAAAAACTCACTTGGATTGTAATGCCCAAGCCTTTTACCAAAAACATGTAACGATCTTCGGCTATGAAATTCGAATAAAAATCACTGGTAAAATTACTCCAAATCTGCATTAGATTCGCGTATTGAACCAATATCATGGAATCCCCCTCCTTCCTGCCTTATTAATCTAGAATAAGAAAAAGAAAGGGCTGGTTAAACCAGCCCTGTTACTAGTCGCCGATATATTCGTCATAAATCTCTTGATAGCGTCCGCTATCCTTTAGTTCAGCAATAATTCGGTTAACTTCGTTAAGGAAAGCATCATCACCCTTGCGGATAGCAATCGCATATTCCTCTTCGGTGAAGTATTCGTCAAGAACGACGATATCATCATTCTTTTCAGCGAAGACGGCTGCTGGTAAAGCATCAATCACGACTGCATCAAGTTTGCCATTTTGCAAGTCCATTACTGCATCCACGCCTTTTTTAAAACGCATAACAGTAGCACCCTCTACCTCGCTCGCTTCTAAATCACCAGTAGTACCTTCTTGCACTCCAATGGTTTTTCCGACCAAGTCTGCATTGCCTTTGATCATATCATTGTCAGCCTTTACGATGATTACCTGGCTAGCATTGAAATAGGCATCTGAAAAATCAGCATTCGCCAATCGATCTTCCGTCACGGACATACCAGCCAAACCAAAGTCAATTTTTCCACTTTGTAGCGCGCTGATGATTGAACCGAAGTCCATATCCTCAATTACCAGTTCCACACCTAGACCAGCTGCAATTTCCTTGGCAATTTCCACATCAAATCCGGCTACATCGCCGTTTTCATCGCGGTACTCAAACGGTGGAAATTCAGCATTGGTTCCCATAATCACTTGTCCATCTTTTTGGACCTGACTGAGAGTATCCTCATCATCACCACCACAACCGCTAAAACCCAATACGAGCATGGCACATAGCAGTATAGCAATTAATTTTTTACTTTTTTTCATAACTTTTATCTCCCTTCATCAATCTCAATTTCTCATTTTATAGAATTTCCCCTACTTTGTCCAGCACTTATTAAATATTACTTCATATATCCTTACCTTTCAAGCAAGCAGCATATTTGGTTCCACAATAGCCTATTACCTATTTGACCACTATCTGCTAAGCGCTTATAATAATTTGGTACAAGGGAAAGGAGTTACTCATGAAATATATTAAGACAGATTGGGAAATCCCCTATTTTAACTTCGCATTAGAAGACTACCTGCTGAATGTGGCGCCGGAAGATGATTACGTATTTTTCTATATTCACAAACCCTCTATCATCATTGGTAAATTTCAAAATACCATTGAAGAGATTAACAAGGATTTTGTCGAACAAGAAAATATCATTGTAGCTCGCAGACTTTCTGGGGGTGGCGCTGTTTACCACGACCATGGAAATCTGAATTTTTCTTTCGTTCATAAGGCCGGCAAAACCGATATCAATAACTTTAAGAAATTTACCCGTCCAGTTATCGAGGCCATGGAAGAATTAGGGCTTGATGCTGTATTATCTGGTCGTAATGATATCATGATTGATACAAAAAAAGTATCTGGAAATGCACAATGCTACAAGAACGGACGGATACTACATCACGGAACACTACTTTATAATGCAGATATGTCAAACCTTTCCAAAGCCTTGAAGGTTAAAGATTTAAAGATAGAATCTAAAGGTATTAAATCAGTTCGTTCTAGAGTTGGTAATATCGCTGACTACTTGAAACAGGATATGGATATTCAGGAATTCAAAGCATTTTTGCTGAAGCATTTTAAACAAAAAAGTGACATCAGTGAATTCCAGATTACCCCTGAAATTGAAGAATACATCGCGAAAAAGGCGGATGAACTCAAAAAATGGGATTGGGTATGGGGCAAATCACCAACCTACTCCCTAGAAAAGCTTGATAAGTTCACCTGTGGGCTAGTTAATGTCAAGATGAACGTTTCCAAAGGTGTAATTCGAGAGCTGCGAATTTTTGGCGACTTCTTTACTTCAGAAGAGCTTTCTAATCTGGAAAATGCATTAATTGGCGTTAAACTACAAAAGGAAGATCTAGATAAGGCACTAGCACCGTATAATATTGGAGAATACTTCCATCAGATGTGCAACCAAGACTTTGTAGAGTTTTTACTGCGTCAGTAAAGTTCTTACGCTTTATGCCGCCATTCTTTTGACTACTAGTCCGAAGGCTGGCGGTTTTATTATTGTATAACAATATACTGCAACGGTTACTCTTTCGGAGCCATTCCTATCGATTCTCGCTCCAGAATATGAAACTCATATTTTTTGAATACGACTTCCCTTTCACCTTCCAAAATACGTTTAACCAAAATTTCTGCCGCCTCTGTACCTAACTTATATGCATCATACAAAAGCGTGGTCAAAGGTGGATTCAGCGATTCGCTTCCAGGTTCATTATTGAAACCTATTATGGAAATGTCCTGCGGTACCCTTAAGCCCATCTTTTGAACGCACCCCATAGCGCCTAGAGCGATTGTGTCCGTAGCTGCAATTATCGCTGTAGGAGGTTTCTCCAGTGATATTAGTTCCTCGGCACTCATCCACCCATCTTTAGCGGCCCACATGCAACTTTGGATGTACTCAAGCGGGACAAAGAGTTCGTGTTTTTGCATTGCTTTCTGAAACGATAGAATAATCTCCATCCCAGTATGGGAATTGGCATCCCCACATATTAAACCAATACGTTTATGGCCATTATTCTTAAGAATCGCAATAAGTTCATCAAAGCCTGTGTTGAAATCAGGCATCAGTGTGTCTATATCAAAGGCCCTTCCATCTCTATCGATGAAGAGTCTCTCCGTTTCAACGGTAATATCCTCTATTGGTGGAGTTACACTGCTACCAGATGCAAAGATAACGCCATCAATATGTAATTTAGATATTTCTGTACAAATTAATCGTTCCCACTCAGCATTCTCATGTGAACTGAAAATAAGCATCGTGTATCCATATTTTCTCAACGTATCCTGCACGCCACGCGCTAGATTTGAAAATGAAAGATTGGTGAAATTCGGTACGATCAATGCGACGAGATTACTCTTTTGTGTTTGCAAGCCACGCGCAAATACATTTGGTGAGTAATCAAATTTCTTGATTACTTTCATAATTCTATCTCGCGTTTCTTGTTTTACCATATCTGGATGATTCAAGGCTCGTGAAACCGTTGAAGCGTTATATCCTGTCATTTTGGCAATCTCGACAATTGTAATTTTCTTTTTACTGTTCATGTTACACCTCTCCCACCACGAAAAGCATTCCACACAAAGCAGTTAATTTATCGCAGCTTAAAACATTCTACTATACTGCATAAGAATGAGCAATTCTTATCTTCGTACTATGTTATTCAAAATTGTTATAATTTGAAGGCAGGCAGAAATAAACCATAGTCAATCTGACTATGCGCAAGTAATTTCTCAAAAATCATCCTTACAGTCAGGGGCACTATGGTATTCCAAAACCATATACAAAATGAATGGGCCATGCGATCGGAAAAATGCTGTTTGGACATGCCTCTTTACATTTTTTCATAGTGTAAAATAACCAAAATTTGGAGTGGTGGTTAGCGTGGCCATTCCTTTTTTGGGGTCTATCCATGCACATCTCAGCAATTTTATAATCACATCGCCCATTTTCAAGAGATTTTCGTTACAATCCCGTATAGGAAAACTAAGCTGTGTCAAATACAATCAAGTAAGCCATCAAAAGGTTACTACAACTCGATACGTATTAGGACTGATTGATGCTTCATAAGCTTTCTGAATCTCGTCAATTGGGTATTGGGCATCAATGTAGTCATTCAATGAAACGACGCCTTTGTTAAGCATGCGGGTCGCTCTTACAAAGTCAGCAGCACCAGGATTTACAACACCTGTAACGGTCAATTGTGAATAGTGAATCAAATTAGGACTGATTGCAAGAGGTGTATCAGGGTGGAATGATCCATAAAGAACCAATTTACCAATTTGG